>JBFKLX010000001.1:0-70261 GCA_041630155.1 Acidobacteriota bacterium
AGCGCGGGTCCCGAACCAGCGGAGCACAACCCTCAGCCCTCACCCCAAGCCCTACGCCCTACGCCCTACGCCCTATGCCCTTCTAACGTATCCGCAAGGGCACTGATTTGCGGACTACCTGACCCGTGGGGGAGTCGGTGATCTCGACCGTGAAGCGATATTCTCCCGGGTCGAGCTGTTTCAGTGGCACTGTGAAGGCATAAATAATCGTGTTCCCGGATTTGTCGGTCAGGTAGTCCAGCTGTCGCACCGGGAAGTCGAGCGCTGTGCCGTCTTCGCGCCGGAGAGACGACTGGATCTCCACCTGGGGGACGCCCGCCGAGAGGCTGGGATTGTAGACTTCCACCAAGGTGGTCAGATTCTGTTTGCGCCGGAACCTGTCATGCACCGCCGGCAGGAAGACGTAGTCGTCGAAAGCCAGCGGTGACTCACGTTGGCCGCGCCGCCGTCCCAGCTTCTTTTTCCCCCATTGTTTCTCGAAATCCTTGCGCGGAATCACCTGCTCGCAAAGGACCAGGTCACTGGCTCCGAAGCCGGGACTGCTCAAGTCGGGCACGTTCACCGATTCCGTCCAGGTGCCGATTCGCTGGTTGGCCTCATCGGCCACAGTGACCCTCAACACGTGACTTCCCGGTGACGCCACCAGCCGCGACTGGTAGGAGATTTCTCCGGAAAGAAGTCGTCCGTCCTGGCCCCGGATCTCATCCGAAAAAGTCGCCACGACCCGGCCCGAAGGTTTGGCCAGCTCGACCAGCAGTTCGATTGCCGGTGCAGGTTGCTCGGGAGGAACTTCGATTCCCAGGCGGACGGGGACATGGACCCGCCCGTCCAGGAATTTGAAATACCCGACCCCCACCTCGACCGGTAGCTCGCCGAAGAAGATCCGGCTTTCGACCCACTTTCGAAGTCGTTCCCGGCGCTCCAACTTCTCATCCAGGACTTCACCCGAGGGGCGTTGCAGGTCGGCCAGCGCCTGGTGCCGTTGAAACTGGTCCACCGCCGGAGTGTGGGGGTGGAACGCGCTGCGCAGCAGTTCGTCCAGATCCACGAAGCGGGGTTGCCCCGCGTAGATCACCCGGTAATCGTTGGTCAGGTAGAGGCCGGGCCGTGTGGCAAACCCTTTGATCGTTTGGTCCCGTTCCACGCGTTGAGAGACATCGGAGTTGGGATCCACCCGCTTGACCCAGCGCTCGACTTCGTAGAGAGGGTTCGGCCGCATCTTCGCGAAGATGACGCTGAAGACACCTGCAACCGAGCGAGAGCCCTCCACCTGGAAGTAGGTCCAGGCTTCGCTCTCCGGAGATTGAATCTCGACTTCGGCGACTGGGGTGGGGCCCCCTCCCGGATTCAGGATCGAGGTCGGCCGCTGCACGGTCACGCGCACCTTGCGTCCGAAGGAATAGCGAACATCGTCCGGTGGGCCGTGAATGATGTAGATTCTGCCCCTCTCCGTGCGCCAACCGGGTTTTCCTTCGTTCCCGAAATGCTGATTGGCGTAGTCGATGCGGCGAGTATGTTCCTCCTGAAACTCGTTGGACTCGGTGGCCGGGTCCGGGTCCCGGCGCTGCCAGAAATACTCTAGAAAGGCCTCACGGTGCGTCTCGCTCTCGAGGGCCAGAAACTCCTCTTTTTCACGATTGGAGATGATGTAGGGTACTTCTTCCTGCAGCCAGCGCTGATGCTTTTCCGGGAGTGGGTCTCGAACGGAACCGGGTAGGAACAAAGCCAGGAGCAAGGTAGCGATCATTGCCGCCTCTGACGAGAGCCCGGTTTCGGATTCCGGTTGCCATGGCCCCGGCCAAACCCAAGACTTTCCACGCCGATGCAGCCGGTGCGTCCGTCTCTTTCTTTGTACTGCTTTTGCGTCAGCGGGTCAAATCCGCTGCTGCGGGAGGCTTCGCTGCGTCCCAAGCGACTTGGGGTCGCCGAAACCGCCTGACGGCGCCGGGCAGCAGGTGGCAGCAAGGCAGGGTTTGCCAATGAGGAAGTCATGGCTGCCCAGGCAGGAAGAGAGGGTCCGCGGGGGAGGTCCACCCCCGCCGCTCGGCAGGCAATGGGCGGCGTGTCTAATCCTGCTGCCGCTTCTGGAACTCCTGCATCAGCCGGCGGCCCTCTTCGATCTCTCCGCTGCGAAAGTAAAGCTGGGCCAGGTGAAAATAGGGCTCGGCCAGGTCAGGGTCCTTCCGGATCACCTCTTGCAGAAGTTGTCTGGCTTTTTCCAGCTGGCCGAGGTGGAGAGCGACTCGCGCCGAGAAATATTGAAACAGGGGTTGGCCATGGAAGGACGCAGGAAGGCCCGAGAGCAGGTCCCCGGCCCTTTCGAAGCGACCGCTGCGGATGGCCAGTTCGGCGGCCAGCAGCCGGGCCTGGTTTCCCGTCTCGCCGGGCGCCTCGAGCAGCGGCTGCAGCAACTCTTCGGAGGCGGTGTCCCGACCCGCCCGGAACTGGAGTTTTGCCAGTGCCAGGAGAGCGCCCTGATCCTCGCCGGCCGCCTCCAGGTATTGCTCGTAGTGCTCGATGGCGGGGTCGTAGCGCTTCAGATTGTCGTACTCACGGGCCAGGTAGAGGTGGGTGCGGGCGCCGTCCAGCGGAAGGCCCAGTTCTCGCTTCACGTCTTCGGCCAGCGAAGCCAGTCCTTGGGTCGGCATGTTGCGGACCAGCTGGCGGTAGAAATACTGGTTGGCCGCCTCGAAATCCTGCTGAAAGGCCCGCGAAAGCTGTTGCAGGGCAGGTGGTCCCTGGCCCAGTTTGAACAGGACGAGAGCCAGGTTGACACGGCTCTCGATCGCGCCCGGAACCCGCTGCAGGAAATCGCTGTAGGTCTGGATGGCCTGCTCGTAACGCTCCTGGCTGAGATAGAGGAAAGCCAGCAGGTGGGCGAAGTGCTCGTCCTCGGGGCGATCGCGCAGCAGAGCCTGAAGTTCCGCCTCGGCCTCCGCCTTCTGGCCCGCCTTGAGCCGCGCTTCGTAAAGCGTCACCCGCTGCGCGAGGGAGAGCGGCTGCTTGGGGCGAGAGCTTTCCAGTATCTCCACCACCCGGCTCCAGTGGTTCAACCGGGTGGAGACTTCGACCGCCAGGTCTAGATGCTGGGCGCCCAGCCCGGAGTCCCGCTCGAGCTTGCGCCAGACCTCCTCGGCCTGCAGCCACTGGCCGTTTTCAGCGAATCTTCGTGCCTGTTCGGCCAGAGACTGGGGTGACACGGCGGCGGGAGCAGCAAGCAGCGACCAGGCGAGAAGGGTCAAAGTCGAGACTCTGCGGATCAAGGCTGGCCCTCCGTTCGAGTTTTCAGAGCGGCTTTGCGTGCCTTCAGCTCGCGCCGGTCTTTTTCCAGCGACTCCTGCAGCTCCCGGAAGCGTTCCAGGTGGCGGCGCGAGGCGGCCAGGTCGCCCAGCTGGCGGTACAGGTCGCCTAAAACATAATGGGCCCGGGGGTGGTCGGGCTGCCGGCCCACCACACCCAGCAGCAGACCGAGAGCTTCCACTCGCTCACCGCTCTGGGAGAGCATCCTCCCCAGCTCGTACTGTAGAGAGTCTGATTGCGTTTCGATCTTCAGGCCGCGCCGAAGCCAGGCGATCGCCGAGTCCCGGTCGCCGGCTTGCCAGTAGCAGAGAGCCAGCTGCTGGATGCCGTTGATGTTCTCCGGCTCCAGTTCCACCGCCTGCTCCATCACCGGGACGGCTCGCTCGGCTCTTCCGGAATCCAGGTAGAGCTTGCCCAGCAGCATTCGAGTCTGCCAGGGGCGATAGCCGGACACGAGCAACTGCTCGAGCAGCGGTTCCGATTCCCCGAAGCGGAGCTGGCGCAGAAAGACGTGCGCCAGCTGCAGCCGAGCCTCCGGTGAGTTCTGGTCCCGGAGCAGCCCCTCCGCTTCTTCGTAGAGGGCATTCTCCGTCAGGAGATGGCTCAGCTGGAGCAGCGGCTCGCCCTGCGGAACAGCTTCGCGAGCGATCTCCAGCGCTTCGGACGTCAGCTCCAAATCCAGTAGGAGAGCGACCAGCTGCAGCACGTGGGGCACCTCCAGCCGGCTGGGCTGCAACTGGCGCAGCAGCCCGTAAGACGTCTCGAAATCGCGGCGCTCGTATGCCAGCTCGGCTTTGGTGAGCACCACGGCCGGGCTGTCCGGCCGCTGCCGGGCGGCCCGATCCAGCAGATTTGCCGCTTCAGGAAATGTGCCCTGCCGGATTGCTGAGCGGGCCAACCCCAACAGGGCAGGGACGTATTCGGGCTGGAGCTGCAGCGCCCTCCGCCACTGCAGGTTGGCGGAATCCAAACGGCCCTGGGCGTAGAGGCGGGCTCCCGCGGCGGCCCGGGCCTGGGCAGCCAGCCCCCGCAGCGATGCGTCCTGGGGTGATTGTGCCCCGGCTCGTTCCAACAGGTCGCCGGCTTGTTCGAACTCCCCTCGAGACATCCACTCGAGCGCCTGTTCTCTGGCCTTCTGGGCATCAGGCGAGAGGTTGGCCGAGTTGGGGCCTGGAGATCCTCGAGGTGTCTCCGGGGCTGATCGGTTCTGCTCCATCTCCTGCAGCTGCCGCAGGAGATTGCGGGCCGGCTCGTAATCGGCGTGTAGCTCGAGAAGGTCTTCCAGTTCGCTGCGCGCTTCTTCCATCCGATCCAGGCGGGCCAGGGCGACGGCGGCGTTCACCCGCGCGTCCAGCTGCGAGGGGCTCAGCGTCGCGGCCAGGCGAAAGCTCTGCAAGGCCCCTTCGAGGTCGGAGGAGGCTCGAGCCAACCCCAGATTGTAGTGGGCCGAGGCCAGCAGCGGATTGATTTCCACGGCGCGACCGGCCGAGGCGAGTGCTGCCTGCTGGTCCCCCGTCGCCAGCTGCAGCGCAGCCAGGTTGACATGGGCCTCCGCGTAGTCGGGTTTGGCCTCGATGGCCTTCTGGAATGCGTGCAGAGCCGAGTAGGGATCTCCTTCGGCGGCGTAAAGCTTGCCCAGGTTGTAGTGAGCCTGGGCGAAGTCGGGGGCCAGCTGCAGGGCTCGCCGGTAGCTCTTCTCTTCCAAGTCCGGCTGATTCAGCAGACCGTAGACCACCCCCAAAGAGAAGTGCCCCTGGGGAAAGTCGGGGAACAGCAAGAGGGCCTGCAGGTAGGAGTCGCGCGCGCCCTCCAGCTGGTCCTGCTCCAGGAATGCGTCTCCCTGCTCCTGCAGCCGGGTGACGCGTTCATGGAAATCGCGCTTCATTCGGTACAGCAGCACCCACTCGAGCCTGGGCTGGAAGGGAGGGCTGACCTGACCTGGTCGCAGAGGAGCTGCGGCCCTCCGGAACGAGTCGTTGAGCCGATCCAGCCAAACGAAGCCGAGGTAGCCGCCGCGTTCGGCGCTGGGGTCGATGGAATGTTGCTGCGCCAGCTTTTCGAAGGGTTCGCCCCTTTGGAATGCGGCCCGCAACTCCTCCGCCTCGGCGCGGCTCCGGACCGCGATCAGCCGCAGGTAGCGCGCGCCTTCCGCGGCGGCTGCCATCTGCACCAGCAGCAGCACCACAAACAGCGCAGGCAGGAACAACTTGATTGCGGGCTGGGGCTGCCTCAATGTTCCGCGCTCCTCCTTAGCGGCCATGGTGGGCCGGAGTGGCGGTGCTCGAATCGGGCACCACACGGATCCAGTGGTCTCGCAGCCGGAAGTTCCCGGCGCGGTCCACCACCGGCATGTGACACTGGACGCAGTTTCCTCCGGGTTGCAGGTTGCAGACCACCGAGCCCGGCTGCGCATCCCCGTGACAGCTGGCGCAGGTCTCGTTGTACACGGGCTCGTCGTGGCGGGCGTTGCGGTGCGGATCGTGGCAGCTGATGCAGGACAAGCCGGCCTGACTCTGAATGTAGCACTGGGACCGGGCCAGCGCGTTGACCTGGTTGGAGATCAGCAGATCTTTGGGCCGGGGCTGGGACATGGGCGAAAAGCCGCTATGGCAATGCCCGCACAATTCCATCACCCCGGAGTGGCTGAGCCGGGCCGGATTGACGATGCCCAGGTCCTCGCCTCCGCCTTCGAGCGCCTGCAGATGACGGCCGCCGGGCCCGTGGCAGCGCTCGCAACCCACCCCCGTGTCCACGAATACGGGCCGGGGGCCGCCCCGCGCCGCGAGCTCGGAGTCCCGAATCCCGCCGTGGCAGTCCAGGCACTTCTCGGTGAATTCGGGGCTCAGAACCCGTCCTACCGCCGTCGCGTAATCGAGTGGAGCCTCCCGGGGAAAGCCGGGCGAGAGTTTCAGTCGCCCTGTTTCCGCTTCGATGAAGTAACGCGCTTCGACCAGAGCCGCGCGCGGCAAGGCTCTCCCCTCGATTGCGGAAACTTCCAGCAGCAGGCTGTGCCCGAAGCGTTCTCCTCCCACGATCGAGTGAACCGGAAAACGCTGGGGGGGGCGGCCCGGCAGCGCAACCTCGAAGGTCCAGGCCCCGCCGGTCTGTCCGATGGAGTAACGGATCCCTTCCTCCTGGACGCTGCGTTCGAAGCGGAGATCGGCCAGTCGGCCGGCCGGCTTCCAACTGGCGAAAAAATTGCTGCCTCGATGCTGCCCGGCGCGATCCTCGTGACAGTCGGAGCAGACCTGGCGGCCCAGGTATTCGCCCGCCACCTCGTCTTCCCCCACGGTGCGGGCCAGCGCCTGCAGGCCCCAGGTGCAGATCGCCAGGGCCGGCAGCAGGGCCAGCAAGATCCTCCCGGCGGCTCCGTCACTGCCTGCAGCCGGCGGTTGTTTCGCCCCTTCCCTGGGTGGCCGTCCTTTCTCACGCATCGAGACCGTATTGTACAATTTTGAGGGTCTGATGATGTGGATGAGGAGATCCCTGATTGCCGCCCTGTTTTGGATGTTGCCGGCGGTCGGCTCTTTGTGGGCCGAGAACCTGCTGCTCGTCTCCGTGGACACCCTGCGGGCGGACCGGCTCAGCTGTTACGGTTATCCGGGTAACCGCACCCCCGCCATCGACCGCTGGGCCGCGGAGGGCGTCCTCTTCGAGCGCGCCTACGCCGAGGTGCCGCTGACGCTTCCCTCGCACGCGTCCTTGTTGACCGGCACCACGCCGCTGCGCCACGGGGTCCGGGACAACACGGGATTCGTACTCCCGGAAAGCAGGTTGACGTTGGCCGAGCAGCTTCGCCAGGCCGGCTTCGAGACCGGTGCTTTCATCAGCGCCTATGTGCTGGCCTCCCGGTTCGGGCTGGCACAGGGGTTCGAGACCTACGACGAGTCCTTCCCGGCGCCCGTCGACGGCCTGATGTCGACCAATTCGCTACGGCGCGACGGAAGGGACACCACCCAACGTCTGCTGGAGTGGCTGGAGGGGCGGGGAGAGCGCCCTTTCTTCGCCTGGTTGCACCTGTACGACCCTCACACGCCCTACCGGGGAAGCTACGACCAGGAGGTTTCGCGCGTCGATGCCAGCATCCAGGCCATCGACCAGCAGTTGCGGCGGCTCCATTTACTCGAGAGGACGCACATCGTCCTGGTCGCCGACCATGGAGAGGGGCTGGGAGAGCATGACGAGTCCACCCACGGCCTCCTGATTTACGATTCCACCCTGCGGGTTCCGTGGATCATCCGGCCGGCCGGGGGATTCGAGCCGGGAGTCGAGCGGGTTCGGCAAGCCTTCTCGCTGATCGACGTGATGCCGACGGTCCTGCAGCTGCTGGGGCTCGAAGTTCCTCCCGGGATCGAAGGCCGCAGCGCATTGCGCAGCCTGACGGGCCGGGAAGAACGCCCCCGGGGCTTGTACGCGGAATCGCTCATGGCACAGCTGCAGTTCGGCTGGAGCCCGTTGCGCAGCTGGCGTACAGATCGATACAAGTTCATCGAGGCCCCCCGCCCGGAGCTCTACGATCTGCAGCAGGATCCGGGCGAGACGCGCAACCTGTATTCGGAAGACCAGGCCCTGGCAGCCCGCCTCCGCCAAGAGCTGGAGCGTCTCCTCGGGCGCCACTCCGCGGCCTCCGACTCGGACTCCGCCACGGTCCTGCTGGCCGAGGATGCGGAGCGTCTCGCCGCGCTGGGCTACGTGGCCCTGGGTGCGTCTCCACACCCTCGGCAGGGGGGCGGGGCAGATCCCAAGGACCGTATCCAGGTGTTCGAGCTCTATCAGCGGGTGCTGGGCGCCTTGCACGAGCCGGTGACGCCGCAGCTCTTTGTCCAGATCGAGGAGATCCGGCGCCTGGACCCCCAGACCCGCGGTTTGGATTATCTGGAAGGCCTGGCCCGGGAACGCGCAGGCCAGGTAACGGCGGCTCGCGACCTGTACCGCGCGGCCTTGGAGCAGGATCCCGAGAACAACCTGGCCCGCGGCAACCTGGCTCGACTCTATTTGGGATTGCAGCAGTACGGGGAAGCAGAAGCCACTTATCGCGAACTGTTGCGCCGGGATCCCAGCGACTACCGTTCGCGCAACAATCTGGGCTTGCTGATGCGGCTCGACGGCCGGCCTGAGGAAGCCCAGCAGGAGTTCCAGGAAGTCACGCGGCAAACCCCCGACTATGCTCCGGGCTGGGTGAACCTGGGCATCGGGTTGGCCCAGCGCGGAGAATTGGCGGAAGCGGAGAAAGCTCTGCGCCGGGGACTCCGGCTGGACGGAGAGAGCGCGGCCGCTTTCTTTCACCTGGGACGGGTGCTGCTGGCCGCCGGCAGACCTGAGGAGGCACGGGAGTATCTGCAGACCGCCGCCCGGCTGGATCCACGCTTCCAGAGATAGGAGGCTGGCCGGGAGGCCGCGGAGGAGGGGAGCGAAGCGTCGCGGGGCGCTCTCCCAAGTCCACCAACGGGCAGGGAGCGTATTGATGTCGGCTAAGAGGCTTGGAAGGGCAGTCGCCGGTTCGATTCTCCTGGCGCTGTGCGCGTGTGCTTCGCTCACAGCCCAGGAAAGGCCGTCCGTGGTGCTGGTGTCCATCGACACGCTGCGGGCCGATCACCTGAGGTCAGGCGGCGCCCGGGACGTGTCCACGCCGGCCCTGGACGAGATTGCCGCCCAGGGGGTGACGTTCACGCAGGCCGTGACGGTGGCGCCGCTCACCCTTCCCGCCCATGCCAGCCTGATGACTGGAACCTATCCCCACTTCCACGGTGTGCGGGACAACAGTGGCTACCGCCTTCCCGAGTCGATTCCGACGTTGGCGGAGAGCTTTGGGAAGGCGGGCTACCAGACGGCCGCCTTTCTGGGGAGTGCGGTGTTGGATCGGAGTTTCGGGCTGGCTGCCGGGTTCGATCACTACGGCGACCAGTTCGGCCAAGCCGCGGAGCGGCGCGGCCTGCTGGCGGAGCGCCGCGCCGGGGCCGTCGTCGACGAGGCCCTGGAATGGCTGGGCCGCCGCGGCCAGCGACCCGTCTTCGTCTGGATACACCTGTATGACCCCCACTCCCCCTACCGGGCTCCCGGCAGTCTGGCCAGGCGCGGCTACAAGGGGGAGATCGAGTATGCCGACTCCCAGCTGGCGCGGCTGTTCGGGTTCTTGAAATCGGAGGGCTTGTGGGACCGGTCGCTGATCGTGGCGGTGTCCGATCATGGCGAGGACCTGGGACAACACGGGGAGCCCACCCACGGCTTTTTCGTCTACGATACCGTCTTGCGCGTCCCCTGGCTGATGAAGCTTCCCGGCGGCAGCCCCTCGGGCCTGCGCCTGGACGGCCAGGTCAGTCTCATCGACGTGGCGCCCACGATTGCACAGGTGGTCCGGCTGCCGGTCGCGCCGTCGGCCCAGGGCAACGGCCAGCTGGCTGCGATTCTGGGCAAGTCCGATTCGAGTGGGGAAGTCTACGCGGAGACACTCTACCCTAGCTTGCACTTCGGTTGGAGCCCCTTGTTCGCGATCCGAACTTCCCGCTACAAATTCGTGGCCGCCCCCCAGCCGGAGCTGTACGACCTCGAGCAAGACCGCGAGGAGACCGTAAACCTGGCTCAGCGCGAGAGGGCGCTGGCCAATCGGCTGAAGTCCCGCCTGGAGCGGATGCGCCGGTTGCTGCAGGGGAAGGAGCCCCAAACGGCGCAGCTGGAAATCGATCCCGAACTGCGGGCCCGTCTCAATTCACTGGGTTACGTGACTTCCTCCCGAGGCGACGCTCCGGCCGGCGCCGACAAGGGCCCCGATCCCAAGCAGAAGATCGGCGTCTATGCGCGGATCTACCAGGGCATGGAGGCGTACACCGAGGGTGATCTAGAGGCGGCGCAGGGCCATTTTCAGAGCGCGCTGCAGCGGGACCCGGGGGTCCCGCTGGCGCACGACTACCTGGGTTCGACCTACCTGGCCATGGGCAGGCTGACCGAGGCGATCGCAGCTTACCGGGAGGCCATCCGCCTGGCCCCGACCCGCGTGGAAAGTGCTTCCAACCTGGCCTACGCCTATTTGCAGACCGGCAAACTCGAGGAAGCCGCGGCGGGTTTCGAACTGGTCACCCAATTGGCGCCCTCGGACTGGCAGGCCTGGCAGCTGCTGGGAGTGGCGCAGCTGCGGCTGGGCCGGCTGGATCGAGCCGAGGAGGGTTTCCGGCAGGCCGCCCAGCGGTCGCCCAGGAACCGGCAGGTGCTGTACAACCTGGGGTCGGTCTACCAGCAGCAGGCCAAGCATCTGCTGGCGGTAGAGGTTTTTCGCAGGTTGGTCGTCCAGGAACCCGGGGACGCGGAGGCCTGGAACAGCCTGGCCACCAGTTACGAGGCCAGCGGACTGGTCGACCAAGCCGAACAGGCATACCAGCAAGCGATTCGATCCGATCCCCAGTACGCGGAGGCTTTCTACAACTATGCCAACCTCTTCGCGCGCCGGCAGGATCTGGCGCGCTCAGAGGCTCTCTACCGCCAGGCCATCGAAGCCGACCCTTCCTTCGCCCTGGCTTATCGCAACCTGGCGGCCGTGCTCGAACTGCAGGGGAAGAAAGGCGAGGCCGCGGAATACCGGCAGAAGTTCGAAAGCCTGTCGTCTCCCTAGCCTGGCTGTCGCCCTCGATCACCGGCGGATGATCTGCAAGCGATCCACCGGCAAATCTGTCGAGACCTGCTCCGAGCCGTCCGGCCAGCGGATGTGGATTCGATCGACTCGGTCCGCCCGGCCCAGACCGAAGTGCAGCCGGAAATCGTTGTGTGACATGTAGCTGCCGCCGCTGCGGACTTCCCGGGTCTGGCGGTGCCCCCCGGCCTCCAGCTGGACCAGCGCGCCAATCGCGTCACGGTTCTTGTCCCCGCCCACCAGCTGCAGCTTGATCCAGTGATGGGAGCTGGACGAGTCGTTGCGCAGGAGGTCAGGGCTTTCGCCGCTGTTGACGACGAGCACGTCCACGTCACCGTCGTCGTCGTAATCTCCAAAGGCGGCGCCGCGACTGGATTTTAGCCGGGTCAGGTCAAGGCCCGTGGTGGCGCTCACGTCCTGGAACTTTCCGTTTCCCAGGTTGTGGAAGACCTGATTGGGCTGCCGATAGCTCGTTCCCGAGCGAAACCCGTCCACCTCGGGATAGACGTGCCCATTGGCGATGAACAGGTCCAGCCATCCGTCGTTGTCCAAGTCTACGAAACCGGTTCCCCAGGCCAGGTATGCCCGTGAAGGAGTGGCCAGGCCGGCGGAGCTGCTGCTGTCGAAAAACGTCCTTTGGCCCGTGTTGTGGTAGAGCGTGTTGTAGTCCCGGGAAAAGTTGGTGACGAACAGATCAGCCAGCCCGTCGTTGTCCGGGTCGCCCGCATCCACGCCCATCCCGGCCTGGGCTCTGGCGTCCTCGCTCAGCCCGGTTCCGCTGCTGAGCGCGCTCTCCTGGAAAGTTCCGTCCCGATTGTTGAGGAACATGAGGTTGGGCGTGGAGTCGTTGACGACGTAGATGTCCAGCCAACCGTCGCCGTCCAGATCGGAGAAGAGCGTTCCGAAGCCGTAATAGTCAGGCTCCCGCACACCCGCCGGCCCGGTGACGTCCGAGAATCGCCCGTCCCCTTCGTTGCGGAAGAGCACATCGGCCTGGCCCGGCAAGTCGCGCGGGCCGCAGAAGACGTCGACCCCCAGGTACTTGCAGCGTTGGCTCTCGCCGGTCTTGGGAATCTTTGCAGCGTCGAACTGGACGTAATTGGCCACGTACAGGTCCAGGTCTCCGTCCCGGTCGTAATCCCCAAAAGCGCAGCCCGTTCCCCAGCGGCGATCACCGACCCCCGCCGCGCCAGTGACATCGGTGAAGGTGCCGTCGCCCTGATTGCGCAGCAGGAAGTTGGGGCCGAGTGCAGTGACGTACAGGTCGCGGAAACCGTCGCCGTCGAAGTCGGCCACGCAGACACCCATGCCCCAGCCCTTTTGCCGCAAGCCTGCCGCTGCGGTGACGTCTTCGAAGCGGCCTTCGCCGACGTTGCGATAGAGTGCCGCGATGGGGTCGCCACCCGTCTGCAGTCGTTCCAGGGTGGAGCCGTTGACGATCAACACGTCCAGCCGTCCGTCGTTGTCGTAGTCGAAGAAGGCCGCCCCGTTTCCCACCGAGTCCACGATGTACTCTCTGGCGGGGCTCCCGGAGACGTTCTCGAGCGTGACCCCTGCCTCCGCCGCAACGTCCACCAGCCGGATCACGCTGCCGGCGGGGGCGGCCAGTACTCCCAGCCCCAACATCAACGGCACTGACCAGAGCGCCGTCAGGGACAGTCCCCCGGTGGTGCGGGATTCCAGGCTGGGAGCGAGCTTCCAAGGGAGTTGGTTCACGGGCGGGAGAGTGACTCCAGGTTGAGTTTGAAATCGGCGCGTTCCGGCGCTAGTCTCACGGCTGCTTCGTATTCCCGCAGCGCCTCCCCCCGCAGGTCGAGGGCAAGATAGACGTTTCCCAGGAGGTTGCGCAACTCGGCGTCCCCGGGTCGCAGCGCCTTGGCGCGCTCGGCATGCTCTCGCGCCTGCGGAAGCTGCCGCCGCTGGTACCAGTACTCGGCGAGCAAGGCGTGTGTGTCGAAGTCCTCCGGCCGCGTCCGCTGCATGAACTGCAGGTGGGAAAACGCGGCTCCCCACTGGCGCGTACCCAGATGAATCCGGGCCAGGTACTTGTGAGCCACCCAGTGTTGGGGATACTCCGAAAGCGCCTCTTCGAAGAGTTCCCGGGCTTGGTCGACTTGGCCCAGCTGCAGCTTTTCCAGCCCCTGGCTGACCTGGGCGTCGGCCCGCTTCCGTGCCGTCTCCCGGTCGTATTGGCGAACCTGGGTCTGTTGGAAACGGTCGAACAGTTCGCGGCTGCGCTCCAGGTTTCCGGCCCGCCGGTAGGCCCGCGCCAAGGCGCTGTAGACGAAGGGAGTCTCCTCCGCCACGATCTCCAGTGGCTCCAGGTATCGCAAAGCCTCCAGGGGCTCGTCCAGGTCCAGCGCCACCATCCCCAGCTGATACTGGTATTCGAGATTGTCGGGCCTGAGCTCCAGGGCCTTTTGCAGTTCCCCACGGGCTTCTTCCGGGCGTCCCTGCTTCCAGAGCGCGAGTCCCAGCCCGTAACGGGCGGGCGCCGAGGGTCCCGACCCGACCGCCTGCCGGTAGCTGGCTTCGGCCCCCGGGTAGTCGCCTTTCTTGAGAAGGATTTCACCGCGTCGTAGTGGAATGCGAGGATCGGAGGGCTGCCGGGTCTGATAGAGGTGGAGCGTTTCTAAAGACTGCTGCAGCCGATCCAGGCGCAGGTTGAGGTCGGCCAACAGCCAGAGCTGACTGGGGCTGAGCTGCCCGCATTTCTCCGGGTCGTCCAGGGGCGCCAGAGTGGTGTTGGCCGAGTCCTTCAACCCCAACCGTTGCAGTACCTCGGCATAGAGCAGGAGGTATTCGGGCCGCTCTGGCTCTCGTTCGAGCGCACCCCGCAACTCGGCCCCCGCCTGGCGCAGCTGGCCGGCCTCGAGCAAAGCCAGCCCGGAATAGAAATAGGGCAGGGGATCGGAGGGGGCTGCCTGTTTGGCTTTGTCGAAGAGGGCCAGCGCCTCCGAGAAGCGCTTCTGGCGAACCATCTCCTGGCCGAGCGACAGCGAGTCCTGCGTCTGAGCGGCAATGCCGCCGGGCAGTGCCAGGAGCAAACCCAGCAACCCTGGTGCGACTCCGCTGAGGCAGTGCATTCGCATCGATTCTCCGGGAAAAGTATATCAGCGCGGCCCTGGGAGAAGGCCTTTGCTCAGGAAGATCAGGAAGAAATTGGGGTTTTCGGGTTCCCAGCGGACACCGGGCCGGAGCAGGTCCAGGGTGCGGCGCAGTTTCACCAGCGCGCTCTCGTCCAGCGCCGATTGGAATCGCTCCGGAAGGTCGCGCTGAAGGGCCCCCAGCAGGCCTTCACCGCTGGACTGCCTCCGGGCGAGGCCGATCAACCACTGGTCGAACTCACGGCGCACTTCGGGATCGGACAGCCGGGACGAGCCCAGCAATCGGGCATGGCCGGCCAGCATCGCCAAGCTCGAGTGGGGATCCGTGTGGGCGCCGGCCAGCTCCAGGAGCGCTTCCTGCGGGTCGAGCCTCTCGAACTTCCAGCCGCTGCGCCGAGCTTCCCGGGCCAGCGAAATGGCGTCGGGGGGCAGCGTGATGTCCTGCAGTCCGAATCCGACGTAGGGGTCCGCCCAGCGGCCCTCCGAGCGGGTCTCGCCGTAGGTCAGCAGCGCCGTGTTGTTGGGGACGGGCGAAGGGTTCATGTAGTCCACCACCAGCGCACCTCCTCGGGACAGGGATTGGTACACGGTGGACAGGTATTCGTTCTTGACCAGTTCCAGATAGGCTTCCGACTCCGTCTCCCCGCGGTGAACGAGGCCCCCCAGCAGGTCTGCCTGCCGGCCTGCGACCAGCTGGTGCAATTCGGGGATCAGTTCGACCGGGATCAGCCCTTCCAGAAACTTGGGAAGCCAGGGCACCAGCTTTTGCAACTGCTCGGGGCGCGTGGAGGGGCCAGCCGGCAGCAGGCTTTTCTCCTTGGCCCGCAGCCACTCCTGAACCTGCTCGAAACGTGGATTGGTGAGGTAGATTCGAGAATCCCGCTGCGGCAGCCGGTACTGGTCGGAAAACTCTCTCGATTCTCTCCGGAACGCTCTGTACTGGCCGCCCCAGACCTCTCGAAGCCGTCGCTCCCGGTCTTTCCCTGCGGCAAAGTACGGGATGGGGCAAACCAGAAACAGCCGCCCTGAGTCTTCCACGTAAAACTTCTGGACCGGCAGGACATCGATCAGCTCGTTGGAGACCGTCAATCCGGCGGTGGGTTCCGTCAGAAAGCGGGTGGCGTCGGCCTGGGTGATTCGAAAGCGCCCAGGCTGCAGGATTCCCAGTCCTTCCCAGTGTCCGATTTCCCGCCGCTGCTCCTCGACACGAACCGGGGAGATTTCCACCGCTTCGAAGCGCAACCGATTCCATAGCTCTGCGTGTGGGGAATCGGGCTGCAGCAAGGCGCGCGTCTGCAGGTACAGGAGAGCGCCGCGGGCCAGCTCTCCGCGCCCGCCCCCGTCTTCGCGAATCACGAATGAATTCGGGCTCCCCAGCCGCTGAAAGGTACGGACCGCGAGCTCGCCTATCAACCCTCCGAACACGGGGAAGGCTTTCTGGGGGATGGTCTCGAAATGGCCGGTGCGCCCGATCAACGCGTGCTCGGTCGTGTAGTAGCCGAAGGAGCCGTAGAGGGCGTCGCGCTGGAAGGCGGCGAAGCTCTGCAAAGGATGGCCGAGCTCTCCGCGACTGCGCCAGTCGAAGCCCGCGGGGTCGAAGCCGCCCTCCAGCTCGACCCGCTCCACTCCCGGCAGGTAAGCTGGACGCGGGGAGAGGGGAAGAGACAGACCGGCCCGGCTGGCAAGAGACGTGACGATTCCGGGAAGATTCTCCCGTTCCCGGGGCCTGAGCGCTGTTGAGCGGAAGGGTGACTGCCCGCGGGCCAGCCGCGAGACGGCCGAAAGGACCGCACTCACCCACTCCGAACTGACATTTTCCAGGGGGCTGGCCGGCTGCGAGCCGCTCCGCAGCAGGTCCAGCAACACCGCTACGTAAAAGGGACGGGGAATTCGGTCTGCCCGGATCGGTTCCGGTGCCGCCGAAGGGTCGGAGCTCAGGAAGGAGAGCAGGAACCGCTCCAGAGACGAGAAGCCCGTCCCTCCGTCCAGCTGGTTGATCGACAGCTCCCCGCCGCTCAGGCGGAAAATCCAGCGCCGCTCCAGCGCCTCCAGAAATGCACGGGCGGCGGGCGCGGGCTCCAAAGCAGTGTCCGACCACTGCTGGTCTCCCAGACAGGCCCGGGCATCCAGGCGCTCCAGATAGAGCTGGGCGATGTCTGGTTGCTCTCTCCAGGCGGCTTCGCACTGCCGGGCGACCACCGCGCCTGGACGAAAGTCCCAAAGCGCATCGTTCCCCGGTGGCGGCTCCAGATGGAGGAAGCTGACCCGGGGACCGCAGCCCGGTTCCTGCGGGCAAGTCGAGCAGGTGACGCGGACCCGAAGATGGCTTGAGAAAGGGGGCTCCGGTCCGGCGGGCGGGAAGCCCAAGGCCGCCTCTCTGGACGAGCCCGCCGCGACGAGGAGCTGCTCTGCGGCAGACGGAAACGCCTCATCGGTGATCTCGAAACGGTGAGTTTCCTGGCACAGGTTGGTCAAGCGCAGGGTGTACGAAGGGGCTACCGGTGCCTGTTGAGAGGGGCCGGGCGGCAAACGCATCTCCGCGCCCCACCCGAGGCCGGAGCACTCGATGAGCACCAGCGATACCAGAAGCACCCGCACTCGAAATCTCATTCCAGACCCAGCCTAGCGCGCCCGAGCCGTTCGGCTCAATCGGGGATTGTTGCCTGTCGATCAATCGTCCGGCAAAATGCAGTCGGAGCGCTCGAGGTCACTCTGGCCGGCGGCCTGCGCCCTATGCGATGGCACACCGCCGTTTTCCACGAGGACATGATGTTACCCGTGCATACAGCATCGAGACCAGCCGCGGCCAACACCGCCCAATCCAGCCTGGTTCCCTGGATCGTCCTTGCAGCCCTCCTGGTCCTGAGTGCTGTGCCCGTACGCGCCCAGACGGAGGTGGCCACCGCCGCCGACATCCTGGCCGTCCCCCCGCCGCCGGCCGACTTTCGGATCGCCTATGGGGACGACCCCCTGCAGTTTGGAGACCTGCGCTTGCCGGCGGGGCCGGGCCCCCACCCCGTGGCCATCGTGATTCACGGCGGTTGCTGGCTGTCGCGCTATGACATCGGACACATCGGCCCGCTGGCGGCCGCACTGACCCGCGACGGCATCGCTACCTGGAGCCTGGAATACCGGAGAGTCGGGGACCCCGGCGGGGGCTGGCCGGCCACCTTCCAGGACGCCGCCCGGGGAGCGGACTACTTGAGCGTTCTGGCTCGCCAATACCCAGTGGACCTGGACCGCGTGATTGCCGTCGGCCACTCGGCGGGCGGACAGCTGGCCCTCTGGTTGGCGGGCCGCTCCAAACTGCCCCAGAACAGCCCCCTTCACACCTCGGGAGAGCCGATCCGGTTGCGGGGCATTCTGGGCCTGGCCGTGGCGGCCGACCTGGGAATGGTCGAGCGGTCGGGCGCCTGTGACCGCGTGATCGACAAGCTGATGGGCGGCTCTCCCAGCGAGTTTCCGGAACGCTATCGCCAGTCTTCACCCAGCGAAATGGTCCCCTTGGGAATTCGGCAGATCCTGATCAACGGCGCTCACGATTCGAACTGGGGGCCGGTGGGTCTGGCCTACTTCGAGGAGGCAAGGCGAGCGGGGGATCCGGTGGAGTTGATCGTGGCCCCGGAGTCGGGCCACTTCGAAGTCATCATGCCCCCCTCTTCCACCTGGCCGCTGGTGAGCCGGGCCGCCCGGCGGTTGCTGAGTGAAGAGTGAGGCCGACAGCCTCAGAGGCGCACGGGCGCAGCGGAATCCCTCGACAGCGGTCTCTTGAATCCCTCCGCACTGAGTCCGACCATTGAGTGACTCGCTCGATGTCGGATTTGTTCGAAACTCTGAGGTTTTGGGATTCCCCCGGCCGAGGGTTCAGACCCATTCCACCTTCAGGCCCTGAAATCCGCTGTAATCTCGATCGGAAGTCACCCAGTCAGAACCGGACTCGATGGCGAGAGCCGCGAGAAAGGAGCCCGGAATCAGATTTCCTTTCGCGTCCGATTCCAGGCAGAGCTGTGTGAGGATTCGCCAATGCCTCGTTCCCGGACTCAAAACGACGGCGTTGGGCTGCGACCTGAGAGCGTTGGCAAACTCCATCAGGAGAGCGTCTGGCAGGGGCGTAGGAGGGTCGAACACGCGCGGATGCGTGACCAACGGCAAAGGCCGAGAGGCACGGGGGATCTTGCGTTGCACTCCGTGGGGGTTTCCGATGGCCGCGAGCTCAGTTTTGAGCTTGGGAATCTTCTGAAGTGAGGCCTTCGAAGCCTTCGGTTTCGTCGATGACGAGGCTGCGATTGGGATCCACGCCGGTGAAGGTCTGAACTCTGCCGCTGGGCCAGGTGACGGTGAGGGTGTCTATCTTCTCGGCGGTGCCCAGCCCGAAGTGCAGCACCGGTTGGCTGTTGCCCAGGAAGCTGGAGCCGGCGTGCAGTTCCTGGAGCTGACGGCGGCCGCCGGTTGTGACTTCGACGCGTGCGCCGATCCCGTCCCGGTTGGACTGCCGTCCGCGCAGCCGGATCTGGAGGTGGTTGGGGCGCGGCTCCAGCTCGTTGCGTAGCAGGTCGGCCCGTTCGTCCATATTGGACAGCGCCAGGTCCAGGTCTCCGTCCGCATCGTAGTCCAGAAGCACGGCCCCCCTGGTCGACTTGACCAGCGCCATGCCGGGTCCTAGCTGTGACCCCACCTCCTCGAACTCGCCATTGCCCAGGTTGCGAAACAGCTGGTTCGGCTGCCGGTAAGTGCTGCCGAGTCCGTGCTTCTCGACCTCCGGGTAGATGTGTCCGTTGGCGGCGAAGATGTCCAGGCGTCCGTCGTTGTCGAAATCCGCGAAGAGCGTCCCGAATCCGAGGAAGCGGAAAGTGATCTGTGCCAGCCGTGCTCGGAAGGTGATGTCTTGCAGGTAAGCGCCGCCGCTGCTCCGGTACAGGACGTTGTAGTCGTCCGAGAAATTGGTGGAGTAAATGTCCAGCTGGCCGTCCCCGTCGACGTCGGCGATATCCACGCCCATGTTGGCCTGCGCGCGGCCCTCCTGGTTGTAGGCCACGCCGCTCAACAGCGCCACGTCGGTAAAGGTCCCGTCGCCGTTGTTCTGCCAGAGGAGATTGGGGGTGCTGTCGTTGGCCACGAACACGTCCAGATCGCCGTCCAGGTCGAAGTCGGTCCAGACCGGCTGAAAACCGTAGAGCTTGCCTCCTGCTCGAATGCCCGCGGGCTCGGAGACATCCGTGAAACGCCCGTCGCCCTCGTTCCGAAACAGATTGTCGTAGGCGCCCGGCAGCCCTCGCGGTCCGCAGGCTACCGTCACCCCCCGGTAGGAGCAGAAGCGGGGATCTCCACCTGGATTCTCGAAGTCGAATTCCACGTAGTTGGCGACGTAGAGGTCCAGGTCGCCATCCCGGTCATAGTCCCCAAACGCCGCCCCTGTGCTCCAACCCGGAAGGTTGACGCCGGCCTGGGCCGCGACCTCCTCGAAGCTGCCGTCCCCGCGGTTTCGAAAGAGCTGATTGAGGCCGTAGTTGGTGACGTACAGATCGGTGTCGCCGTCCTCGTCAAAGTCGGCCGCCACGCATCCCATTCCCCAGTGCAGTCCGGCCAGCCCGGCCTGTGCGGCGACCTCCTGGAAATGCCCGTCCCCGTAGTTGCGGTAGAGGTAGTCGCTGCGGTCGTCCGGTCCTCCCCCGGGACGCGAGAGCCCGTTGACGAAGTAGAGGTCGGGGCGGCCGTCCTGGTCGTAGTCGAGGACGCAGATGCCGCCCCCCATGGTCTCGATCAGGAACTTTTTTTCCGCGGTCCCCGACACGATTCTCGCCGTGACTCCCGCCGTTTCGGAGACGTCGGCGAATCGCCAGGCCTTCGGCGGCTGGCTGGGCAGAACCAGAAAGCCGATGGAACACATGCCGGCCAGGACCGGCCACAGCCCCTTGTGCATCTGGAGAAGGTAACGTTTCACGCCCGGCTTTTTCAACTCAGACATGGCACGACACCTTCGATCCGAACACGGTCGCGAGTCGCGGTCAGAGCTCGCCCCGGGTTGAAGTGAAACCTGTGAGCCGATAAGATTCCCCAGTCGAGATGCATTGCAGGGAGTGCTGAAAATGAAAAGAATAGTGATAATTTCCACGATCCTCGCCTTCGGCTGCCTCCTCTTCGCAGGAGATTTCTGGGAAGAGACCCCCTACACGGAGTGGAGTCAGAAGCAGGCGGACAAGTTGCGTACGAATTCGCCGTGGGCCTCGGTCCAGAACATCACGGTCGCCCTGAACAAGAGGGGCAGCACGATCGACTCCACCAGCAGCAGCGGGCCGGCTTTCGGATCTCCCAGCAGCGAAGCCCGAGTAGGAGACTTTGCTCAGTCCCGGCAGTACTACGTTCGCTTTCAGTCTGCCAAACCCATCCGCATGGCCATCGCCCGGCTGAGTATGATCAACGGCAACCCGGACCCCGAGGCCGTCAAGCGGTTCATCGAGACTCCGCTGGCGGACGGCGACATCGTAGTCATGCTTTCCCCATCCCCTGGCCAGGATCGAACCGAACTGGACAACAACACCACCGATCTGCTCAAGAACGAGACCTACCTGATTACCAAGCAGAGCAAGAAGCGCATTCGCTTGAAACGGTACTTGACCCCTCAGGAAGCAGGAGGCCTGGAAGCGGTCTTCATCTTCCCCCGGCAGGAAAACGGCAAAGATCTGGTCATGGTTGCCGAGAAGGAAGTCCGTTTCGTCACCGAGTTGAGCCGCGAAACCAAGATCAACCGGAAGTTCAAGCTCAAAGACATGGTGTTTCAGGGCAAACTCGAGATCTGAGCGGGCCGAAGGGCGCTCGCTTCTCTGCTCTGATTCGAGCGGTTGTGACCCGGGCTAAAGGCCCGATCCTCCGGGCCTCTACCTCGTTGCCGCCGACTCGGGTGCTCGCGCCCCCGAAAGCCTCCTCCCCTCTGTTTCCGGGTTGCGGTACAGTCGGGCGTGGAGTCTGGTGCGCGGGCGAGATTCGAGGCTCGAGAATCAAATTTTCCTGGTACAGCCGAAGGCGGCCGGCGAGGTTGTAGCGGCGCTGTCGCATCGCGTATGCTGAGTCAGATCGAGATCACCGTCAACGGGGAGACTCACGCGGTCCCCGCTCACTGGAGCGTGGAGGACCTGGTCAAGAGTCTGGAGCCGGCAGCCCGCGGCCCCGTTGCCGTGGAAGTCAACGAGGAGATAGTCCGCCGCGAACATTGGGCCGCCACGAACCTGCAGCCGGGAGATCGGGTGGAAGTCGTTCATTTCGTCGGCGGTGGAGAATACGAGAGATGACGAATCAACTGACGATTGCCAACCGCACGTTCCAGTCCAGGCTCTTCGTGGGCACGGGCAAGTACTCGAGCTTCCCGGTGATGCAGCAGGCCCTGGAGGCAAGCGGCTCGGAAGTCGTCACGGTGGCCGTGCGGCGAGTGAACTTGACCGATCGCAGCCGGGAGTCGCTGCTGGATTACATCGACCGGGATCGTTACATGCTGCTGCCCAACACGGCCGGCTGTTACACCGCCCAGGACGCGATCCGCTACGCGCGCCTGGGCCGCGAGGCCGGTCTTTCGGAATGGATCAAACTGGAGGTTCTGGGAGACGAGAAGACCCTCTTCCCGGACAACGAGGCGCTGCTGGACGCGACCCGCGTGCTGGTGAAGGAAGGTTTCGTGGTGCTCCCCTATACCAACGACGATCCGATCGTCTGCAAGAAACTGGAGGACGCCGGAGCCGCCGCTGTCATGCCGCTGGGCGCTCCCATTGGTTCGGGGCTGGGAATCCAAAACCCCAACAACATCCGAATCATCCGGGAAATGGTTTCGCTCCCCGTCATCGTCGATGCGGGCGTGGGGACGGCTTCAGACGCCACCGTGGCAATGGAGCTGGGGGTCGATGGGGTCCTGATGAATACGGGCATCGCGGGTGCCAAAGATCCCATTCGCATGGCCCGCGCCATGAAACTCGCGGTGGAATCGGGACGGCTGGCCCACGAGGCCGGGCGCATTCCCAAGAAGCTGTACGCCACGGCCAGCAGCCCTCTGGAGGGAATATTGACGTAGCCGGCCTGAACGCCGGAAAGGGGCGATTCGTGCTGTTGGCTAGCCGCTGATGAAGGCAAACTCCGATGAAAAAGGTTCACGTCGAGCTCGGCCAGCGCAGCTATGACATCCTGATCGCACCTCACCTGCTCGGGCAGGCGCCGGAGCTCTTCCGGAAGCACGGCATTGGCAGCCGAATGTTCCTGGTCGCAAACACTACGGTGTTTCAGCTCTACGGCCAGCCGCTGGTCGAACGCCTGAGGGGATCCGGCTTTCGGGTGACCGAGATCTTCATCCCCGACGGCGAGAAGTTCAAGAACCTGCACACAGTAGAAAACATCTACACCTACTTGATCGCCCAGCGGGCCGACCGTTCCTCCACCATCGCGGCGCTGGGCGGGGGCGTGACCGGCGACATCGCCGGCTTCGTTGCCGCCACTTTCCTGCGCGGAATCCCCTACCTGCAGATTCCGACGACCGTGCTCTCCCAGGTCGACAGCTCCGTGGGCGGAAAGACCGGCGTCAACCATCCCCACGGCAAGAACATGATCGGTGTCTTCTATCAGCCCAGCCTGGTGTGCGTGGACACCGATACGCTGAACACCCTCAACGAGCGTGAATACCGTTCCGGGCTCTACGAAGTCCTCAAGTACGGCCTGATCTATGACGAGTCCTTCTTCGACTACCTGCTCGAACATCTCGACGGACTGCTGGAGCGCCGGTCGGAGGTGCTCGAGCCGGTCATCGGTCGATGCTGCGAGATCAAGGCCGAGGTGACGACGATCGACGAAAAAGAGGCCGGTTTGCGCCGGATCCTCAACTTTGGCCACACCTTCGGGCACGCTCTCGAGGTAGTGGCGGGGTTCCAGGGGATCACCCACGGAGAGGCCGTCGGATATGGAATGCTGGCGGCCAACCGCCTCTCCTTGCGCCTGGGGCTGCTCGGCGAGCGAGAGGTCCAGCGCATCCACGACGCCATTCTGAGGTTGGGACCCTTGCCTAACGTCGATCACCTGGCGGTCGACCGTTTGCTCGAGGCGATGGAGCGCGACAAGAAGCGGCAGGATGACCAGAAGGTCTTCGTGTTGCTGAAAGACATCGGAACAACCGAGATGCAGTCGAATATCGACGACAAGACAATTTCCGAGATCTGGAAAGAAGTCCTACCCTTGCCACAGGCTTGACCCGAGCCGGACGAGACATGGTCGATCGCAAGTCAGAGCGGATCCGCCGGATGTTTGGCAGCATAGCGCCCCGCTACGACCTGCTCAATCGGGTGCTCTCGCTTTCGATCGATCAACGTTGGCGATCCTTCGCGCGGCGCAACCTGGAGTTGCTCCTTCCCCCAGAGGCGCGCATCCTCGACCTTTGCACCGGGACCGGGGACGTGGCTCTCGAGTTTTCCGGACGCGGAGAGGTGATTGGCTGCGACTTCTGTCATGAAATGCTGGTGATCGGCCAGCAGAAAGTCCGGCGGCGGCGGCTCAACGGCCGGGTGAAATTCGTGGAGGGAGACGCTTTGCAGCTCCCCTTTCGCTCCGACTTCTTCGACCTGATCACGATCGCCTTCGGCTTTCGCAACCTGGAGGACTACAGCGCGGGCCTGCGAGAGATGCACCGCGTGTTGAAGGCCCGGGGCCGGCTGGCCATCCTGGAATTCTCCCAGCCCCGCTGGCCGGTCTTCCGACAGGTCTACCACTTCTACTTCACGCGCCTGCTGCCGCTGGTGGGAAGAATCGTCTCAGGCAAGGACGGCCCTTACTCTTACCTCCCGGAGTCGGTTGGGGAGTTTCCGACCCCGGATCGGTTGGGACGAATGATCCTGGAGTCGGGCTTTCTGGAAGTGAGCCACCTTCCACTGACCGGCGGCATCGCCACGCTGCACGTTTCGGTGAAGTAGGGCGTGCGGCGTGGGCCTCGCGGCTCCGGGGGCGCGTGACACGGCATCCGGCCAGTGATTTTCCCCCTCCCGGATTCACCAGTTGAGATGCCAGTTTCGCTTTCCCCCCAAAGGTCCCAAGGCCCACGGCCGACAAGCCCTCATTCCCGTCGTCCCAGTCGGGATTGGACCGTCTCAGCCAGTGCTTCACCGATCAATCGGTTTCCGGTCGCGTCCGGGTGGGCGAAATCGAAATACAAGGCGGCGCCGCCGGCCCGGGCCAGTTCGCCCTCGAACAGTTGGTATTCAACGCCCCGTTGCCGCGCCATCCGCGCAGCGCGCTCCAGAAATGCGCGAGCCTGCCGAGTGGACTCTTTCTGGTCCGGCTCGAAGACGAAGCGGGAAGGCAGGATCAGGAGCAGCATTGGGATTCGGCGGGCTTCCAGAAGGCGCCGCGTCGCCCCCAGGGCATCGAACAAACGCTGCCATCCTGCCTCTACGCGGTCCGCAGTCAGGAAGGGTCGGTCGAAATCCAAGTGAAAATAGGGCGGAGGGAGCTGCTGGGCGAAAACTCCGCGCGGCCACCAGTTCCACCAGGTCGTCAGGAGCCGGCGCATCAAAAGTGTATACACGTATGTCTCTTCTGGAAGATAGGGTCCCCAGGTCATGCTTCCGAGCAGGTTGCCGTCCCAGGCCACGACGTAGCGGCCTCCGCGGACCCGTCTGGGTCCTCCGAAATCGTCCTGGCCTTGCCAGAACAACAGCGCCTCGTCGGTGACGTCGTTGCACAATTCGACCTGAATCAGCACCAGACGCGGTTGGTAGGCCAGTCCTTCGTGGCCGAGATAGGCGTGATAACTGGAAGGTGAGTAGCCCTGACCGGCCGCGTTGATGACTCTCCAGCGGACGGTCTGGAGGTCTGAATGAGGTGAGCTGCCGTTGAGCCGCGCCTCCAGAACCTTGGTGTATTGCTGGGAAAGGTCGATTCCCCAGCCGAATCCGACCGAGTCTCCCAATGCCAGTACTCGGCCCTCTCCAGGAGGGGGAGTGAGCGGAAACTTTTCATCCCCTCGAAGGCCGTAATCGTTGGTGGAAAAACGCATTCCACTCACTTCGCCTGAAAAGTTGGGCTTCAGGCGAATTGGCATATAGGCGGCCGCAATCGTGTCGTTGCGAGCCTCACCGGCACCTTTCACTCGCGCCACCAGCCATTCCACCGGCACCAGCACGACGGGGAAAACCAGAAGGAAGAGCAGCAGCCGGTGCCAGGGATTCCTCGAAGAAACGCTCATGGTCCTGTGTTCCCTGGGCAGAATTGTAGAAATGCTCGAGGCAAACGGAAAGGGTCTGGGCAGAGATGAGGTCGGAACCGTTGCCGGGTTTGCGCATTTTCAGGGCCGACCTGCCCTGTCCCCAGCCCGGGGATGCAGTGTTGCCTGACACTCCCTACGCCGTCAATCATGCGATCCTGTCCCGGCGGCATTCGATGATTGGCTCTGGGATTTCGAGTCGGGAGGGACTCCCTTTTGGGGGCGACTCGGGCCTCCGGTTGGGAAGCCGGTGTCACGCGGGCCCCTCGGGATCTCGGCGCAGCTGCCGGCCATCTGGATCGAACAGCGAGAGTCGCAGCACTCCCCATTTTTGCAGGCGGTAGGAAAGCGCGGTCGCCATGACTCCGAGGCCGTATCGAATCGAACGCCAGAAGTCGATGCTGGAGGCGTCGGGGCGGTAGCGGGTCGGGCAACTGATTTCCCCGATCCGAAAGCCAAAGTAGAGGGCCTGAACGATCAGCTGGTTGTCGAAGACGAAATCATCCGAGTTCTCCCCGAGGGGCAGCGTTTCCAGCAAGGGTCGTGAAAAAGCGCGATAACCGGTGTGGTACTCGGAGAGCTTGGCCAGCGTGCACAGGTTTTCGAACCAGGTGAGGAATCGGTTGGCGACATACTTGTAGAGCGGCATGCCTCCCTTCAGGGCAGTCCCGCCGAGAATGCGTGACCCCAGCACCAGGTCGTACTGTCCGCTGACCACCATCGCTGCCATGGCGGGAATCAGGCGGGGTGTGTACTGGTAGTCCGGGTGCAGCATGACGAACACGTCTGCGTCCAGGCGCAGGGCTTCCCGGTAGCAGGTCTTCTGGTTGCCGCCATAGCCCCGGTTCAGCGGATGGACGAAGGTGCGAATGCCCAGCGAATTTGCCACCGAAACCGTGTCGTCCTGGCTGGCGTCGTCCACCAGCAGGACCTCATCCACGAAATCGTGTGGGATCTCTTGAAAGGTTTTCTCCAGCGTGGCTGCCGCGTTGTAGGCGGGAAGCACCACCGCGATCCGCTTGCCTTGCAGCATAGGGCCAGGATTATATAGCGGCGGGAGGCGCAGCGGGCGGTTCATCCCCGGTTTTCAGCCAGGGCGCACCGCTCCCGCCGCCCTCTCGATCAGCCTCCCGGTTGCCCGGAAGTCGCCGGCGCTGGCGGCGTCTGCTCGTAGTCGAACGATTTGTCCGGGAAGGGGGGAGGCGCCGGAACCTCTCTGGGGTCCTGGGCGATGCGCTCGAGCAGGTGGCTGATGGCCGCGTCCAGCTGAGCGTCCTGACCCTGGAAAGTGGCGTGGGGCAGGTTGCGGACCTCCAGGTCCGGGACGACTCCGTGTCCCTCGATCAGCCAGTCCCCTTCAGGGCCGTACACGCCCAGCTGCGGCGCTCGGGCGTAGCCCCGGTCCGTCAGGCGATTGTTGCTGCTGAGCCAGATTTCACCACCCCAGGTGCGCACCCCGATGACGGGCCCCAGCCCGAGTCGGCGGAAGCCCTCAGCGAACGCCTCTCCGTCCGACGCGGTCAGCTCGTCGACCAGCACCACCATGTGCCCGCGGAAGGCATACTGCATGTTCCAGAAGGGCTGGCCCGTGCGTCCCTGCCAGTAGAACCAGGCTCGGCGCAGCAACTTTTCCAGGATGAGGCTGTCGATGTTCCCCCCGCTGTTGTGCCGCACGTCCACGATCAGGCCGGGCCGATCGAAGACCGGATAGAAGTTGCGGTACCACTCGGTGAGATTGTCCGAGCCCATGGCCCGCAGGTGGACGTAGCCGAGCTGGCCCTGGCTCTGCTCCTCGACGTGCAGGCGCCGTGTGTGTTGCCAATCGCGGTACCGCAGAGCCCGGTCTTCAGCCGCGCTGAGTGGTTTCACGACCAGGTCCCGCAAGACCTCGCCGCGAGCCAGCCCCAGCAGCACTTGCTTGCCTTTCTGATTGCGCAGCAAAGCCCCGATGTCGGCGACCTCCAGCGTCGGCACCCCGTTGACGGAGTGGATGACGTCGCCTTGGCGGACGTCCAGTTCGGGGTCGGCCAGTGGGGAACGCTCATTCGGATAGTCGGGATCGCTCTGGTAGACGTATTCGATTCGGTAGCCTCCCGCTTCAGGGGACCGGACGAGACGGGCGCCCAATGACGCCAGTTCGATCTGATCGCGGCCTTCCCGGTGGTCGCCGCCGCGCACACTCACGTGCAGGGCCGACAGCTCGCCCACCAGCTGGCCGATCAGGTCGCTCAACTCTCCACGGGTAGTGACGCGCTCGACCAGGGGCAGGTACTTCTGCAGCATGGCGTCCCAATCCAGCCCGTGCATGGCCGGGTCGTAGAAATAGTCCCGCTCCAGCCGCCAGGCGTCCACGAAGAGCTGCCGGAAATCCTCTCGGACGTCCAGAGTGAACTTCCAGTCCTGGAGGTTGAGCTTGTGATCCTCGAGCTTGGCCGGCTTGGAGGGCTTGGCTTCCAGGACGTAGAGGATCTCCCCCTGCCTGGCCAGCAGCTTCTTGCCGTTGGCCGAGAGCTGCACTTCCCTGACTCGATCGGCCAGTTCGACGGGCTTGGGCTCGTCTGTTTCCGGGGCGATCTTCAATGCCAGCAGTTTACCGCCCGGGCTGCCGCGCTCCTGGTCGAGGAAGAACAGCGCTTCTGCGTTGACCGCCAGATCGCTGTAGTTTCCGGGCTTTACGGGCACCTCCCGGAGGCGCAGCTCCAGCCCTTCCAGATCGATCCGGACCTGGGGCTCGCCACCCGCCTCGCCGGCTTCCGGCTCTTCTTTCGGCGAAAGTTCGTCGGGGGGCTCGAAGGGTGAGCGCAAGCCCCGGCGGAGCGCCACCTCGTAAATCTTCATGCTCTTGTCGAAAAAGGCTTCCGGCTGCCGGGGACCCCAGGGGCTTCGAACCAGCGAGTCCAGGTTCCGATCTGAGACAAAGTAGAGGAACTGACCGTCGGGGCTCCAGGCCGGGTAGCGGCTATTGACGCGGTTGCTGGTCAGCGCTTTTCGGAGCGCGTCCTCCGGGTGGTAAAGGTGGATCTGCACGTAGCTGTTGCGGGCGACCTCGGCATAGGCCAGCCAGCGGCTGTCGGGAGACCAGGACATTTCTCTCAAGCCTTCCCGGCCGGCGGACACGCGGAGCTGCCGGCCCGATTCGACCTCCAGGATCCACAGGTCGTCGTTCTTGTCCGTATAGGCGACCCGCTTGCCGTCGGGGGACGGGTAGCCCTGGAAGCGCAAGATCGTGCCGTCGCTGGTGAGCGGCAGGCCTTTGCCGACTCCGTTGGCGGACAGCTTCCAGAATTCCAGCTCACCCGACACGTCCGAGAGGGCCAGCACTGACTCGCCGTCGGGCATGAACACGGCGTCCCGGTACCGGACGCCGGGCTGGCGGGTGACCTGTACGAGCCGTCCCCCCTTTACGGGCAGCACGAAAACGCGCCCTCGAGTGGTGGCCGCCACCCGGGTGCCGTCAGGGCTGAGATGGAGGGAGGTCAGATACTCCATGGGATCGTTCACCCACTTCTCCCGCAGCTGATCGAAGTCCGAGCTGAGTGTCACCTCGATCCGCCGGTCCTCTCCGGAAGCGATTTCGAGCATCCGCAGATCGGCTCCCAGCTGGTAAGCGATGCGTCCCTGGTTCAGGGAGGGGTGCAGGACGTCCCAGCCGCGGTGAGAGGTGTGCTGGCGCAGGTCGTCTCCCTCTCCGTCCATCGACCAGACGTTCATGTTGCCGTCGCGGTCGCAGACGAAGTAGACGCGTCCATCCCACCACATGGGCGAGTGATCCTCGCCCGGAAAGTTGCCGGTCAAATTGACGGCTTCCGGTTGGCCGCGGGTGAACTTCCAGATGTCGCGGGCCGTGCCCCCCTGGTAGCGCTTGGTGTTGTTGCGATGGAAGGCAGGGCTCTCGAAGTAGAGCGTCTCTCCACTCGAGTCGTAGACGCCGGCGCCGGCGGGAGTCAGAGGGATGCGCTCGGTGCGGTGATTCTCCAGATCGAGCGCCGCCAGCTCGGGATTGGGCAGAGTGGAAAACTGTGAGGTTCGATAGAGGAGCCGGTTGTCCGGTGTCCAGCCCACCACAATGGACTCTGCCGGCTCGAAGGTGCGCCGCACCGGCAGCCCACCCTCCACCCCCATGGTGTAGACCTCGGTGGGACCCTCATAGCTGGCCGAGAACGCCAGAATCGTGCCGTCCTGTGAAGGGCGAGGATGGGTTTCCTCTTCGGCGTGGCTGGTCAATCGCCTGGCCACGCCACCGCTGACTCCGACGCTCCAGAGGTCGCCCTCGGCCGTGAAATAGAGCCGGTCGCCGTGAAGGGCCGGAAATCGATAATAGCCTTCAGCACCCCACGCCGGGACACTGCACAACCAGAAAGACAAGAAGAGAAGGAATCGTTTCATGTCGACCATCCTGTTGGAATGAGCCTGCCGAATTTGGAACCTGTACGCCAAGACCCGTCCGCCAACTGTAGCAGTTTTTCTCTCGCCTCTGTGAGTCGGAGCTATGGGGTGTTGGCTGGGGTACTGGACCGAGTATCGGCTGTCCTGCCCCCGATCCGTTCGAAGTCGGGTGCCTTCCGGTGTGGGCTTTGTTAGCATGAGTCTCAGCATTGGCTCCGGAGGGGAAATCGTCATGGGGGGATCGGATCGCGTGGTGATCGTGGGAGCCGGGCTGGCCGGTTTGTGCTGTGCCCTGCACCTGAAGGAAGCGGGTGTGCCGTTTCTGCTGCTGGAACGAACGCAGCGGGTGGGAGGGAGGGTCAAGACGGATCCGCATCAAGGGTTCCTGCTGGATCATGGATTTCAAGTCTTCTCGACCGCCTACCCCGAGGCTCGCCGAGTGCTGGACTATGCCAGCTTGGACTTTCGAGCCTTTTATCCCGGGGCCCGGGTCTGGACCGGCGAACGGCTGGTGCGCGTGTCCGACCCCTGGCGCCGGCCGTTGCAGGCGTTCCAGGACCTGTTCGACCCCATTTCGTCCCTCCCGGACCTGCTGCGAGTGCGCCGCCTGCGGCGACAGGTGCGAGCAGGGAGTCTGGAGCGACTCTTCGGGCGACCCGAAGTGACGACTTTGCAGCGCCTCCAGGAGGCGGGCTTCAGCGAGAACATGATCGAGCGGTTCTTTCGCCCCTTTTTCGGTGGGGTGTTCCTGGAGAGGAATCTGGAGACCTCCAGCCGCATGTTCGAGTTCGTGTTCCGGATGATGGCCTCTGGGGACACCGTCCTGCCTCGGCGCGGGATGGAAGAGATCCCGCGCCAACTGGCCTCGCGCCTCCCTCCAGAGAGCATTCGAACCGGGGCCCCGGTGGCGCGCCTGGAGGGCAACCGGGTGGTATTGCAGTCCGAGGAGGTGATTGCGGCCAGCACGATCGTCCTGGCGACCGACGGTTACACGGCGGGGCAGTTGACCGGCCTCGATCGGCCCGCCTTTCAAGGCGTCACCTGTCTGTATTTCGCTACTGGCGAACCTCCCTCCGATGAACCCATTCTGCTGCTGAACGGCTCGGGGCGGGGGATCGTCAACAACGTGGCGGTTCTCAGCAACGTCTCGCCGGACTATGCTCCGAGTGGCCAGGCTTTGATCTCCGTGACCATTCTGGGCTTGCCGGCTGCCATGGATGAGCAGATCGCGGAACGCGTCACCGAAGAATTGGCGCTCTGGTTCGGGCCCCTGCCCAGATGGCGTTTACTGAGGGCGTACCGGATCGCGGACGCCTTGCCCCGGCAGGCTCCGCCGGCCCTGTCGGAACCCGAGCGTCCGGTGCTTGTCCGGCCAGGTTTGTTCGTCTGTGGCGACCACCGGGACAACGCCTCGATCAACGGTTCGATGGTCTCCGGCCGGCGGGCCGCCGAGGCCCTGCTGGCGTCCTCTTGACCACTCTTGGGCGCGAGCCGGGGGCCCCTCTTGACGTTCATCCAGGCCGGTGCTAATCTCATCCTCAACTCTCCATTCATTCCCAGGTTCGACGCAGCAGTACCCTTCGGGAGAGAAGTCCAACATTTTTGATCGTGGCCCGCATCCTGGAGGTATTCGTGCGCCCGCACCACCTCGAGCCGCGGGCCGCGGGAGGTGAGTGATGCATCTACGAGCGGTTTTGAGCAGCCTGGCGCTCCTGGCCTGCGCGGGCATCCTCTTGCTTTCGGTCTCGGCCAGCCATGACGGCGGGGCCTTCTCGACTGGTCCTTCGAAATTCTGTCACGTCACCGACGGCGCCTTCACCGACTGTGACCCGATACCCGGCATCGAAGAGTGGTCCGACATCGACTTTCTGGCGGGTCTGGGCACCAACGCCGGCGCCGTGGTCTACACCGATCAGAGCTTGAATCCGCCGAGGCTCTTGTTGATGTACGACTTGCTCGGTCATACCAATCCGCTGGCGGTGGATTCCTTTTTCGACATCACGTTCCACATCCAGGAGCACGGCGAGCTCGAGGAGTACGAGGTGCAGTGTTTCGGGGACGGAACGTTCCGGGTGTTCGAGGATGGAGAAGACATCACCGACGAGGCGGACACGGTCGATTGCGCGGTCGGCTTCAACGGCTCCAACGTTCAGGTGGAGCTGGAGATCGACACCCTGGTGACCTATTCCCCCGACATCCCGCTCTTCTGGTACACGGCGGCTCCTCAGCCCCGCTGCCACCCCGATCAGCCCGGGTGCGAATGCCCGCCGGAGGACCCCGACTGCTTTCCCCGGCAACAGGTCGCCCAGTTGATCCCTACTTCCTCGACGATCGTGATCGCTTCTTCGGATGGCACGACCCAGGTGGTGGGACTGCCGGTGGGCGGGGCTTTCGGTCCCGAGGATCTCTGTGACAGGGCCACTCGGAGCGGTTTCCTGGTAGACCTGATGGGCCTGAAGCCCGGGTCCAATCACGGCCAGTTCATCCGCCGGGTTTCCCAACAGACCCGCCAGGCGCTGAACAGTCTGGCCGGTTTCGATCTGATCGCCGGCAAGGACATGGGGCGGATCCACGGCTGCGTGGTGTCCAGTCTGGCACGATCCAAGACGACGCTCATCACGGCCAAGTGAGCCGTCCCGGCGTGCCCCCGCAGGCGAAGCGCATCCACCTCGGGGGCACCCGGTTCCAAGTCTCCCTACCCTTGCTTTCCGCCCACTTGCCAGCGCCGGCGCGACTCATTTAAGCTGGACACAGCTCGCATCTCTCATGAGGAGGTCTCTGGCGGTGCTGGGATTGGTCCCTGCTGCCAGCTTCGCCTTTCCCCGGGCTCCTCGGCGTTGGTCGAGGCCGGCTCCGGACCCTCCAGCGCGGCGCCTCCCCTGGGGCCTCGCGAAGAGCCCTCATGAGGACCGGAAACTTGGGCTCGACCCTGGTGAGGAGCGAAATGCGTCGACGGATCTGGGAGCTTGGGGTATCGGTACTCGCGGTGGGGCTTTGGGTGCTGACGGCCGCCCCTCAGGAGCAGGTTTCGGGGCACCAACGCATGAGGGAGGCACTGCGGGAACTGGCCGACCGGAGCGACCGGGAGCACCCCTACCTGAACCGTGAGCCGGTGGAGAGACTGCGCCAGCAAGTGAAAGCCATCCATCCGGCCATGCCAGTGCAGCAGCAGGCTCGGTTGCGCGTGAACCTGGGGCAGGGAGAGCTGCGGCTGGGAAATCTGGAGGCAGCCATCGAGAACCTGGAGGCGGGTTACGCCTTGCTGGATCAATTCCCTCCGGGAGTTCAGTCGGCGGCTCGTCAGTCTTTGGCCTACCACCTCGGGCTGGCCTACGCGCGGCTGGGCGAGATCGAAAATTGTCTGGGCCAACACCATTCCACTAGTTGCGTGTTGCCGATCGGCCCGGAGGCCGTCCATCGGATTCGCCGCGGCTCCGAGTCTGCGATGCCCTATTTCCGGGAGGTCATGCGGCTCTCGGAGCGCGGCTCGGCGGCCTACCTCGCCTCCCGCTGGCTGCTCAATCTGGCGGCCATGACACTGGGAGAATATCCCGCCGCCTTGAGCGATGAGGAACGCATACCGGCGGAAGCCTTCGGGTCGGAAGAAGACTTTCCGCGCTTCTCCAACATCGCCCCCCGGCTGGGCCTGGCGACGGTCGACCTTTCGGGGGGAGCAGGGGGCGAGGACTTCAACGGCGACGGACTCTTGGATCTCATCGTCTCCACCTGGGACACCCGGGGCCAGATGCGCTACTTCGAGCGGCAGCCCGACGGGTCCTTTCGGGAAAAGACCGTGGAGGCCGGACTTTCGGGGTTCCTGGGCGGGTTGAATCTCAACCTGGCCGATTACGACAACGACGGGGACGTGGATGTTCTGGTGCTGCGGGGCGCCTGGGTCTACGGCGAAGCGGGACGGCACCCCAATTCGCTGCTGCAAAACCAGGGGAACGGGCAATTCCGCGACGTCACTTTCGAGGCCGGGCTGGCCGAAGAGAGCTATCCCACGCAAACGGCCGGCTGGGCCGACTTCGACAACGACGGAGACCTGGATCTGTACGTCGGGAACGAGGCATCCCCCGAGCAGGTCTATCCCAGCCAGCTCTTTCGCAACAACGGGGACGGGACCTTCACGGACGTAGCCGAGGCGGCTGGGGTCCAGAATCTTCGCTACTCCAAGGGGGTCGCCTGGGGCGATTACAACGAAGACCGCTGGCCCGATCTCTACGTCTCCAACCTGGGAGGCAAGAACCGCCTGTATCACAACAACGGTGACGGTAGCTTCACCGACATTGCCGAAAAGCTGGGGGTCACCGGTCCCATCGACAGCTTTCCCAGCTGGTTCTGGGACTTCGATAACGACGGCAAGCTCGACCTCTTCGTGGCGGGCTACTTTCAAAGCATTCCACCGGACCGCGTGGCGGCAGTCGTGGCCAGCTATCTCGGACTACCCCATCGAGGAGAATTACACCATCTGTACAAAGGGGACGGGAAAGGTTTCCAGGAGGTGGGGAGGGAGCGAAACCTGCGCCGGATCACGCTGACGATGGGTTGCAACTACGGCGACCTGGACAACGACGGCTTTCTCGATTTCTACCTGGGTACCGGTTATCCCTTTTACGACGGGCAGATTCCCAACGTGATGTACCACAACCAGCGAGGCGAACGCTTCACCGACATCAGCAGTTCGGCGGGCTTCGCTCACCTGCAGAAGGGGCACGCCGTGGTCTTCGCGGACTGGGATGGCGACGGCGACCAGGATGTCTTCGAGCAGATGGGGGGCGCCTACCTCAGCGAGGCGTTCGCCAACGCCTTCTACGAAAACCCTGGCTTTGGGGCGCACTGGGTCCAGATCAAGCTGCATGGGAAGCAGTCCAATCGTTTCGGCGTCGGGGCCCGTCTGCATCTGCGTTTCGTGGACGCGGGGGAGGAGCGGTCGGTCTATCGGTGGGTGGGCACCGGGGGAAGCTTCGGAGCCAACCCGCTCACCCAGCACATCGGCCTGGGGAAAGCCACTCGAATCGAAGAACTGCAGGTATTCTGGCCGACCTCCGGTATCACCCAGAAGTTCACGGGCATCCCGGTTGATCGAGTCCTCCTGATCGAGGAAGACGCTTCCCGGTATCAGACATTGCCGCTGCGCTCGATTCCGTTCGCCGGCGAAGCCGCCTCCCGACCCCACCACTGAAAGGGATCGCCAGATCCTCGAGCCGACCCATGCGACTACAGGCACGTCTCAGCGGACTACTGACTCATCTGGGACCCTTGCTGGTGATCCTGCTGGCTGCGTCGCTGGGCCAGAAGGATCTCCGACAGGACAATGGGGCCTTGGTGTTGGTCGGCGTGTCCGCTTCGCTGGGAGGTCTTCTCTATTTCCGGTGGCCCTGGTTCGGAGCGAGCCTCGTGACGGCCGCCCTCGGGGGGTTCGTGTTCTTGGGCTGGCCGGCTGTCGAAGGTTCCCCCGGCCTCGCGCTTCTCTTCACGCTATTGGCGGCAGCTGCCGTCGTCCTGGTCTGGGGAACCCGTGAACGGGGCAAGCATGCGACGCGCTCGGTCCTTCGGATCGCCCGCCTTCGCCAAACGACTCGGCACGGCCGGCGCCTGGGCCGCCGTCTTGCTGGCCCTCTCAGGATTCGCCGTCAGCGTCCTGGCAGTGTCGCGCCTGCGCCGCCGCGTGTTAGCACCTCTCGAGGACCTCTCGGCGACGTTGCAGGCAGCGCATCATGGGGACATCCACCGCCGGTGCCAGAGCTGGGCCGGTCCCCTGGAGATCAAGATGGTGCTCAGCGGGGTCAATCGACTCCTGGACGAGCACAGCCAACATCGGCTCACGGGGGAAACTCAGACCCGGTTGGACCGAGCCGTGAGCCTGCATTTGTTGGATCAGCTGCAGGCGGCCGCGTTCGTGGTGGGTGGGCGGCGTGACGTGCTGCTGAGCAGCCGCACCGGCCTGGCCGAGCTGGCTGGCTCCCAGGGCGGGCAGTTGCGCCAGGAACTGCGCCGGTTGCCCAGCACTCAGCTGGCTCCGAAGGGGTATTCGGCATCGAGAGTCCAGCAGCTGGACCTTTGGCTGGTGCAGGGAAACCCCGAACCGGGCGCGTAGACAGTCGCCTCTCTCCGGCCTTCCTACATCGACCAGAGGGTGATGCCGCCGCCGTAGCGCCGCTTCAGGCGTTCCCTGGCCAATGCCAGCAAAGTGTTGAAGCGGAAGGTGGGGTCGGGATGCCCTCCCAGGAAGCGCCGCGCGTCGTCGGGCTCGGTCAGGCCCCAGATCTTGACGATGGTGGTCTCCAGCCGGCTCAGGTGCTCCTCGGACACCGCCGCCGCCTCTTCTCGCGCATCTTCCAGGAGCCGGCGGGCTTCGGCCAACCGGTCCGGTGGGGCTTCCCCCTCGCACTGGCCGTACTGCAAAAGAAGGATCGTCATGGCCTTGACCCGGCTCTCCAGGTCGGTGTGTTGCCGCATCAGGAGGCCGGCGTGGCGCAAGCCGAGGCGGCTGAAATCCGCATCCTGCTGGCAGGTGAAGCTCAGGGCCCGCATCAGCCCGCTGAAATCGTCCGGCCCGGGGAACTCGTCGTTCAGCCGGCGCTGGACCGTACCGGGATCACGCGTGGCCCAGCCCACCGGAAAGAGAGATCGGCTCCGAGCGACATGCGACAGCCCAAGGGGCCGCAGGTTCCCTCCGGGCGTGAATCCGAATTGGTCTCCCCGCAAGGCTCGGTCCAGCCCTCCCACTTGCTGGATCTTTCCCTGCAACGATTCCGGAAGCAGTCGAAAGGCGCGGAGAGTGCTCTCGGGCAGAGAACTCATGTACTGCAGGGACTGCCACATGGCCGACTCGACGCTGCTGAGCTCGACTTCGCCGAGGCGGGTCCGGAGGACGGTGATCCCGAACAGTTCGTCTCCCTCCTCGGGGATTCGGGAGAGCCAGAGCCGATACGCTTCTGCGAAGAGTCCGGGAAACTCCACTGCCAGCGTCGAGAAGTTGTTGGCGAAGTTCCAAACCTCGGAATTGTCGCCGCTGTAAGCGAGCCGGTCCAGCGCCTCCCGGACCTCCTGTTCCGCTTCGCCGCCTCGGCCTTGCGCCAGGAGTTGCTGCAACAGTTCGCCCAACTGGTAGCTCTGGCCCCTGCGAACACGCTGACGGACGAGATCGAGTGACGAGTCCGAGGACTCGCTCGATTGGATTTCGAGTCTCCTGGTCTCGGCCCGTTCCAGGAGTTGCCGCCTCGCTTCCTGCGCGCTCTCTCCCAGATCTTCTCGCCGGGGCCAACCTCTGGCCCGGTTGACGGCCCCTTCGCCACCACGGGAGCGGGGGAAGAGAAACGGGAGCACCGCCAGGGTCGCTTGCGCGTATGCTTGCGGGGCAGTGGTTTCGCTCGCCACCCGGCGCAAGCGCTCAGCCACGCGATCGAAGAGTGCTTGCTCTTCCAGGGGCCAGGCGTACCCGATTTCTTGGGCCAGCGATTGCAGATGCCAGTTTTCCGGCTGCCCGGGTGGATAGTGAGACAGCGCTTCCACGCTGTCTTCCAGGATTCTCCGAGTCGCCAACAGATTCGTCGGGGTCACTCCCAGGTGGCGAGCCGTGCGTTCCAGTCGCCAGTCGTCGAGGTTCTTCACTTCCACGACTCGCTCTTGCGCAAGGCCGTGCAACGCCATCCCCACGGACAAGGTCAGCAGCACAACCGACTCGAACATGGAAACCGTTCCTTTCCTTTCTGGCGACACACTCTCGAGAGAGCGCTGTCGGCTTTGATCGATTGAGCGAAGGACGGGACTGAACGGTCTGCGAACCAGGTGGGAAGCCCCCCGCTCGGAGCCAGACGTCGCGAACTGATCACCATTCTAAATGAAAGGAAGATTTGCGCGGGGGGCGCGGTCTTCCGGAACGCCGCTGGCCCGGCTCCCGAGGTTCCTGCGCTACCTGATCGTGAACGTATCGCTGGCCTGGACGCTCTGGCTTCGGATGCGATCCTGGAAGGAGACTTCGACCTGGTAGTCACCGGGCTCCAGCCCGGTGAGCGGGAGGCGTTTGATCAGCACCATCCGCTGCGGAGAGAAGTACTGCACCGATTGACCCTCTTCGTCCACCTCCTGGACGACCGTTCGCCGGTCCCTCACGATGCTGTAGCGGGCCTGAAAGGAAGGGTCGAGGGTGCTCTGGTCCACGGCGACGTGATAGATCTGCAGGTAGACCGCAAAGTAGTCGTCAGGAGAAAAGATTTTCTGCAGGCTGGGACGGACGAGAACGTCCCCAATCACGAACGGCTGGTCTTCGGGCCGTTCCGAGTTTCCGGCGGGCACGATGTAGTCGGCCACCACGAGCCGGCTGGACGCGAGCTCGTCCGGGGGGTAGTCCGGCGCGACCAGCGCTTGCCGGGCGATGCCGACCAGGCCGCTCGCCAGGTCCTTGGCCACCAGTTCCAGCTTGTATCTCCGGCCCGTCTCCAGCAGGATCACGCGGTTGTAGTAGGAGCTCTGCGTCAACCCGCTTTGCAGGTCTCGGGGGGCGAAGGCAGCCACCAACTCGTCTTCGAACTCGCGAACCACGCGGCCCGTCAGGTCGGAAACGACTCCGTAGACGGCCAGCCTGGCCGTGTGGGTGCCGCCCGCTTCGACGAAACTCAGGTCGCGGTTGGCCACTTCGAGGGTCACGGGGGCGAGCACTCTGGTCTCGTTGAGGCGGAAGACGTCGGCGCGGGTCGTGAGGGGGAGTTGCTGGAAGGTGACCCGGGTGTCCACCAGCTCCTTGAGTTCGCGGTGCCGGAGCGACTGTGGGCGCTGCACGTCCACGAATCTCTCGTAGCGGGCGAAGGCGCTGTCTTGCTCCCGGTAGTTCATCAGGGGATAGCTGCCGTGGGGAGCGAAATAGGGGCGTTGGCGGCGTTCGGCAAGCCCCAGCTCCTCGGCGGCGGTGAAGCCGGCGTTGGGGACGTGAAGGAACGCATCCTTTTCTTCCGGGCTGAGGGCGAGCCGGTAGATGCCACTGAAATCCCGGTCGACGAACTCCACCTCGACGTTGGTCCCGACCCCTTCCAGATAACGGTAGCGCCATTTCTGATAGGGAAAGACCGAGGTCCGCCCGCCGCCTTCCGGCAGGGTCCGTTCGTATTCGCCGCCCGAGGGCATTTCCTCGATCTCGTCGGGCGGGCCGTGGATGATGTAGATCTTGCCGCGGTCGGTCATCCAGCCCGGCCAACCGGCCGAGAAGTTCTCATTGGCATAGGCGATACGCCGGTAATGTTCCAACTTGAACTCGTTGGCGGGAGTGCGTGGGTCGGGATCGCGCCGCAACCAGAACTGCTCGATGAACTGGTCCCGCTCGTCGTCATTGGTGAGCTTCTGGAAAACGTCCTTTTCCTGGGGCGTGATCACGTAGAGGACGTCTTCGCGAAGCCACTTGCGGTAGTAGTCTTCCTGCTCCTCCTGCTGCTGTCTGGGAGGTCCCCCGGTCGGGGCCCCTGACCGGACCGCAGCCGCCGCACCGGAAGCCAGCAGCAGGGTCGAGAAGCCGGCTGCCGAGAGTATCCACCTCACCCTCATCCCTGCGCTCGAGGCCGGCTGAGCGAGCGATGCCGGCCGGTCATGGTTTTCCCAGCGACAGCAGATTGGCGAAGATTCTGTAGGCTCCCGGGACGCCATAGGGCAGTTGCCGATGGACCGCATAGGCGAAATAAGTATAGTACCCATTGCCGAATCGGGCGATCAACCACCCCCCCCGTTGCGGTTCCTGTCCCCGGTCCTGGGTCTCGATCATGGGTGTGTAGCCGGGGTCCCACTGGGAAAAGAATTTGGATCCCCGTTGCTCGACCCAGCCCTCGAAATCGGCCCCTGTGATCTGGTTGGGCCGCTGGAACGCGTCGTGGCCGGAGGCCAGAATCCGGACCGGAGAATCTTCCTCCGAAACCTCTTCGGCTCCGCGCGGGAGTTCCGCAGGATGGGCCGCCCACTTGTTGGGGATGAACTCCTGCGTCTGGTAGAGGACGATCAGGTTGCCCCCATTGCGGGCGAAGTCCAGGAGGCGCTGGTTGTAAGTGATCAGATCCTGCCTCACCGCGTAGGCGCGGGTCCCGATGACGATCACGTCGTATACACCCAGGTCGCCGGTGGCCAGGTCGTTGGCCGTCAGCAGCGTGACCTGGGCCCCCAGCTGCTCGATGCCAGAGGGCACCTCGTCCCCCACTCCCATGACGTAGCCGACCCGGAGGTGGGGCGCCACCGCCACGTCGATGCCGCGAATCTCGGTGACGGCGGGGTGGTACCAGTAGCTGGTGTCATAGTCGCGGTGGCTGATCGTGTCGTATCCCTCGCGGAACTCGCGACCGCCGGTCCGTGCCACTGCCTCGACCCGGTAGAGGCGGTCTTCGAGTCGCGGAATCGAAACAGCGAAGGAGTAGTTCCTGCGTTCGCCCGCCTCGGCGAAGCTGAATGCCTGAGTGGGGGGGTTCACACTCCAGCCCTCGGGCACTTCGAGGGTCAACTGGCCGGCGGTTCCCCCCGGCTGATTGTTCAGCAGTTCGATCTGAATGGCGACCAGCCGGCGGCCGGCAGACAGCGGCACCGCCAGGTTGCGGGGTTTGACGTTGACGGCCAGGGCCGGGGCGACTTTCAGCTCTCGCGCCTGGTAGCCGTACGGCAGATTGGCCTCGCGCCGGTAGACCACCGCATCGACCTCCACCGTCTCTCCCGCGACCTGGTACGTCACAGTGGCCTGCAGCGCCGCTTTCCGGGCGGGCAGGTGCAAGTCACGCGGGGACCGGATCTGGTAGCGGTTCTCCCGGATCGAATCGCGGAAGAAATAGCGCCGGGAGATCTCTGCGTCCAGCGGCGTCGAGACGTCGAACGAAACGGTGAAGGTCTCGCCGTTACGCAGCACGAGCACCCCCTCCAGCCCGCCTTGCACCTCCCAGGCGGAGGTGCCGTGCAGCCTGACCTGCCGGGCCTCGACGGCGATGTCGCTCGGATTGCTCGAGGTCACCTCCACCTTGAAGTTCTGTCCGGGCACCACCACGCCCATGGTGGGATCGGGAGCGAATGGGGAGGTCTCTTCGGCCGTGCCCGCCGGGATCGCGGTGGCCCGGACCGAGAGGCCCAGCGCCGCGTGGATCGCGTCCATGAACTGCCGCTCCTTGATCAGCAGAATGAAGCGGGCATCCGGGGAGCCGGCGGCCATTTCAATGGCCTGGCGAGTCTGACTCAACCCCCGGGCCAGAAAAGGAACCACCGCCGAAGGATTTCTCAGGTCATAGGCGGAGACGGCCTGCTGGACTGACTCCTCCACCTCCTGCAACACCTGCAAGGCTCCCTGGGGCGGCTCCTGGTCCAGCAGGCGAAAGATTCCGGAAACACTGGTATCGATGCCGTCGAAAAAGCCAGTCTCCTTCTCGGGTCCCGGCCGGGTCGCGTGAACCCGTTCGAAGAACTGATAGTAGGGGCCGGTCGCGTCCCGCTTCCGGCCGCTGTTCTGAGAGCGCTGAAAGCTCAGGCCGAGAGCCGAAAAGTCCTGGTAACTGGTTCCCAGCCAGGGACTGAAGCGGCCCGAGTCGACCCGCACTTGCCACCGCTCCTCCGGGGGGTCGGGATTGCCCCGGAAGAAGAAGCGCGGCCGCAGATTGCTGCGGTACATCTTCAGGGGCTGCCAGGGCCGCAGGCCTTCCTCGCTGATCTGCTCCGGAAAGCGGCTCGGATCTCCAGCCGCAGCGAAGGCCTCCTGAGTGACGACGCCGGCCGTCTCGTGGTTGCCGTGGCCGTCTCGTTCCGACCCGTGAAACCGGGAAATGAGAACCAGAGGGCGGTTGATCCGGATGACCCGCACCATGTCGCGCAGCACGTTCTCCTTGCCCCAACTGTCCAGCGCTTCGGACAGGTTCTTGGAATAACCGTAGTCGATCAAGGTCGTGAAGTACTGGTCGTCGAGGCCGTAGTAACGGTCTGAGATCAGAAGCTCCTCGGTCCGGATCAAGCCCAGTCCGTCGAACAGCTCAGGACCGATGGCGTTGGCTCCCGCCTCGCCTCGATTCAGCGTCAGCATGGCCAGCCGTACCCCCCGGCCGCGGCTCAGCAAAGTCAGAACGCCGCCCTGTTCATCGTCGGGATGGGCAGTCGTGTACAAGGCGCTGGCAGTCGTCTGCAATTTCAGCAGCCGCTGCCACAGGCCTGGCGCCCCGCGGTCTGCGGGGAGGCCGTGCGGCCCGGACCTCTGCTCCGTCAGATTCAACACCCTGTCGAGTTCCGAAGTCTCCTGGGCCCGCAACGAGCCCATCGACAGCCACGACACGATTCCGAGCAGAACAGCGGCCCCCAGGGCCAGGCGCACCCAGCGGCGAAGAGTTGCAGCGGGTTTCCTCATGGCGATCCATCCCTCCTTTGGCGCCCCCAAGTATATTCTCGGAGGATTCGACTGGCAACCAGAATTGCGAAGCAAGATCGAAGCGCTTAGCTGTTGATGCTACGGGGTTTTTCTCCTCGATGGGAAGGCGAGTAGACGGGTGGAGAAACCCCACATTCGGGGCTCTCAACCGGTCGTTCAAACGAAGCGCTTCGACAGCCTGGCTAAACAGCCGACCCGCCGGCTGTCAATTCAGGTAATCCAAGTGGGGTGCGTGAGCTTTCCGGTACTCCCGGAGAATCGCGCCGGCCTGCTCCCTGCTTTCCAGGATGGGGTTGGCGGCCAAGGCCTGCTCGGCCAGATCCCGGGACTCTTCCAGAGCCGCTCTGACCGTCAGGCGCTCGTAACGCTTGACCTGCAGGACCAACTCCCGGACCTGCTCGGGGAGGGAACCGGCGGCAAGGGGGCGGGCGCCGTTGGAGTCGATGACACAGGGAACTTCCACGGCGTCGGCCGCCTCCAGGTCCGGGATTGCTCCTTGATTGGCCACGTCCACCGGCATGACCGTCGGACGGTGGTTGCGGATGGCCCGCATGACGTCGATTGCAATCCGGTCGTAGCCGGCCGCGCTGCTGTACAGGTGCTCCCGGGCGCGGGCGATCGTTTCCTCGTCCACCCGGCCTCCGGTCTCGACGGCCATGTAGCTGGCATTGCGGCTGGCCAGGTAGCGGTCGTACGCCTCCAGGACCGACTCGGGGCGGTCCGGATGGGAAGCGACGGCCTGCGTGAGCTCTTCTTCCAGCCTCAACACCAGTTGTCCCCGTGTACTGCCTCGAGCGGTGGTCTCCCTGCGGGCTCTTTCAGGGTCGTAGTAGTAGTAGAGGTATTCCGTCGGAAGCAACTGCAGGCGGCGCAGAAAGGAGATCTCGAAGAGGGGAATTCGGTAGGCGTTGGCGAGTCTTTCGTCACTGGCCAGCAGCTCGGGCAAACGGTCCGTCCCCTGGCTCAGGATCCGGCGAACCCAGCCCAGGTGGTTCAACCCGACGTAGTCGAAGAAGGCGTTGTCCAGAGGTATGTCCAGGGCGTGCGCCAGGCTCTCGAACTGCTCTCTCGGGGTATCGCAGATGCCGACGGTCCGATCCCCCTGGCCGGCTTCGAGCAGGGCCTGGGAAATGATCCCCACCGGGTTGGTGAAATTGAGGAGCCAAGCCTGGGGCGCGTGGCGGGTGACTTGCCTGGCGTAGTCGATCATCACTGGAATGGTGCGCAAAGCCAAACAGAATCCGCCGGCGCCCACCGTCTCCTGCCCCAGCGTTCCGTGTTTCAGGGCTATGGTCTCGTCCTGGATGCGGCCGGCGGTACCGCCCACCCGGATGCTGGAGACGACGAAGGAGGCGTTCTCGAGAGCTTCTTGCAGGGTCTCCGGCAGTGAGACGTTCAGCTTGCCTCCGTGGCGCCCCACCATGGCGCGAGAGACTCGGGCCGCCATCTGGCGGCGCGTCTCATGGATGTCCCAGAGCGTGATTTCGTCGATTCGGAGATCGTCCTGAAAGCGCAGGAACCCGCTCGTGAGCAAGGGCACGCGCGCGCCGGCTCCTCCGATGATCGCTACTTTCATCGCTTCTCCTCTTGATGGGAGCGCCGGGGCCGGTCCGCGGAGGTGGATCGAACCAGCCAGCCAGCCTGGGGTTGGGCTCCCTTTCAGAACGCTTCTCGATAGACCCGCTGATACTCCTCCAACGAGGGCAGGGAGGTGACCCCTCCCGCGGCCCGTGTTGACAATCCTCCGCAGACATTGCCCGCCTGCAGGCAAGCCGCCAGCTCGGCCCCCTCCATCCAGGCGTTCAGAAAGCCCCCATTGAATGCGTCGCCGGCGCCGGTCGTCTCGAGAGCCGGGATCTGAATGGCCGGCACATCGAAGATGTGTGCTCCCTGCCCGGCAGCGATCGCGCCCCGGCTGCCCAGTTTCACGACGACCAGGTTACGGGGAGTCCGGAGCTTCTCGATGGCCTGCCCGACATCCTGGGCCCCGGTATACCGCAGCGCTTCCATTTCATTGAGGAAGAGCACGTCCAGGAGGCCCCAAAGACGGCGAAATCCAGCTGAAGAAATGGCTGCAGGATCCCAGCCGAGATCCCAGGAAACCGTCACTTCGGCCGACTGGAGTTGGGTGACCAGGTGGCAGAAGGGCGCCCAATCAGTGGGAGTCAGGGCGAAATGGACGTGACCGGCCTGGCTGATCTTCTCACGGCACGGGGCCGAGAGCAGGAAGCTCTCGACCAGCCGGTTGGCCCCGGGGTAGGTCAGGAAGTACCGATCGGCCCGGGTGGAGACCGCCACGGACAAGCCTGACATGGAGTTGGGCTCCACGCGGGTCCAGTTGCAGCCGACTCCCAGCTCGTCCAGCAAACTCCGCGCGGCCCGGTCCAGCGGCGAGTCACCCCAGACGGTGACCAGCGCGGCGGGTCTTCCCAGCCGGGCGGCGGCGGCCGCGGTGATGGCGGCTCCGCCTCCCGGGCTGAAAGCAAACTGCTCGGTCTTGAGTTCCTCCCCCAGCTCGGGAAGCCTGTCGAGATCATAGAAGATCAGATCGAGAAAGAAATCTCCCGCTGTCACCAGGAGGTCCCTCGCGTTGCCCGCTGTGGCGTCTTTTGTCATGGCTGCTTCAACTCGACGATGAACCGCTTGGTGGCCGCCATTCGTTCGCCCACGGCCTGGTCCTGCTGGGCCTTGAGGGTTTGGTAGCGCTGGAGCTGGAGCCGGGCCTCTTGGGTGGCGCCGGTTCGCTGCAGTGCCAATCCGAGTTTGTAGCGGGCCTGCACGTCATCGGGGCGGCTGGCTACTGCCAGGCGCAGGGCCTCTACCGCCCGGGGCCAATCCTGCTGGAATGCATGAATCTCCCCCAGCAGGAATTGCGCCTCGAATAAATCGCTGTGCTGGGAGGCCACGCGGGAGAGGATTCGGGTCGCTTCCCGCAACCCCTCCGGGTCCTGCTCCGCTGATTCTGAAACGGTGCGAAACGCCGCCAGTGCGTGATAGTAAACGGCCAGAGGATTCTGGGGCTGGGTTCGGTAGAAAGCTTCGAAGGCTGCGACGGCTTCGCCGCGCGCGCTTTCAGACTGCTCGAAGCTGAGCGCCAGCAGTTGGTAGGCCAGGGGCTGGGGGGAGATCCGGATGGCCCTCAAGAAAGCGCGAGTCGCCGCTTCGTTTTCATTCTGCCCCAGGCGCGATGCACCCAGGCCGAGCCAGAGCCGCCAGGATTGCGGGAACCGCTGGGAAGCCCGTTCGAAAACTGTCTCCGCCGTCTCCCAGTTCCAGTGGGCCAGGAATTCGTATGCCAGGGCATAGAGATTTGCTTCACTGGGTTCCAATGCAACCGCTTGCTGGTAGTGCTGGACAGCCTCAACCGGCCGGTCCAGCTGCTCGAGGATGTCTCCCATGAGGGCATGGGCTGCTCCGGTTTCCTGAAGACGAAGGGCCCGCTGCGCGTCCTCGAGCGCGCTGTGCGCGTCTCCTGCAGCCAGTCGGACGCGAGCCAGTTCGAGCCAGTTCGAGTCCGACTCGGGCTCCTGGGAGGCAGCCGCTTCCTGGAGCCGAACCGCCTCCGCGAAGAGCTGCCCGTTGAGCAGGATGGTGACCACCTGCCTCCGGACGGCCGGCTTCCTCACCAGCATGGGCTGCAGCTCGCTCAGCAGCTCCCCCAGCCGGTTCTCGCGGCCCAGGACCTGGTCGTTGGAGGCCTTCAGAAGATGGTACTCGACGCGTTCCTCGGGCACTCCTTCGAGGCCTTCCAGGACCCTTGCCGCCTCGGAATGATCCCCCAGCAGAAAACTGCAGAGGGCCAGCTGGTAGCCGTTTTCGTACAGGCCGGGCTGGGCCTGAAAGGCGCGTTCCAGATGCGGCTGGGCCTGGGCGAACGCCTCCCGCTGCAGCAGAATCGTGCCCAGATTGAAGTTGGCGGTGGGGTGTTGGGGGGCCTGCTCGAGCACTCGGCGAAACTGCGCGACGGCCTGGTCGGTCCGGCCCAGGCGCATCAGGCTGGTCCCGAAGTTGGTGCGGATGTCGACCGCGCCCGGACTCAGCTCGACCGCCCGCTGGAAATGGCTGTTGGCTTCCTCGGCGCGGCCTTCCAGATCCAGTACAATGGCCTGTAGATGTTGGATTTCGGCGTTTTCCGGGAATCGTTCTCCCAGCCCGGCCAGCAGTTCGAGCGCGGAGCTGTAGCGTCCAGCCCGGAAGTGGGTCAGCGCGGCTTGAAAATCGTCGGCTGCGCTCTGGGGGACCTGTCCATACCCAGATCCGGCTCCCAGGCAGACCCAGAGAAAGGCGGCCGCTGCGACGATTCCCCTGGTAATGTTCGTCTCTCTCAGCATGATGACCCGGCGACTCCTTCGGTCGGGGAGATTGGTAGTCTACGGGAACCGGGCAAAGGGCCGCAAGCTCCGGCTCAAGACCATTCACAAGGAGCAGAATCATGATCGCAGCGTTGATTTCACCGGCGCCCGGGAAGACTTCGGCTGCCGCCGCCATTCTCTTGCTGCTCTTCACGAGTCCACAGGCGATGGCGCAGGAGCACCCCTCCCGGCAATTCGGTTTGCAGTTGGGAGCACGGCTCGAGGAGCACGTGCTGTCGGGCCGGTTGGCCATCCTGCCCCTGGGAGCCATGGAGTATCACGGGCCCAGCGGGCCAGCGCTGGCCGACAGCCTGATTGCCGACGGGATCGCCTCTCGGTTGGCCACCCAACTGAAGGCGTCGCTGTTTCCCGTGGTGAGCTACACGCACTGCCCAGCGCACACGGCCGTTTTTCGCGGTTCGATCTCGGTTCGCCCGGAAACGGTGACTCGGCTGCTGGAAGACATTCTCTCGGGAATCGTGGACATTGGTTTCGACAGGGTGCTGGTGCTCAACGCGCACAATGGCAATATCGGCCCGGCCCAGGCCGCCATCTCCCAGGTCACCCGCGAGCGGCCTCAGACCCAGATGCTGCTGGTCAGCTGGTGGGAGACGCTGCCCACCCCGGATGTCGAGGCGCTCGGACTGTTCACGTCCGGTAACGGGGGCCACGGTCACGGGGGGCCCCTGGAGCTCTCGGTGACCGCCGTGTTCGCACCCGGCAGCGTCCGGGCGGGTCTGGCGCCCGATCTTCCGGCTCTCTTCGGCCAGGCGCCTTTCCCCTACTATCTCGAGAAGAGCGACACCTCCGGCTGGCCGGGTTATTCGGGCAAATTGAGCGAGATCGATTCGGGGAAGGGGGAGGTCCTGGTCGATCTGGCAGTTCGGCGGATTCGGGACCTGGCGGAGAAGTGGCTCGCGGACGACTCCAAGCCGGGGAGCTGGTGACTTCATGAGCTTGCTTCGGCTGCGGGCAGCCCCGGTGCTCTTGTTTGCGGTCCTGCTCTGCCTGGCAGCGGGCCCGGGCGGCGGCGCCCGCTTCATTGACGGAAGCCGGGAATCAGGGCTGAACCAGTTCAGACTCACCAGCGGTGATGCCCAGAAGCGCTACATCATCGAAGCCAATTCCTCGGGCGTCTGTCTGTTCGACGCCAACGGCGACGGACTCCTGGACGTTTATCTGGTCAACGGAGGCGACCTGGAGAGTTTTCGCGGCCGCAGGCCCTCCCCGCTCCGGCACGCGCTGTTTCTCAACCGGGGGAAACGCCGCTTCGAGGACGTGACCGAAGCGGCGGGCGTGGGAGGCAGAGGCTCCTGGGGGATGGGATGCTCGGTGGCGGACTACGACGGGGACGGCCGGCTCGACCTCTACGTCACCAACTACGGCCCCAATCTGCTGTTTCGAAATCGCCCCGACGGCACCTTTGCCGAGGTGGGCGGCCCGGCGGGCGTCGGCGATTCCCGCTGGTCGACGGGCTCGACCTGGGGGGATTTCGACCGGGACGGAGACCTGGACCTCTTCGTCGCCAATTACATCGACCTGGACCCGGACAACCTGCCCGAGCCGGGAAGTCCCGGCTACGGCTCGATGGGGAGCGTCCGGCTGGGCTGCCAATACCTGGGGATGAAAGTCATGTGCGGCCCGCGCGGATTGAAGGGCGCGGGGGACTCGTTGTTCGTCAATCGCGGCGACGGCCGCTTCGAGGATGCCTCGCTGCGGCTCGGCGTTGACGATCCGGAGGGGCATTACGGAATGGGCGCCCTTTGGACGGATCTGGACGGTGACGGCTACCCCGAGCTCTTCGTGGCAAACGATTCCACGCCAAACCACCTCTACCGAAATCTCCAGGGCAAGGCCTTGGAGGAGGTGGGCCTGCTCTCGGGCGTGGCCGTCAGCGAGCAGGGAGCGGATCAGGCCGGCATGGGCGTGGCCTCGGGCGATTATCTGAACCAGGGGCGTCTCTCGCTCTACGTCACCCACTTCTCCGAGGAATACAACACGCTGTACAGAAACGACGGCCAGCTCAACTTCAGCGACGTGACGGCCGGGGCCGGCCTGGCCCGGCCCTCACTCCCTTACGTCGGCTGGGGGACCTTCTTCTTCGACTACGACTGGGACGGTTGGCTCGACCTGTTCGCCGCCAATGGACACGTCTTCCCCCAGGTCGACCGGGTCGAAAACCCCCTGGTGGCGGGCTTTCGGCAACAGCCCTTGCTGCTGAGAAATCTCGGGGAGGGGCGTTTCTCGCCGATCAGCGACATGGGAGACCCGGTAGAGGCGGCGTCCAGCCGCGGAGCGGCGGTCGGGGACCTGGACAATGACGGCGCTCTGGACATCGTGATCAACAACCAGGACTCCACGCCCACCCTGCTCTGGGGCAGTGCTCCGGAGGGGCGGCACTGGCTCGGAGTCCGGCTCACGGGCCGGCCTCCCAACCGATTCGCCGTGGGCGCCAAGGTGAGGCTGAAGGTCGGCGATCAGTGGCAGTTGCGTGAGATTCAGAGCGGGGGCAGCTATCTCTCGCACCACGACTTTCGGGCTTTCTTCGGGTTGGGCGAAGCGGTGCGCGCCGATTTGCTCGAAGTGCATTGGCCCGCCGGGGGGCGGACTCACCTGAACGATGTCGAGGCGGACCAAATCCTCGAGGTCGTCCAGCCCGATGCACAATAGCCGGACTCGACTCGGAAAGCGCTCGGGAATCACGGGACTCAAGCGCGCTGGAAAGGCCATTCCCCGGCTGCTCGGGCGCGCAGCATGTAAATCGCAATTCCACCGGCCAGCACGAGGAACCCCAGTGAGACGATCTTCCAGCCCGTGGAGACCAACACCAGCGTCCACAGCGTCAAGGCGACGATCGAAGGGATGGGGTAGAGCCACATCTTGAAGGGGCGTTTCACCTCCGGGCGATAGCGCCGAATCAGGGTGACGCCCACGATCTGGCCGATGATCTGGATCACGATCTGAATCACGATCAGGGCTTCGATGATCGTGCTCAGCTCGACGAAGCAGAAGACCGTCGAAAAGAGTCCCAGCGTCACCAATGAGATGTGGGGAAAGCGTTTGGTGGGATGCAGCCGGGCGAACACCGGGAAGAAGCGGCCGTCCTTGGCCGCCGCGTAGGGGATCCGGGAGTAGCCCAGCAACAGTGCAAAAATGGAAGCGAACGAAGCGCCCAGGATGAGAATCGTGATCACCTGGGCCGCCCAGGGGCCGTAGATGATCTCCATGAAATCCGACACCACGTGCTCGGTGTCGATGGCTTCCCGCCAGGGGACCACTCCGATGATTGCGGTGTTGAGGAAGATGTAGAGCAGGGCCACGATGATGATCGACATGATCACGGCGTAGGGAATGTTGCGGGTGGGGTTCTTGACCTCCCCGCCCAGGAAACAGACGTTGTTGTAGCCTCCGTAGCCGTAAATACCGATCAATGCAGCGCCTCCCAGCCCCAGGAAGAAATCGCTCGAGAAAGAGAAGGCATCGGGCGGGATGTCCAGCAACAGGTCGGTTCGCAGCCTGAAGAGCCCGGAGAAGATGACCCAGAGAATGCTGCCTACAGCGATCAGCATGAGGATGAACGAGAGGCGCCCGATCGTGCGGATCCCGCGGTAGAGGGCGAACGTCACGACCAGGCAGAGCGAGACGGCGATCAGCTGGGTCTGCAGCCGTGACAGGTCCGGCGCCAGGTAGCGCAGATACTGCGCGAATCCCACGCTGCCGGTGGCCACCGATAGGGGCGCGGTGAAGAAGATCATCCAGACGAACAGAAAGGACATCATCTGGCCCATCTTCTTACGGCCATAGGCTTCCCGGAGATAGATGTAGGAGCCGCCGGCGCCCGGGAAGGCCGCCCCCAGTTCGGCCCAGACCAGGCCGTCGCAGACCGCCAGAATCGCTCCCGCGAACCAGCCCAGCATGGCATGCGGGCCGCCCATTTTGGCGAGCAGGAAGGGAATCGTGATGAAGGGGCCGATGCCCAGCATCTCCACGACGTTGGCCGCCGTGGCCTCCTTGAGCCCGAGTCCACGGATGAGACCGTGGCCATGATCCGCGGTGGTGTCGTTCTGGTGATCGCTCATTGTTCAGCCTTTCACGAGAGCGAACGAGCCGCCCCGACTGGCCCGCATTTCTCAACTGGATGGAAGCTCACCTTCCCCGGCGCCACAGGGCGCAGGGGAAGGTGTGTTGGGAGGGCCACACGCTGAGCAACCCAACGCCCAGCGGGTGGCGGCCGTCAGAAAATCAGTTTCAACCCGAATTGAATGACCCGCGCCTCTTTTTCTGCGTCGAACACGCCGGTGGTCCGCCCGAACTGGCCGCTGGTCACGCTGCTGTTGGGATCGGAGAACTGAGGCGTGTTGAAGGCGTTGAAGAACTCCGCCCGGAATTGCAGCGACGATTCTTCGTTGAAGGGGAGCTTGAAGTTCTTGAAGATCGACAGGTCGACGTTGTGGTGCGACCAGCCGCTGAGGCTCGCCACCCCGCAGGTGCCGAAAGTGAACGGGTCAGCGGGGGCAAAGGCGCCGGTGTTGAAGAACTGCTCCACCGTCTCGGGTCCCTGTGGACTGCCGATGCAGTTGGCTCGTGAGTTCTGGCTGCGAGTACCGCTGCGGTCGGGACCGCTGATTCCCAGCGGCGCGCCGCTGGTGGAACTCCAGATGCCGTTGAATTGCCAGCCCCCCAGCGCGTTGGCAATCGGGCCGTCACTCAGGTAACGCTTGCCCGGACCGAAGGGGAGCTCCCAGACCCAGTGCAGGACCATGCGGTGGTTTTGATCGAACACCAGCCGGCCGTAGTCGGCATCCAGGTCGAAGGCATTCTGGGGGCGCACCAGGCTGGTCCCGCCACCCTGCGAGAGGTTGTCCTGGGTATTCCCGAGCGCCTTGGCCCAGGTGTAACTGAGATTGAAGGCCAGACCTTTGGCCAGAGAACGCCGCAACTGGACCTGCAAAGAGTTGTAATTGGCGTAGCCGTCGCTTCTCAGAAAGTCGCTGATCCGCGCCCAGTCGGGGAACGGGAACTCCACTACCCCATTGGCAGCATCCACGATCCGGCCCTGATTCAGGGGACGCAGCTTGCGGATGTCGTTGGTGTCCTGCCCCACGTAAGCCAGATCCAGGATGTAATTCTCACCCAGCCGCAGCTCGGTGCCGAAGCTGTACTGCTGCGAGTAAGGCGCCGTCTCGTTGAAGTCCCGGCCCCTCAGGTCGATGCTGAGGGGATCGAATGCCAGGGAAACGGGAGGGAAGGGATCGCGCAGCAGCAGCAGGGGAGCGCTCGAAAAATCTGTCTCGAGTCCTCGAAACTCCACCAGCTGCGGCGGGTTCAGCTGAATCGCCGCCGAGCTGCCGATCCGGTCGATGGCCTGATAGAAGACGGCATAGCCGCCCTTGAGGACCATGTCGTCCCGCACCCGGTACGAGGCGCCGACACGTGGCGCCCAGTTGTTCCGGTCGGGACGCACCAGGGTGCGGCTGAACAGCCCATCTCCCTGAGGACCTCTCTGGAAGCAGTCGAAATCGCAGGGCACGTCGATCAGCGGACCGGGGTTGGCCGTCACCAGCGCCCCCCGCCCCCCATTGGCGGTCGGGTCGAAATTGGAGGTCAGGTCGTTCCGCTCGATGGTGGGAGTGAAGTACTCGTATCGGATCCCGTAGTTGAGCGTGAAGTCGGGCGTCGCCTTCCAGGAGTCCTGCACGTAGAACATGTAGCCGTCGGTGTAGTTGTGGGGAACCAGCGCGGTCGTTGCCTCGACCCTCCTCACGGTGCCCAGCAGCAGATTGGCCGCCCCGTCGTTGACGTAATCGGTGTTGGGCAGGATGTAGCGGCCGTTGGGAGCCTTGATGTCCAGATAGTTGTTGATGGCCCGCTTGAACTCGAAGCCGAACTTGAGCGAGTGGTTCCCCTTCACCCAGGAGAGGTTGTCCAGCACCTGATACACCTGGGATACCTGGAACTGAGGCCTCCATTCCGAAGTTCCCAGCAAGGTGTAGCCGCCCACTCGGATGGGGGGCAACCCGAAGGCGAAGGCTCCCGGCAGGTTGTTGAGGCCAAACTCCGGCCCCGCGTTGCCCTGGGGGGCGACCGGGTCAGAGGTGGAATAGATCCGGTTGAAGCCAAAGCGGACGTTGTTCAGTACCGCCGGGCTGATGATGCGGTTCCAGGTGGCTGAGGCGAGCTGACCCCGAACGTAGCTGTTGGCCGTGAAGCCGCCGGTGGCCAGAGGGTTGGGGAAGGGCCCCTGCTCGACGATCGTCTCCACCTGCAGAAAACTGTAGGAACCGTACAGAATATCGTTGTCGGTCAGATTGTGATCGACGCGGATGTCGAATGAGTTCTGCTCCAGCGGGATGTTCAGAGCCGAGAAGAACCCGAACTTGCCCGAGTTGGGGTCCGGATAAAGCTGAATCAGAGCCATCCCGGCCGGATCGAGGCAGGGCAAGCCGTCGGTCCGAATGGCGTTCATATTGATCACGTCGTTGACTTCATCGACGCAAGGCACGATCTGTGGGTAGAAGGGGTTGCCCTGCGCGTCCCGCTGTATGACCAGGTCGCGGTCGCCCGTGAAGATCCCCTGCCTCATCTGGGCTGTGGGAACGGTCCCGGACGCGCCCCCCGCCTTGCGGGCTTCGGTACGCTGGTAGTCGCCGAAGATGAAGGTGCGGTCCTTGATGATCGGCCCCCCGATGCTGCCGCCGTATTGATGGCGCAGCTCGTCACCTTTTTCCACGCCCGCCTGATTGGCGAAGAAGTTGGTCGCGTTCAGGTTGTCGTTGCGATGGAAGTACCAGCCCGAGCCGTGGAACTGGTTGGTGCCGGACTTGAGCTCGGCATTGATGACCGCTCCCTGGCTCCAGCCGAATTCGGCGTCGTAGGTTCGGGTCTGGATGCGGAACGACTGCAGTGCGTCGGGGACCGGCTGGACCGCCTGCGGACTTCGCTCCTGGGCATTGGTGGTGAAGGTGTTGTTGTCCACCCCGTTGAGGGCGAAATAGTTCTGCAAGGAGAAATTGCCGTCCACGTTCAGCCGCGCCTCCCGGGGGTTGGATCCGGTTCCCGGGGCCGGCACGACACCCGGGCTGAGCAGGATCAAATCGGAGTAGCGGCGGCCGTCCAGGGGCAGGTCCACGATCACTTTCTCGTCGATCACGTTGCCTTGCTGACCCTTCTCGGTCTGGACCGCGGCAGCCGACTCGACCACGAGAACCTCGTCGGTGATTTCTCCCACCTGCAGGGTGAAGCTGACGTCGAGCCGGTCCTGAATCCGAAGGATCACCTGGCTGTTGACGGCCGGCCTGAACCCGGAAAGCTCGACGCGCACTTCGTACGGCCCCGGGCGGAGCGCGGTCGCGACATAGACGCCGACGTCATTGCTAACCAGGCGCGTGACAGCGCCCAGCCGTTTTTGGGTAATCGTCACATCGGCTCCAGGGACCACCGCGCCCTGGGCATCGCGGATCGTGCCGGTGATCGTGCCGGTGTTGATTTGTCCCGTCGCGGAAGCGACGACACACAGGACGACGAGCGAAATTACCCAGACCATCCTGGCTCCTCTGAGGACGTGCCGAGACATAGCTTTCTCCCTTGGCTCGGAATTCGGTTTTTCGATCCGGAACGGATACGGACTCTTCAATACCCCCCCACCGCGCTTCAGGTGCCGCTAAAGCGCTTAGCTGAAAGGCTTCAGAGAAGACTTACTCCCGCCCCGTCGGAAAGTCAAGTGCAAACTGAACAAGTCGCCTCTGCTGCAACCTCGGGGAGTCTCGACAGCGTCCCATCCGGCTTCCAGTCAGGGGGTGTTGGAAGGCCTTGCCCGCTCGGACCGCAGCAGATGTCCGCACGATTCCCGCAAACACATCGAGTTCTTGAGTCTGACCACTTCGAAGGGCTTCTCCGGTCGAGCGAGACGTTCCAGTAGAAGGCGGGCTGCCTGGTGTCCCAGCTGGTACTTGGGAAAGTCGATGGTGGTGAGTCGCGGGGAGAAGGAATCCAGCCAGGCGTAATCGTCGCAGGTGACGATCGCGACGTCCTCGGGACATCTCAACTGGTACTGCCGGAGCGCCCGCATGAAGCCGACCGCCATCAGGTAGTTGGAGACGAAAATGGCCTCGGGACGCTGCTTGAGCAGATCCAGCCCGGCCAGGTAACCGGATTCGGCACGGTAATCTCCGGCTGCCACCAGGCTTCTTTGAAAGGGAACGCCCCAGTCTTTCAGAGCCTGCCGGTAACCGGAGAGACGGCGGCGCGAGGTGCTGACGCCCTTGACGCCCGTGATCAGGCAGATGCGCTCGTATCCCAGACGCAGCAAGTGGCTGACCCCCTCGTAGGCGGCGCCCCAGTCGTCGGCAAAGACGGCATCGCCTTTCAAGCCGTGGATCGACCGCATCAACTGGACGATGGGCGGGTTGGATCGGCCCGGCTGGCCTCGAAACGCTTCGGGAAGCTTGCCCGGAGCCTTGGTCAGGAGGATGCCGTCGACCTGCTTGGCCAGCAGCAGCTCCAGGTACGAGCGTTCTTTCTTGGGATCGTTGTCACTGCTGACGACCAGCAGGTTGTAGCCGTGCTCCTGCGCCTTGTCTTCGGCGCCGCGGATCACGTCGGGAAAGAAGGGGTTGGAGATGTCGGGGACGACGACGGCCAGAGTGTGCGATTTCCGCTTGGCCAATCCCCGGGCCATCAGGTTGGGCTGGTAGCCGAGTCTTCGAATCGCGTCCTGCACCCGCCTGTGCAGTTTGGGGCTGACGTAGGCGCTCTCGTTGATGACTGCCGAGACCGTGGCAATCGAAACCCGAGCTTCCTTGGCAACGTCGTAGATATTCGCCATTGACCTGTCCGCAACCTTCGACGAGCGGTTCTCGGAAATGCCCCCGGCATGCTACCACAGCGCGGCGCGGAACCGGCACACCTCGAGGCGGGGGAGCGCGACGCGACGGTGACCGCCGGCCCCTCCTCGGTCGCTCCCCGAAACGACGTACGAATACCACTTGACAGCTCGGGGCCCACCTCCGACACTGGAAGGTGGCTAAGCGCTTCGCTAGCTTCCCGTCCGGAGGCTTGCCAACGGCTTTGGGGCGGGCAGCTTCGATCGGCCCATGTCGGGTCGCCCGGGTGTTTCACCAGGGCAGGAACAGAGCGATGTCGGAAATACTGTTTCACTCCAGAGCCGCCGAGAGAGCGAGGCCCAGTGTTCTGGTGGAGGTGACGGCCCGTCAGGCAGGCTGGGAACTGATCGATTTTCGAGTGCGTCGTTTCCCCGAAGGGCAGCAATGGAGTGCTGAGACGGGCGAGCAAGAGGCCTGCCTGGTACTCCTCTCGGGAGAGTGCCGAATCCAGTGGCAGGGCGGATCCGAGTACGTCCTGGGTCCGCGGCGCGGCGTCTTCGAGGGCTACCCGCATGCGGCCTATCTCCCCCGGCGGACCGCTTTTCGGCTGACCGCGCTGCAAGCGACCGAGCTGGCGGACGGGCGCGCCCCATCGGGTCGCGATCTGGCGCCGCGGCTGGTGAGGCCGCACGAGTGTGGCTTCGAGATTCGGGGCGGGGGCAACGCAACGCGCCAGATCGTGGACATCCTGCCCCCTTCTTTCCCGGCGGATCGGCTGCTGGTCTGTGAAGTCTTCACGCCGGCCGGGAACTGGTCCAGCTTTCCGCCCCACAAGCATGACGTCGACAATTTCCCTCACGAAGTCGACCTCGAGGAGGTCTACTACTATCGCTTCTCGCAGCCCGAGGCTTTCGGCTATCAGCGGGTCTACCGCAGCGACGGCTCGCGAGACGAGATGTTGAGAGTGAAAGACGGCGATCTGGTATTGATTCCAGACGGGTATCACCCATTCGTGACCAGTTACGGCTTCGACGCCTACTACTTGAATTTCCTGGCGGGGAATCGACGGTCGATGGCGGCCAGCGACGATCCGCAATTCGCGCGTTTCCGAGAGAGTTGGCCGCCGGCGGATCCGCGCTTGCCGATGCTGCGGCGGCCGGAAGCGCCGTGACATGCAGGACCGGTTGGAGCCGCTCGCGCCCGAGCCAGCCAGACCCCAGCCAAGGTTGCAGCGCTTGCCATCTAGGAAACGGGTTGATCGAGGATGGTGGCGGCCTGGGCGGGAGACGCACCGCCGTGCACCAGCGAAGCGACGGCAGCGGCCATTGCTCCGGGGTCTTTGTCCCCTGGGTACAGGATGTTGCGGCCCACCAGCAGGCCGCGGACATTGGGTCCGGCGGCCAGACCGGAGGAGAAGTCGTGCAGCAGGCTTTCCACGTCGCCGCGGGACTCGCCCCCCAGCATGAGGATGGGGCAGGTGGTGGCTGCAACCACTGCCGAGTAGTCCTGGGTGTAGGGGATCTTCAGCCAGAGCAGGCGCGAGGAGTTGCCCAGAGCAGTGGCGATCCCGATCACGGTGATCATCTCGCGGGGGGTCTTCTGGACCTGATAGCGCCCATCGCTGCGCCGCACCGGCAGGGGTTCGAGAAAAGCGGGCAGTCCCAGGGCTTCGAGTTCCCTCAGCGCCAGGGCGCAATCCTGGATCGTGGACCCCGAGGCGGGGTCTTCCAGGTCCAGCCTGAACATCATCTTGGCCCCGTCCAGGCGCATCTTCTGCAGGGCGGCGGCCGTATACGCGCTGAACCGGTCACGCATCTCAAAGCTGGCGCCGGCGATTCCCCCCCGGTTCATGCATCCGATCAGCAGCTTTTGGTCCAGCAGCCCCTGGCCTCGATCACCCAGGAGATAACGCACGATCAAGAGCTCCTCCAGGATGTCCGGCGTGGACATCACGCCGTCGATGCCCGGCTGGGAGAGCACGCGCAGGATCCGGGCCAGATAATCGTGGCGGTTGCCCATGCCGACCGGGTCGTCACCCACTTTGGTCACGCCACGACCCGGGTGGTCCGCCGCCAGCACCACCAGTTTCCCGTCAACACTCAACTCCCCGCGGCGTTTCCGGCTCTTGGCCTTGCGTTGCACCAGGCCGGGATCGGTGATCCGAATCTGGGTGATCTCGGCGAACAGGGATGCGGGCAGCCAGTGTTCGGCGTCGAAACGGCTTTCATTCTTTCCCATTCGAGTCTCCACGGGCGCGGTTCACGCCTCGGCGCTGATTCTGCCAGCGGGGCCACGGGCTGGCAAGCCCGGCGGTGCTGCAGCGGGGCCGGTGTCCGGCCCCGGGGAGGACGTCCATGACTCAGCAGCCGGCGGGAGCGCCCGTGGGAGCCGGGATTCGCCTGGCCTTGAACGCCGACACCACTCCGCTGTCCGTATCCGACACTCTGGTCTTCAAGTCGTTCGAGGAGCGCGCCCGCGAGGCTGCCGCAGCCGGCTTCGGGGCGGTCAACGTGGACAGCTCGGAGCCTGGCCTCACCCCGGAGGCCGTGAAACGGATCCTGGCCCGCTACCATCTGGAAGTTGCATCCGGGTTCTTCCAGGGAGCGTTCTACCTGCGGGATCAAGAAGAGTCGATCTACGCGGCTGCCCTGGGGCAGGCCGAGTTCTCCCAATCGATCGGACAGAAGGTTCTCTTCGTGAGTGCTCTGGTCTCTCCCCCGGAGCGGCACGCCCTGGCGGGCAGAGTGACACCGGGAGAGCCGACGTCGCTGGACCCGGAGCAGTTCGATCGCATGGCTCGCCTGCTGGAGCGGATCGCCAATTTGTGGGCGCGCCACGAGATCCGGATGTGCTTCCACCCCCATGCGGCCACTTATGTGGAGGCCCCACACGAAATCGATCGGCTGATGCAGTCGACCGCCCCAGACCTGGTCCTGCTGGGCCCGGACACGGGCCATCTGCTGCTGGGGGGAGGCGATCCGCTCGAGATCATCGAGCGCTACCTTCCCCGAGTGGGAGCGCTTCACATCAAAGATGTCGATCCGGTGGCGCTCGAGCGGGTGCAAAGAGAGCGGCTCGACTACCGCCAGTCCTGTGCCGCCGGCATCTGGACCGAGATCGGCAGCGGCTGTGTCGACTTCCCCGGGCTGTTTCGCCTGTTGGCGGAACGTGGCTGGTCGGGTTGGGTCATCGTGGAGACGGATCACACCCGGCATTCCACCGCTCTGGAGAGCTCCTTGGCCTCGCGCCGGTATTTGAAAGAGGTGATCGGTGTCTGAGGCGGCAGCTTGCGCATCCAGGCCCCTTGATGGATAAAGAGTCCAGCGCATCGAAAAGGAGAGTTTCGATGAAAACACGACGAATGACCACGGCCCAGGCTCTGGTCACCTTCTTGAAGAATCAAGAGGTTCGGCGGGATGGTCACCAGAAGCCCTTCTTCGCCGGTATGTGGGGGATCTTTGGACACGGGAACGTGGCAGGCGTGGGGCAGGCGCTGCAAGAGGTGCCGGACTTCCCGTACTATCTCTGCCGCAACGAACAGGCCATGGTCCACACGGCGACCGCCTACGCCAAGATGAGCAATCGGCTGCGCTGTTTTGCCTGCACCTCCTCGATCGGGCCCGGCGCCACCAACATGGTCACCGGCGCCGCCACGGCTACCATCAACCGCATTCCCGTGCTGCTGCTGCCGGGGGACATCTTCGCGCGGCGCAACGTGGCGCCCGTCCTGCAGCAGCTGGAGTCCGAGCACTCTCAGGATATTTCGGTCAACGACTGTTTCCAGCCGGTGTCGCGTTACTGGGACCGCATCAACCGCCCTGACCAGCTGCCGTACTCCCTAGTCGAAGCCATGCGGGTGCTGACTTCGCCGGCCGAGACCGGGGCGGTCACGGTTTGCCTCCCCCAGGACGTCCAGACCGAGGCCTGGGACTACCCGGAGGAGTTCCTGGCTCGGCGTGTCTGGCAGGTGGCCCGGCCGCTGGCCGATCGCGAGCGATTGGCCGGGGCGGCGGAGTCTCTCTCGGCTGCCCGCTGGCCGCTGCTGGTGGCCGGAGGGGGGGTCATCTACAGTGAAGCGACTGAGGTGCTGGCGAGGTTGGCAGCCCGAACCGGGATCGGCGTGGTGGAAACCCAGGCCGGCAAAGGTTCGCTCCCCTGGGACCATCCCCAGAGCCTGGGAGCCCTGGGCGTCACCGGCACTCCCGGGGCCAATGCTTTCGCCCGTAAGGCCGATCTGGTGATCGCGGTCGGCACGCGCCTCGCCGATTTCGCCACCGCCTCCAAGACCGCTTTCCAGAACCCGGCAGTGAAGTTCATCAACATCAACGTCAAGGAGCTGGACGCGTCCAAACTGGGCGGCTTGCCGCTGGTAGCCGACGCCCGCGAGACACTGCGCGAACTGATGCAGGTCGAGTTTCAGGTGGGGGATGACTACCGGGAATTGCTGGCCGACTGGAAGAGCCGCTGGGCTGAGGAAGTCGAACGGCTCTTCAACCTGAGCCACGGACCTCCCCTGAGCCAGAGCGAAGTGATCGGGGCGGTCAGCCGGTCTGCGGGGCCCCGCGACGTGGTGGTCTGCGCCGCCGGCAGTCTGCCCGGAGACCTCCACAAGCTCTGGCCGGCCCGCGACCCCAAGAGCTACCACCTGGAATACGGCTATTCCTGCATGGGCTACGAGATTGCGGGCGGCTTGGGCGTCAAAATGGCCGACCCGTCCCGTGAGGTCTACGTGATGGTGGGAGACGGCTCCTACCTGATGATGTCCTCGGAGATCATCACCTCCATCCAGGAAAACTGCAAGCTCAACCTGGTGGTGCTGGACAATCACGGTTTTGCGAGCATCGGCGGGTTGTCCAAGTCGTTGGGTTCGGGAGGGTTCGGAACCGATTACCGCCGGCGCGACCCTGCCACGGGCGGACTGGACGGGCCGCTGCTGAAAGTGGACTTCGCTGCCAACGCCGCCAGTCTTGGCGCCCGCACCCGCAAGGTGTCCGGTCTGGACGAGCTGGAGGAGGCTCTGCAGGAGGCCCGCGATCAGGACGGCACGACCGTGACCGTGGTGGAGGTGGACAAGGAGCTGGGAGTGCCCGGCTACGACTCGTGGTGGGACGTGGCGGTGGCCGAGGTCTCCAGCATGGAGGCGGTCAAGAAGGCCCGGCAGGAGTACGAGGAGTCCCGGCGCAAGGAGCGGCATTTGCTGTAGTCGAAGTCTCGAGGATGCCGGACGAGGAGAGGAGTCGCCAGATTGGCTGATCCCAGCGCTGAGATGGCCGTCAGTATCGTCGGCCGCATCGGCTATGACCTGTACGCGGAGCAGCAGGGTGTGCGGCTGCAGGACGTCCGGAGTTTCTCGCGTTACCTGGGTGGCTCCTCGGCCAACCTGGCGGTGGGGCTTTCGCGGTTGGGGCTGCGAGTGGGAATCGTCAGTTGCCTGGGGACGGACGCGCTCAGCGATTACCTGTTGGAGTATCTGCACGAGGAGTCGGTCGTTACGGAACTCGTGCAGCGGCGGCAGGGGTGCCGCCCTTCGCTTTGCCTGTGCGAGGTTTCTCCACCGGATTCGTTTCGCCAGGTGTTCTATCGGGAAAGGGCGGCGGACACCCTGTTGGAGGTGGGGCAGCGGGAAAAGGCGTTCGTCCAGAGTACCCGGCTGTTCGCCACCAATGGGACCAGCCTGTGCGCCTCGCCTTCCCGCGAGTCGACCCTGCTGGCTCTGGCGTGGGCGCGGGAGGCCGAGGTTCGGACCGTGTTGGACGTGGACTATCGCCGGATGTCGTGGGCCAGCCAGGAGGAAGCCGGCCTCTACATGAGGCTGGCATTGCCCTGGGTAGACGTCTTCATCGCCAATCCGGAAGAGACTCAGCTGGTGACCGGGCAGACCGATCTCCAGAATGCAGTCGCCTGGCTTCGGGAGCGTGGCGTCCCACTGATCGTGGCCAAACTGGGCTCGCGAGGCACGGTGGTGGTGCAGGGAGACGATTCGTTCTTCTTGCCCCCGTATCCAGTCGAGGTCGTTTCGACGATCGGCGCAGGAGACGGCTTCGCGTCCGGCTTCCTTTACGGCATGGTGGAGAGGCTCGACTTGGGCACCTGCCTGAAATACGGCAACGCCGCCGCCGCCATCGTGGTGAGCCGCCTGATGTGCTCGGAAGCCATGCCCACCCTCGAAGAGGTGCGATCTCTGATCGCGCGCTGCCCGGAGCTGCAACCGGAGCCCCCGCGTACCGTTGACGTTCGCCTTTCTGCCGACTGACGGCCCTCCGGGACGCCGGGCGAGAAGGGATTGTGCGGGCCCTGCGCCGATTGCGCCGCGGCATGTTGCCGCCACAGTGGTAGTTTCTGCCCGATCTTGCACCCTCGGAATTCTTGATCTCGTGCGGATCTTCCCCTAATATTGGGGCAGAGTGCGGTGGCGGTGGCTCTTCCGGCGCGGTCGATCGCGGCAGCACGAAACCACACGAACCCTATCGACCGCTGCTCTCCCGTCCCAACTTTCCGCTGCGGCAGGTGTACTTCACGGTAGAGGGAGTCGGTTCCTCCTCTTGATTCTTGGGTCCTCGGACAGCTGATTGGGGGTGAAGTCAATGAAGCGCAGCAAGCTTTTCCCAGCTCTTTTGTCCCTGTTGGGGATTTTGATTCTGGGTTTCTTTTTCTTCTCGTTCCACCGCGGGGTCGATCCGTCCCTCGTGCGCGGAACCATGGGCGTGGTCGAAGACCCGGAGGTGCCGAAAGGGGACGACCAGCCCGCCCTGTGGCTCGGTCCCGACGGCAGCTCCCTGCCTTTCGGAAGCGACGCCGAGATCGAGGAATTCCTTCGGACGGCGGAAGTCGTCTCGAGCCGTCGAATCCGGGAGGGAATCAACGGAGTCGAGAAGCTCCTGCTGGAAAAGGATGGAGTCCGCTCTCACGCCGCTTTCCGGGACGTTCGGGTCCGGAAGACCCACCTGACACTCGCGGATGGCACCTACAATTTGAACTTCCGGGACGACTGCTTGTACGAAGTCGCCGCCTACCGCATCAGCCGAATGCTGGGGCTGGACAATGTCCCTCCCGCCGTCAAGCGTTCGTTCAGGCGGCGCCCTGGAACACTGCAACTGTGGGTCGAGGAGGCGATGAGCGAGAAGACTCGGATCAAGCAGGCCCAGCCCGTTCCCCGTTCAGCTGACTGGACCCGGCAGATTCAAACCATGTATCTGTTCGACCAGCTGATCGCCAATTTCGACCGCAATCAAGGCAACATCCTGATCGATCCCGACTGGAAGCTCTGGATGATCGACCACACACGTTCGTTTCGTCTCAACAAGAAGCCCCGGTCGAGCGCCATCGTGGTGCAATGCGATCGCCGTGTTTGGGAGCGCCTCCAAGATCTCGATCTCGAGACTGTTCAGAGGGAGCTGAAGGGCGTGCTGACTGGACGGGAGATCCGAGCCCTCTTCCAGCGCCGCGATGCCCTGATCCAACACATCCAGTCGCGCATCGAGCGACTGGGCGAGCAGTCGGTGCTCCTCTAGCCCGCCTTCCTCCCATGTCGATGGAAAGGGCCCTCACACAAGCCATGAGTTCCCTGCGAAACATCTTCCGCCTGGTGCGGGAGTTTTTCGCGCGAGAGCAAATCGATCCGAATGTGACTATCATGAGCGGGAGAGCCGAATCCTCTTTTTCAAGAAGCTGGCCTGCCCATGCTGCACATCTGGGTCGAGGACAAGAGAATCCATTTGGCCGGTCGATTCGACCACCTGCAGGGCCAATCCGCGGAGGCTTTTTTCAGAGAAGTGAAGGACTCCCGGGTGCTCGACTTCAAAGAGCTCGAGTACATTTCCAGCGCGGGGATCGGCATTCTGCTCCAGACCCAGAAGCGCCTGCGGGTCTCGGGGCACGGTCTGAAGATTGTGAACGCGAGCAATCACATCCGGGACGTGTTTGGCTACGCCGGGTTGACGGAGATCTTTCAGATCGAGTAGCGCCCCGTCAGCCGGGTGCCCGGCAGGAGCGTCGGGTCGGGCTCATTGGCCAGTCTTTTTGCATTTTTTTGGCGAACATCGACGGTTTCCATGTGTATTGAATGACAGAGGTTGAAGATTCCAGACTCGTCAGGGAGTTTCTCGAGGGAGATCGGGAGGCTTTTGCCCTCATCCTTCGGAAATACGAAAAACCCCTCTTCAACCTCGTGTACGGGATGGTGAATCACTACGAGGACGCCCGTGATCTGACACAGCAGGTTTTCGCCAAGGCCGCCGGGAAACTCGGCCAGTTCAACCCGGACTATCGCCTCTTCAGCTGGCTCTACCGGATCGCCGTGAACGAGACGCTCAACTTTCTGAACCGCGTTCGGCGCTTCGAGCCGGTAACAGGGCTGCGCTTCGCCGATCGGTCGAACCCGGAGACTCAGCTGATGACACGCGAATTCGAAACGCAGCTTCGGCGGGCGCTGATGAGAATCGACCCGCGATACCGTGTCTTGATTCTGCTCAAGCATCTCGAAGGCTGCTCGTATCGGGAGATCAGCCGCATGTTGAGCATCCCAGAAAAGACCGTGAAGTCCCGGCTGTTCACCGGGCGCCGGCTGCTCTATGAAGACTTGAACAGGAGGGGGTTGCTGAAAAGCCATGGAAGAACGACCGGTTGACCTGATTCAGGAGGACTTGGACGGCACCATCGATCCGGGCGAGCTCGATCGGCTGGAGGCAGCGCTCGAGCAGGATCCGGAGCGTGCCATCCGTTACGAGAAGATGGAGCACCTGTTCGATTCTCTGAACCATTTGCCGGCGGTGAATCCGCCAGGCGATCTGAGGGCTGGCGTCATGAGGGCCCTCCCGCCGCCGGTCCGCGGGCCTACCGGCTCGCTCTGGCGACTCCTCTATCCTCTGGCGGCCGGAATCGCCCTGGGTATCGCTCTGCACGCGCTGGCGGTGCGGGTTTCCGGTCCTGAGACGCTGACAGATCTTTCCGCGCTTTACGGAACGATGATCGACCCCAGCCTGACAGACGTGGAAACCGGGCCTCGGCACGTGATCTCTGCCGGGGGGCTCGGAGGTTGGGTCCAACTGCGTGCTGCCGGCGAAACCGCGATCGTCGAGATTCGCCTGACTTCTGACTCTCCTTATCGCGTGGACTTGAAGTTCCATTCCGGCCACGTCCGCTTTGCCGGGCTGTACCAGAACGGACGCGCGATGAACCATCTGATCGCGGAGCCGGGGGGACTTCGGCTACGAGCTGAATCATCTTTTCAAGCACGCCTCGTGTTCGTTCGGGAGGTAGCTTCCCCGGACCCGCTGCTGCTCGAGGCCGGTCCAGTTGACTCCCCTCCAGTATCTGTGACGCTCGAGTGGCCAGGTCCGGAAGTGCGGACCGGCTGATCGCCCGAGCCGCCGCGAAGGGGAGGCTCGAGCCCTGAGATTTCTCTGTGGGACTGCTTGAACTGGTTACCGATGCCTGGCTCGCCTTGTTGCCGGTCGTGTTGTTCCTGGCCGCCCTGATCTACATGGACAGCTTCAAGCTGGTCAGAGGAAGGTCTATCTTGTCCCTCTTGCTGGTGGGGGCAGGGGCAGCGGTTGCTGCCTTCTGGATCAACCCGGCCTTGTTCACCTCTCTCTCCTGGGAGTTCGAGAATTTCACCCGCTTTGGATCGCCCCCGATCGAGGAGAGTCTGAAGGCGGTTCCCCTGGTGTGGCTGCTCTGGCGCAACCGGATCGGTTTCCCGATCGACGCTGCAATCTATGGCTTTGCGGTCGGGACGGGATTCGCGGTGACGGAGAATGCTTCCTACCTGCGGGCGCACCCTGAGGCTCACCAGTTGGTGTGGGTGATTCGCGGTTTTGGGACGGCGCTGCTCCACGGGGGGAGCGCGGTCACATTCGCCATCCTCGCCCGAACCCGCGCGGGTTCTTCCATTCCTCTGGCAGTCTCGATTCTCCCCGCCTGGCTGGCGGCGGTGGTGATCCACTCCTTTTACAACCACTTCTTCCTGCCGCCCCTGGCCTCGACCCTGCTGATCCTGCTCACTCTCCCCGTCCTGGTCGGGGCGCTGTTCGTGGGGAGCGAGAAAGCCCTGCGCAAATGGTTGACAGCCGGATTCGACGCCGATGCCGACATGATCGCTCTTCTCGACTCCGGCAATTTCCGAGACTCACGGGTCGGCGAATACCTGAGACGGCTGCGCCGGCGATTTCCCGGAGAAGTAGTGGCCGACATGCTCTGCTTCCTGCGCCTGCACACGGAGCTTTCACTGCGCGCCAAAGGACTGCTGATGCTGAGGGACCAGGGCTTCGAGCCGCCCAGTGATCCTCAGGTGGGAGAGAAGTTGAAGGAATTGGATTACCTGGCAGCCACCATCGGCAAGACCGGCATGCGCGTGCTGCTTCCCTTGCTGGGCGCCCAGAGCCGGGACTCGTGGCAGCTGTTCTGGCTCGAAAGAAACCGCTGAGGGCGCGGAATTTGGCGTTTGAAGGCTCGACTCCTGCCCCAGGTTGCCGTGTCAGGCCGGCAGGGGCAGGCGGGTGGGGGGTGAGAGGGGAGATTCGGCCAGCTTGGCCCGGACTTCCTCCAGGGCAGGAATGCTGGCGCGGGCGCCGTATTTGCCGCAAGCCAGCACCGCCGCCGCATTGGCGAATCGAACGCACTGGACGACCGGCAGATTCTGGAACAGAGCGTAGACGAAGGCCCCGTGGAAGACGTCTCCGGCGCCGGTGGTATCGAGGGCCCGAGTCGTGAAGGCCGGCAAGGACACGATCTTGTCTTCCCACAGCAGCGCCGCCCCCTTTTTGCCCCGCGTGACCATTACGTGACCCGGCACCATCTCCGCCAGCGTGAGCAGGCCGGTGCGCCAGTCGCCATCGGGTGAGACTTCGCGGACGAAATCCAGGGTGGGAATGGCGAAGTCGGTCAGGCTCAGCAGCTCGTCGACTCCGGGCAGGACCTTGTCGATGTCCAAGGTGACCGTCATCCCGGCTTCGCGGGCCCAGCGGGCCGCCTGGATCGAGGCCTGCACGTCGTGTCCATCCAGGTGCAGCAGCTGGCCCTCAACGATGGCCTCCCGTTTCAGCTCGCCCGCTTTGTAGATCAGGTGGGGGTCCCGGTCCCACAGGATCGTTCGTTCGCCGGTAGGAAGGTCCACCAGGATGATGGCGAACTGGCTGTAGGCGCCGGGAACCACGTCGACATAAGAAGTGTCCATCGGCTCCTGGCGCAGGTCGTCCAGCGAGAAGCGGCCGTTGGCATCGTCGCCCACTCGCCCGACGTAGCGCGTCTCGAGTCCGAATCTGCCGCACAGGGCGGCCGCCGTGGCGATCTGGCCTCCGCCGAGGGTGTAGCGTTGCCGGATCCGTGACTTGCTGCCGTGTTCCGGGTAGCCGGGCAGGACGCAGATCGTGTCCACCGCGTTCAGCCCAAAGGCCACCACCTGGAACGGGCGGCCCGAGGGCCAGTCGATGTCGAAGCGAATCTGATCGAGATCTTGCATGGTTTGGTTGCACCGCGACGCGGGGCGTGCAGCTAGGCTATAACAGAAGGGGAAGGCGAGACAAGCTTGCCGGGTTCCGAAGGGCGTGGCACCGGTATCTTGCCGGCGATCTTGGGAAGCCGCGAGGCTGGAGGCGGGAGCCCGGGTCAGGTTCGTTGGCGGAGGCGGGGAACTCACCGCTCGTCTTTGTGTGAAGTAGTCCAAGCATGGCGTGTTCGTCAACGATTCCGAGGAGGGTTGCAATGAGGTTTCGAACGCTCGGTCTGTTGCTGGTGGGATTCCACACGTGGGCGAGTCTGCAGGCCGCCGATTCGATTTCCTGGCTCCCCCGTGACGCATATCTGATCACGAGGCTGCCCAATTCCGATGAAAGCACTCCGGGTGTCCAATCCCTGCGCGAGATGCTGGGGTTCCTGACGGATTCCGAAGAGCTGCTTGCGGCCCTGCCGATGGACTGGACAGAGGGAGCCGACAGCCTGGTGGTGGGGGCGTGGGAAGAGGACGGTGAGACGCAGCGCGCGGTGCTGGCCACCGGAAACGGCTTGAGCCTGCCGGACCCGGCCGGCGGGACCGTCACCGCCAAGGTGGCCTCGGGGGTGATGCTCCTCGGTTCGCCGCGGGCCGTGGCGCGCTGCCTGCAGACGCGCGGGGGCAACGTCCTGCTGTCGGAACTGCGGAATTCTCTCGAGTCCCGCCTGCCCGGGCCTGCCTCTGCCTGGGTCTGGACGGCCCGGCCCTGGGTCCCCCCCGACGAAAGCCAAACTGTGGAACCTTCCTGGACCCTCTCGAGCGCCCTCGAGGGCCTGCGTTCCAGCGCCCTCCTGGCCTGGCTGGACGAGGGAAGGGTTCGGTTTCGGATGACGAGCGATGCCGGGGATGCGGATGTCGCCCGCTTCCTGGCGGTGGAGTTGCAAGAGCACCTGGTTCTGGCGGGGCCCGGGGGCGAATCACCCCTGCAGCAGTCGCTGGACGAGGCCGTGGTGGGTCCCGATGGGGACCGGGTCTCCCTCGAGCTGGTGCTGGACGCTGAGGTCCTCGGACAAGTGGCCCGAAGTCAAAACGCCCAGCAGATTTTCCGCTGGGAACTCTCTTCGGTGCTGCGAGAGAGGCGTGAGAGGATCCCGGAACTGGCCCGGCTGCTGGAGGTCTCGGAAGGGAGCCGCGTGGCCGACATCGGGACCGGCCGCGGGTTTCTCGCGTTGCGTCTGGCGCGCTCAGTGGGAGAGCAGGGCCGGGTCTGGGCCGTGGACATTCAAGAAGCAGTCCTGAAAATCATCGAAAACCGCGCTGATCGAGACCTCAACCCCCAGCTCGAGACCGTGCTGGGCAGCGAAGCCGATCCCCGCCTGCCCTCCGGTTCGCTGGACGCCGCCGTGATCGTCAACGCCTATCACGAGATGCCCCAACACCGCGAAATGCTGGTCAGAATCCACGACGCCCTCCGGGCGGGCGGGCGGCTCATGCTGCTCGAGCCTTTCAGTCTCGAGACCCGGTCCGAGCCCCGCGAAACGCAGGTCGAACGCCACCACATCTCGCCCGAGCTTCTGCAGTCGGAACTCGAGGAGGCAGGTTTCGAGATCACACACCGCGAAGACGAGTTCGTCCGGCCCGAGGATTCGGGCAGCACCCAGCGCAACTGCCTCGTCGTCGCCCGCAAGCCTTGATTCGGCATCAAATTTCAAATCACCGGCTGGAAGCCGGTGTCAGAGGGAGTGTGACTCAGTTCTGCTCGGCCTCGCTTTTCCGCTTCGAGTAGACCTGCCGGGCCTCCTCGAACTGTGCGAAGACGTGCGCGCGTTCGCTCTCGGAACGCCAACCGGGCCAAGCCTCGGCCATCTCTTGCAGCCGGTCCATCCAGCTCAGGGCATAATCGGCGGCCTCACGGCTGCGGACCGGCTTTTCGTCCACGATTACCCAGACGGGGTTGGTGAAAGCCTGGGCGTAGCCGCAGTCCAGCGGAAAGCGCTCCTCCGCTGAGCCCTCGGCCCGCAGGTGGAACCAGCCGCTGCTCGTGACCGGCAGAGTCCGCTGCAGGTCGAGGCGGGTGCGGTCGCCGCTGAACGGGATTTCCTCCACGACCTCTCCGTTGAAAACCAGCAGCGCTTTCTCCAGGGGTGTGATCGAGCGGACTCGGGCCTGTAACTGAACGGAGCCGCCTCCAGCCGGCAGGCGGATCTCTTCGCCGGGGATCCTTCCGTCGATCGTCAACTCGACGAGCGGCCCCGTGGACACGAAGGCTTTGGCCTGTCGCAGGCCCTCCAACCAGGCACCCATGTCCAGCCCCCGCGCCCCGGTATAGACGTAGGTCCGGACCGACCCGATCAACTTGCTGCGGTGCAGATTGCTGATGGAGTCCTCGCCGCCGACCGCGGTCACCCGCAGTCCGTTGTTGAGCACCGCGTACCAGGGATAGAAGCCCGCCCGTCCCGAGGCGGACCATTCCAGCGCGTCGGTGGTGCCCAGGGCGGCATCCACGATGAAGCCCTTGCCTCCGCCCAGCTCGCTCTCGAGCGGGTCGGCCTCTCCGCTGAACGCATGCACGTAGCCCACCGTCGCCCCCTGAGCGCGCGCTTTCCGGAGCATGTCGGTGTTGCTCGGATAGAGACTCTCGACGGCGGTCCCCTCATAACCGGTCAGATAGGGGGAAATCAGGTGCTCCCTGAGGCCGAGCAGGAAGACGTGACCGTAGAAGGGAGGCCGGTATTCCTGGCCCACCAGCAGCAGGCGCTCCGCCGTGGAGAGGGGATGCGCTTGGCCGCCCGGGACGAAGAACTGATGGTCCAGCACGCGGTTGTCCTTGTTGGCCACCTGTTCGTTGACGATGTCCTGGTCCTCGGCGGCGGACATGAACATGAGGTTTTCCAGAGTATTGTGCAGGTTGCCGGCATAATTCATGTGAACGTGCGTCGATCCGCTGAACCAGCCCTTGGCCGCCATGTCGGTCAGCCGTTGCAGCGGCACGTTCAAGCGCGTCACTTCTCCCGCGGCGACCCGAGCCTCGGCTGCTGCGGGCAGAAACTCGAAGCCCTTTACGACCGTCAGGCGGACCGGCCCCGGTGGAACTGCTACTGTGAATTCGCCCGAGGTGTGAAAGACGGCGTCTCCCGCGGCCGATATGCGGGCGTAGGCGTCCGGGGGGGCGTAAAACTTCCCGTCGGAGGCCGTGAGGTGGATGCGGGCGGCGGTGGGGCGCCCGGTTGCCGGGTCCCGTGTTGTGACCGAAAGGATCCCCATGGGCCGCCTCCAGCGGCGATCTGCGATCGGAACGAGCCGGTTGGCACCCCCGTAGGTCTCCAGCAGGGCAAGCTGCGGAAGGCCGTCCCGGTTGTCGATATAGGCGATCCACTCCCCATCGGGAGACCAGCGAGGATTGAAGGCGTCGTGCTGGAAGAACGTCAGCTTGTAGGGTTCGCCGCCCTGGCTGGGCTGGACGTAGAGATTGCTGAACTGGTCGGCGGCGCCCCGGGTGGATGAGTAGACGAAGCGTTTGCCGTCGATGGAGACATCGGGACGGGTCCGGTAGAGGGTCTGCTCGGCCAGCACGGTGCGAGCCTGCTCGATTCCGTTGTCCGCGACCGGCACGCGTAGGACGTTTCCGGAGCCCAGCGGTACGTCTCGGTTGGA
>JBFKLX010000002.1:0-69985 GCA_041630155.1 Acidobacteriota bacterium
ACCGCAGCCGCCCAGGGCACCTCCAAAGGAGCCACCGCAGCCGCCCAGGGCACCTCCAAAGGAGCCACGGCGGCCGCCCAGGGCACCTCCAAAGGAGCCACCGCGACTGCCCAGGGTGCTTCCAAAGGGGCCACCGCGACTGCCCAGGGTGCCGCGACCAGTGCTGAAGCAGTAGCCGAAGGCACCACCGAGAGCGCCAAAGCCGTGGCCCGGGGCACCGGCCGCGTCGCCAGCGGGACCAAGAATTTGCTCTTCGGCAAGGACGAAGACGACAAGATTCGGGATCGGGTGGTGAACGCCTTCAAGAAGGACCGCTCCATCGATCCTTCCCACATCGATGTCTCCGTCCAGGATGGCGTGGTGACCCTGACCTTGAAAGCCGGCACGGACCAGGAGTGGAACCGCGCCGTGGTGGTGGCTCGACGAGTCGACGGCGTGCGGCGCGTTTTCGTCCGGCGGCCTTAGCACTGCGATCCGTAAAAACGCCCGCATTCAGAGTGTTTGCGGACCGCAGTCCTCACAGCACTGCGGTCCATGATTGCAGCGACGCAGGGGGCCGGCACTGGCTCGTGTGGGCCTGCGATCCAGCGGAATGGGGCCGGAAAGTTCTTGGCGTCCGGGCCGCGAAGAGGTACAATTACCGGGCCGAGCCGGGTCTTTGGGTGCAAACGAGTAGGGAGGACCTTGCTTTCGGCCTCGCGGGTTCTAATCATCGACGACAACCCCGCCGACCGGCAGCTGGTGCTGGCGCTCGTCCAGCGAGAGCTTCCTGAGGTCCAGCTCCAGAGCGTCGCCAATGAAGAGGCTTTTGAGGCCGCCTTGCAAGAGGGCGGCTTCAGTTGCGTCCTGCTCGACTATTTCCTGCATTGGGGCAATGGTCTGGAGGCGGCCGCGCGCCTGCGCAACCGATTCCCTCGGGTCCCGATCATCTTCTTTTGCGGCGAGGTCTCGGATGCGATCCGGACCCGTATCTTCGAAGCCGCCCCCGATGATTTCGTGGCCAAATCACCGGCCGGGTTCCTGTTGCTGGCCGGTACGTTGCGCCGCCAGCTGGAGAAGGCGCAGCACCACCCCGGACAACCCCAGGGCCGGCTCGATTCCCTGCTCGAGCGTTCCCGGCTGGGATACTTTCGAGCCACTGCCGAGGGCCGCTTGCTGGAGATCAGCCCGGCCCTGGCCGATCTCTTGTCTCTGCCTCGCGAAGCCGAGGAAACCCAGCTCCCTTTCCGACTCTATTTTCTCTCGGAGAGCCCCCAGGCGCTGGCGAAGCGACTCGAGCAGGAGCCACCGCTGCACCGCTCAGAGTTCTCCGTGACCGGGCCCGAAGGCCAGCAGATCTGGCTGGGCGTGACCGAAAGCGTCGCCGCCGAGCGCCCGGATCAGCCCTGGATCGAAGGCCTGGTGGTCGACCTGACCTCGGCTCGCCAGTCGCGGCAGGATTTGGAACGCTCCAATCGAAAGCTTCAGGAATTCGCGTCGATGGCCTCGCACCAACTGCAGGAACCCCTCCGGATGGTAGCCCGGTACACGGGTCTGCTGGCTTCCCAGTATGCCGACCGCCTCGACACCGATGCCCGCGAATGTCTGCATTTCGCGCATGACGGCGCCGAGCGCATGCAGCGGCTGGTGGACGACTTGCTGTCTTATTCGCGCGCCGGCAAGGCGGAGATGAAAATTGAAGCCTGTGACACCACACTCCTGGTGCAGCAGGCTCTGGCCGACCTGCGCCTGCTGATCGAAGAGCGCAAAGCGGTGGTGACCTGGAACGGCTTGCCGTTGATCCGGGCCGACTGCAACCTGATGGGCCAGGTCTTTCGCAACCTGATCGGCAACGCCGTCAAACACTACAGCGGCCAGGAAGTCCCGATGTTGCGAATCTGGTGCGAGAGGCGCGCCGAAGAGAACTGGTTCTTTTTTCGAGACAACGGGCCCGGGCTGGCCCCGGAGCAGCGGGAAAAAATATTCGAGCCGTTCAAGCGCCTCGATCCTCGAGCCCCCGGAAGTGGCCTGGGCCTGGCCATTTGCCAGCGAATCCTGGAACGCCACGGAGGCCGGATCTGGGTCGAATCCGACCCCGGTCGTGGCGCTACCTTCATCGTGGCGCTGTCTGTCAGCCCCGTGAGTTAGAATTTCATTTCGACCTGATCCGGAAAGCATGTTAAAAAGGGGGAGCGATCGGGGAACGCAGACCAATTCGAGGAGGCTAGTTCACGAACAAAGAGCGGTACCCCAAGACCTGATGCGGGGATACACGAGCGCTGCCCTGGGCTTCCGTGGTTCCAGAGGGGGGCAGACGGCTGCGCGCTTTCAAGGCTGGGGAATTCGCTGGCTTCCCGCAGGCTGACCCTGCACGCATTCGAACAGGCGACATGACTCGAGACCCCATCCAGGTATTGTTGATCGAAGACAATCCGGGGGATGCTCGTCTCGTTCAACGCTTCCTGGAACGCCAGTCCCCGGAGCAGTCCGACCCCCAGTTCCGAGTGGAACTGGCCAGCACCCTGAACGCCGGTCTGGATCACCTCGCCCGCGGCAAACCCGATGTCGTGCTGCTGGACATGAGCCTTCCCGACAGCGATCCCTCCGAGACGGTCCCGCGGGTCCTGGGACAATCCAAGAACACCCCGATCATCATCCTCACGGGTCTGAACGATCAGGACAAGGCCTCCTGGGCAGTGCGCCAGGGTGCCCAGGATTACCTGGTGAAGCGGACGGTCGATGCCGACGGCTTGATCCGTTCGATTCGTTATGCCCTGGACCGAAGGCAATGGGCCGATTCCCTGCGTGAGAGCGAGGAGCGCTATGCGCTGGCGGTTCGAGGCGCCAACGACGGCGTCTGGGACTGGGACGTGCGAAGAGACCAGATCTATTATTCACCGCGCTGGATGTCGATCCTGGGAATCGCGGGCATCGAAGAGCCGGAGGCCACTCGGCCCAACACCTGGTTCGATCGGGTCCATCCCGAAGATCTGGAGGATCTGCGCGAGTCGATCCGGCAGCACCTGGCGGGAGAGACCCCTACTTTCGCGAACGAACACCGCATCCGGCACAGCAGCGGCGAGTACCTCTGGGTGTTGAGCCGGGGCGTGGCGATCCGTACCCCCCAGGGCGAGCCCTACAGGATGGCAGGCTCGCTGACGGACATCACCAAACGCCGGCGCTACGAGGAGCAGTTATTGCGCGACGCCTTCTACGATTCCCTCACCGGGCTGCCCAATCGAGCCCTCTTCATGGACAGGCTGGGGCTGGCCATCGCCCGCCACGTCCGCCACCCCGAACGGAAATTCGCGGTCCTTTTCCTCGACCTGGACCGCTTCAAGAACGTCAACGACAGTCTGGGACATGCCATCGGGGACAAGCTCTTGTGCGCGGTGGCCGAGCGCCTCGCTCCCCTGTTGCGGCAGGGAGACACGGTGGCTCGGCTGGGCGGCGACGAATTCGCTGTCCTGTTGGACGATGTCCCCGACAGCCACAAACCGACTCTGGTGGCGGATCGCATCCAGAGAGCCTTCTCGATTCCCTTCGACCTGCAGGGGCAGGAGGTGTTCACGAGCGCGAGTCTGGGGATCGCCTCCAGCGAGAGCGGCTATGACCGGCCTGAGGACGTGCTGCGCGACGCCGACATCGCCATGTACCGCGCCAAGGGAAACGGCAAAGCCCAATACGCCGTCTTCGATCGGAGGATGCACGCCCGTGCGGTCGCCCTGCTGAAACTGGAGACCGACCTGCGGCGGGCCTTGGAGCGGCGCGAGTTCCAGATCTTCTACCAGCCCATCGTCGACCTCGAGAGCGGGCGCATCGTGGCCTTCGAAGCACTGGCGCGGTGGCTTCACCCGGAGCGCGGCCTGCTGCACCCCAAGGATTTCATCCCCACCGCAGAAGAGACCGGGCTGATCATACTGATTGGCCGCCACGTCTTGTACGAGGCCTGCCGCCAGTTGGTGAGCTGGCACCACCGCTTTCCGTCCTTTCAAAGCCTCTCGATGAGTGTCAACTTGTCGGGCCGGGAGTTCAGCCAGTCCAATTTGATCGACCAGATCGTCGACGTGCTGGAAGAGACCGGACTGGCCCCCTCGCGCCTCCGCCTGGAATTGACCGAAAGCACCCTGATGGAGCACAACCGGCCCGTGCCGGAGAAGCTGAAGCGGTTACGGGATTTGCAGATCCAGCTTCACATCGACGACTTCGGAACGGGCTACTCGTCCCTGAACTATCTGCAGCAGTTGCCCGCGGACGTGCTGAAGATCGACCGTTCTTTCATCCGGCGGATGCACGACCACAACGGCGCCTCGGAGATCGTGGGCACGATCATCGACCTGGCTCGGAGCCTGGGCATGAACGTGGCTGCCGAGGGCCTGGAGACGGCCAACGAACTGGCCCATCTGCGCAATCTCCGCTGCGGGTTTGGACAGGGTTATTTCTTTGCCGAGCCCCTGGATCGGGAGCGCGCCTCCAGCCTGCTGGCCACCAATCCCGTGTGGTGAGCGCCGGTCTGCCCGGAGGTGATCAGAGGGCGGGGCGGGTAGGTTGGATCGCGGGGCGCGAAGATCCCCCCAACCCTGCAGACCCGGGGCATTCCCTGAGACGGCCCGTTGTCGGTTACTGTTGCTCGTCGTCCCGCCCCAGCGACGAGGCCAGGCCGTACTTCTGAATCTCTTCCTCCAGAAGCTTCAGCTCGTCGGAGAATTTCTTGATCAATTGCAGATTGTACTGGGTCGCCTCCGACGGGCTCGCCTGCTCTTCCTCTTCCGAGAGTGCCTGTTCGTAGTTGGCGATCTGCTCATCGTAGAACTTTCGCATTTCCTCGTTGGGGGCCTGGGCGCGGGCATCCTTCATCTGTTGCAGAGCCATTTCCAGGCTTCCGCTGGTCTGCTGGCGGATGTTGTCCGTCCAGGTCGCCAGCCCCGCCTCCAGGATCTGCTCTTTGACCCAGGTGTATTCGGCCGTATTGTGGCCCAACTCCTGGGCGGCGCGAATGTCGGCGGTCACCAGATTGCTCAAGTCCTTGAGCGCTCCCAGGCTCTGCCAGGCGGTGGACAATCCGGCTCCCTCCTTTTCCGCTTCTTTCAGAGCCTGGCCCTTGGCTTTCAGTTGTTCCGCCGCCGCTTTGGCCAGATCCCGTTCCCGTTTCTTCACTTCCAGGTACATCCGCACCTGCTCCTCCGTCAACCTGCCGTCAGCCGGGGGATCGTAACGGTCCTTGCTGGCCTCCTCCAGGACGTCCAGCACACCTTTGTCTTTCAAGGCTTCTTCGGCCTCCTTGGGGCCTCCCAAGCCGCAGGCTCCCAGAACCAACGCGAACATCAGCAACGATAGTCTTTTCATTTGGGCTTCTCCATTTACGGGCAGGTCTGAACAGGCGTCGGCCGCAGCGAATCCGGAGCCGGGAAAAGTGGCTCCGAATCAGGTCGCTCGGCCTCAAACGCGCCCCCCAGCCTCCCTGACTTCCCGATTTTCTCATGTTCCCGAGCGGCGCGCGAGTATCCAACCACAGAGCTGCTGCCAATCTCAGTCTGGGACGGGGTGCTCACCCTAGTGGTTCGAGCGGATTGCTCCGCCGCTCCCGCCGTCTTCCCGGCCTCTCGCCCCTCGGCAGCAGAGCAAGAGGGGGCGGGGGCAGGCTTTCGGGATTCCGGAAGAACCGTCCCCATTGTTCTCCCAGCCGGTCCAGATCCAGGCCGCAATACGTCGAGTGGAGGGAGGCGACCTCTTGGAGCTTGTCCAGGCCCTTGCGGGCCAGGCTGCGCATTCCCGCCGGGCGCCCCATCCGGTGCTTCAACAGGGCGGCGGCCACCTGTATCAATCCCTGCAGGAACCTTCCCGGAAGATCGCGCCGGCGGGTGGACTTCCAGATTCCTTCCCAAGACTCGTGTGCTTCCCAATAGTAGCCGTGATTGTAGAGGTCGATCCCGTACAGATAGTCTTCACAGCGCCTCCAGGCTCGCGGGTCGAAGACCGCCGGAGACGGCTCTCGCAGGCCGTAGGAATGGCCCTCCGGGTCCCGCACGGGATGAGGCGTCGTTCCGGGCCGGTGGCGATAGGCGGGGAACGGCTTGGAACCATACCGCCGCGGCCTCCGGCTCTTTCTGCCCGAATCAGTCGGCCTCGTCATCTTTCCGGATTTTGTCGTAGGGCTGCACGACGCTCGAGGCGATGTTGCTCAGGTGGGCGCTGATGCGCCTCAGAATGCGCGCTGCGGCCGAGTAGACCACGGCCAGGTCTGCGCTCAGATCGCTCTCCGCGATTGCCCGCGTCAGCTCGTCCAGCCGCCGCTTGAAGTCCAAGTGGTGGGCCATCACCTGCTTGGCCTCTTCGAGGTTGTCCTCGCGAAACGCCCGGATGCACACGTCGAACTGTGGCCGCAGCTCGGCCAGGATCTCTTTCAACCCGTCTCGAAACTTGCCTTGGCGACGGCTCTTGGCGAGAGGGATCAGCTCGCCCAGTCCGCGTGCGAAGTCCCCGATTCGTTCCGCGTCCTGACAAATGCTGGCCAGCAGCAGGCTGGCCACCAGATCCTGGCTCGGGTTGACCGCCAGGTGCTCCAGCACGCTCCGCCGGATCAGGCGTTCGTTCTCGTCCACGGTGTCGTCCATGCGGTCCAGGTCGACTTCCAGAGGCTGGTTGTCGAGGAAGGCCGCCGACGCCAAATCGAGCATCCTGGCCGACTGAGTCAGCATTTCTTCGATGTCGCGATAGGCGGCTTCGATCAAACGGGACTGGCCCTTACCGAACAAGCGCTCGAGCATGATCCCCTCCTCCCAGAGAGCCCCGCTGTGCTCCAGCTTCCGGCGAGTGGGGTGGCTCCAGGAGACTGGACGCCGGTGACGCGTCCGCCGGCAATGCCGGCTTCAAACTCTCCTCAGGCGCCCCAAAACTCCCCGAAAGAAGCAACAGCAAAAGCGGGATACCGAAAAACACAATCAAGATATAGCTGACCGCCAGAGGGCGGCTGCGCACCGCCACGTCGCCCATCCAGCGCGCCAGCGCCAGCGGGATGCGACGAGTCGGCGGAGGAAGATAGATGAGCAGGGCGCCGCTGACGTTGAACATGAGATGGGCGAAGGCGACCGTCAGCGCGGTGTGGCTCCCCAGGGCCAGCGACGCCATCAGAGCAGTCACGGTGGTTCCGATGTTGGCGCCGATCGTGAATGGAAAAGCCTGTTCCAGGGTGATGACCCCCGCAGCGATGAGCGGCACCAGCACCGAGGTGGTAATCGAGCTGCTCTGGACCATGACGGTCATCAGAATCCCGGCCAGGATGGCCGCCGCAACGGACCGAAAGAGCGTCCTGTGCAGCACGGCCTCGGCTTTGCCCGAGAGCACCTTTCTGAGAAACACCACCAGGTAGCGTAGAGCAAGAAACAGCAGGGTCACCCCCAGGATCAAGGTCAATGTCGGCGAGTGCCCCATGCCGTCGCTGATCGAGTCGGCCACGGGTCGAACCACCGCCCGCAACGGGTTCAGAAGAGGCATGCCTCCGGCGCCCTCCAGAAGATTGGCGAGCCAACTGGAGAAGCGCCCCAGGAATCCCAGGGCGAGTTCCAGCGGAAACAGCAACAGCACCGCCATCCAGTTGAAGAAGTCGTGCACCGTGGCACCCGCGAACGCCCGCCGGAACTCCTCGGTGCGGTTCACGTGCGCCAGCGCCACGATGGTGTTGGTGACCGAGGTGCCGATGTTGGCGCCCATAATGATGGGAATCGCTCCCTCGATGGTCAACGCTCCCGCACTCACCATCGCCACGGTCATCGAGGTCGTGCTGGAAGAGCTCTGGACCAGGCTGGTGGCCAAAACACCCACGAACAGGCCCACGAACGGGTTGGAAGTGGTCTCGATCAGGGCCTCGGCGAACCCTTTTCCGAACAGCTTGAAAGCCAGCTGCATCATTTCCAGGCCGAGGAAAAAGCCATAGAGGAGAACCGCCAGGGTCAGCAACCGCGCCAGCATGCCCTTCATCAATTCTCCTCTACCGCAGGATTGGGGACGGCACCGTCAAAGCCGTGTCCCGGAGCCTCAAATCCAACCGACTCGCGACCGACCGACCCATTCGGATTTGGCGGCGACGGGCGCGACCGTTTCAGCCCACACACTACTCCCAGACCCGCCGGAAATAAACCGTGATCTCCAAAGTCTGAGCGTCTCGCTGGATGCCGAGCTGCAAGGAATCGCCCCACTCCTTGGATGCCAGGACGCTGTTCAACTGGGACCGGTGCTCGAGCGGCTCTCCTTCCAGGGTGAGCAGCAGGTCCCCCGTCTTCAGGCCGGCCCGTTCGGCTGCCGATTCCTTCTCCACAAAAATCACTTTCAGGCGGCCCGACTCCTTGTCGGCGTGGCTGGAGATGCCGAGCGCGGGGAAGGCGGCGAACCGTTCGGGAGGATATCCCCACAGGTAATTGGCGTAGGAGGCCTGAACCTCCTCAATCGGCTCCCCTTTGCCGTCCCGGACGGGAAGTGGGATCACCGAAGCCATCTTCCCGTCGAACCACTGGGCTGCCTGGCGTTCGATACCCAGCCCGTAGGCCACGTGTCCGGCACCCACCAGCACCACCATGATGGGATTGCGGTCGGCGAAGCGGGCCAGGGTCTGGGTGGCGTTGTAGCCCATGCTGGCGTCCCAAGTGCACTGGGCGTTGAACATGCCCTGCCACTGCTCCTCGCTCAGCGAAGTGTGGAAGCCCTCCTCTTCGTCTTCGTCGTCACTTGCGAAGAAGGCCTTGAACAGCTCGAAGTGTTCCGGGTTTTCCGTGTCGACGGTTTCCGGGACGTGGGCCCGCTCCTCTTCGGAAAGCCCATCGAATCCCTTCTGCCGGACCGCGCTCACGACTGAGCGCGGGGTATTGACAGCGAACAAGGGGATGTTTCGCTGCTGAGCCATCAGGAAGATGGAGCGGTAGTAGCGCCAGTTGTACCCCCAGTTGCGGTACCAGTCCGCCAGCCGGACGAATCCCTCCTCGGTGAGGTAGCCCGAATTCCAACTGTCCAGGTGTTTCTGCTCCGTATAGGGGAACATCTCGAGGCCCACCAGGACGGTGCGGCCCGAGTCGGCGAGGGCACGGATGATGCGCTCCTGAATTTGGTGCACCTCGGCGCTGGTGTGGTTCTCCCCGACGAAGACCAACTGGACGCCGGCAAGCTGCTGGACCAGGTCCGCCAGCGTGATCGTCTCACCGGTTTGTGCATCGGTGACAGCGTCCAGCATCAGCGGCACACGGCGGTCCTTGCGCGCCGGATCGCCGATTGGCATCTGCAGCAGATCCGCGGCCTTCAGGGGAACCCAGAACAGACAGAGAAGCAACCACAATCGAATACTCGTTCTCACTTTCACCACCTCGAAATTGGGTCATTGCCGATGCGCAGGGAACAGACGTTCGAAATTGCCTCGGAAGATCGCCTCCTCGTCGTCGGCCCCCACACCGAGTCCCTTCAGCAGCTGGCGCTGCTCGTCCCGAATACTGCGCTGCCAGCCCCGTGGAAAAAACGACGAGTCAGTGCCGAACAAGAGCCGCCTGGCTCCCAGCACCTGGAGCGTCTGAGCGAAGATCTGCTGAAGGTTGAGGCTGGCATGAAACTTGACCCAGCTGTTGGAGCTGGAGGTGTCCAGCAGAACATTGGGATGCATATCGGCCAGCATGAGCGCCTCCCGGAGCATGCCCGCGCCGAAGTGGGGCAGGATGACCGGGAGTTCCGGGAAGCTCGACAACGCCGGGTGCAAGTCCAACGGATTCCCCAGACGAACGTCGAAGCGGCTGGGGAGGCCCAGTTTCGTTCGGACCCCCACCGAGAGCTGCCCACAGTGCACGAAAACGGCTTGCGCCTTTCCTTTCCATGCGGCCTCGAAGAGCTCGAGAGCAGCATCCCCATCCAGGCGAAAGCCGTGCATTGCCGGGAAGAGGCAGACGACGCGCAGGGCTCGACGCTGAAGGGCCGCCGCGACTCTCCGGGCGGCCTCGTCTCGAGTCGGATCGACCATGAAAAGACCCACTAACCGGTCGGGATGGCGGTGTACGGCCGCTTCGACCGAAGTTTCGTCACCCGGCAAGCTGGCCATCAATGCGCAGCGGCGTACCTGGTGGGCGTCCAGTTCGCGTACCCAGCGATCGGCCAGTTCCTCCGATGTCCCCGGCCATTCCCAGCCGAGTCTGTCCACCACTTGGGGGGCTGGCAGGGGCTGCTGCGGGTCGATCTGGGCGCCCAGCTTCTCGAAAAATCCCGTCGAGAAGAAGTGGCAATGGGCATCATTGACGATGATCGGATGCATTCTGTCTCTCAGAGCGCGCTTCACAGAAAGTCCTCATTGTATGGGTTGGGCGGGAGTCTCTACAAGCCACGGGTTGGAAACTCCGGCGTCTGCCTGCTGCTGGGGCCGAGGCTGATTCGCCGGTAAAGCCTTCACAGCAGCACGAAGTCGTTGCGGTGCACGACGGGGCCGTAGCTGTAGCCCAGGCGCTCCTCGATGCCACTGGAATGGCAGCCGGCGATGCGCTCGAGGGCCTGGCTCGAATAGCGGCTGATGCCTCTCCCCAGCTCTTTCGACTCGGGGTCCAACACGACCACGGCGTCCCCCCGCTCGAACTGGTTCTCGACGCGCAGCAGACCGGCCGGAAGCAGCGACCTGCCCTGCTCGGCCAGCGCGCGGGCGGCGCCAGCGTCCACCTGCAGGCGGCCGCTGGGTTTGGGTCCCGCCAGGATCCAGCGTTTGCGGTTCTCGAGCGGGCTCTCCAAAGCCGCGAAACGCGTCCCTCGAGGCTGGCCCTGGAGGACGTCAGAGATCACTCCGGGAATGCGTCCCGAGGCGATCACCACATCGGCGCCGGCCCGGCGTGCCAGATCCGCCGCCTGCAGCTTGGTGATCATCCCACCCACTCCCAGGCCGCTGACGCTCTCTCCGGCCAGGCGCTGGATCGACTCGTCGATGTCGCGCACCTCCGGGATCAGCTCTGCTTCGGGGTGGCGGCGAGGATCGGCCGTGAACAACCCGCTCTGGTCGGTCAGCAGCAGGAGTAGATCGGCTTCGGCCAGGATCGCGACCCGCGCCGACAGATTGTCGTTGTCTCCCACTTTGATCTCGTCCGTGGCCACGGCGTCGTTTTCGTTGACGATCGGGATGATGCGCTGCGACACCAATGCCTGCAAGGTGTCGCGGGCGTTCAGAAAGCGGTGGCGGTCTTCCAGGTCTGCCCGGGTCAGCAACATCTGTCCCACCCGGATGCCGTAGATGTCGAAGAGGCGCTCCCAGCTGAGCATCAGGCGACTCTGCCCCACCGCCGCCAGCATCTGCTGGTTGGTGAGTGTCGGGGCCAGCTCGGGGAATCCCAAGACTTCCCTCCCCGCCGCGATGGCACCCGAGGTGCAGAGGACCACCTCCAGGCCGCCGGCGTGCGCTTCGGCAAACTGGCGCACCAGCTCCAGCATCTGGGGACGGTCCAGGCTGCGGGTACCCCCCGTCAGCACGCTGGTTCCCAACTTGACCACCAAACGCCGGTACATCGCGCCAGATAGTGTAGCGGAAAGATCCGCCCGCTCAACGCCCCGGTGCCTGGCGGGATGGCGGCCCGATGGGGACAGGGCAAGTTCAGCACTGGCCGGCTGACGGTTCGCAGGCGGCCTTGTGAGGGGAAGTTCCGGCCAGGAGGCACCTCCATTGGCTATAATCACACGTCATGACGGATCGATCGAACCGGGCCTCCGACTGGCTGAGGCTCAGCGAACGCATGTCGCGCCTGCCCCCCTACCTGTTCGGTCAGATCAACAAAGTCAAGGACCGGAAGCGCCGCGACGGCATCGACATCATCGACATGGCCATGGGCAATCCCACCGACCCCACGCCCGATCCAATCGTCGAGAAGCTCTGCGAGGTCGTTCAAGATCCCCGCAGCCACCGCTATTCGGCCGCCGGCGGGCTCTACAATTTGCGCCGCGACGTGGCTCGTTTCTACCAGAAGCATTACCAGGTCCGGTTGAACCCGGAGGACGAAGTCATCGCTACGATCGGCTCGAAGGAAGGCTTCGCCCACCTCTGCCTGGCGCTGATCGGCCCCGGGGACACCGCCATGGTCCCGGCTCCCTCCTACCCCATCCACAGCTACGGTGTGGTGCTGGCGGGGGGGAGCTACCTGAGCATTCCGATTGCCGACGATGAGGCCTTCCTGCGCGCCGTCGACCAAACCTGCCGCACCTACTTTCCCCGGCCCAAGGTCCTGTTCCTCAATTACCCGCACAACCCTACGGCCCGGACTGTCTCTCTGGACTTCTTCGAAGAGGTCGTCGCCCTGGCTCGCCGCCACGAGCTGATCGTGGTACACGACTTCGCTTACGGAGGCCTGGGCTTCGACGGCTATCATCCGCCCAGCTTCCTGCAGGCTCGGGGAGCCAATCAAGTCGGAGTCGAGTTCACCACCATGTCGAAGACCTTCAACATGGCCGGCTGGCGGATCGGCTTTTGCAGCGGCAACCGCACCGTAATTGACGGTCTGTCCCGCATCAAGGGCTACTACGACTACGGGATCTTCCAGGCCATCCAGATCGCCTCCATCATCGGGCTGCGCGGTTACGGACGCATCTCCAAACGGCAGTCCAAGCTCTACCAGGAACGCCGCGACGTGCTGGTGCAGCGGCTGCGGCAGGCGGGCTGGGACAACTTCCAGGAACCGCGGGCCGGGATGTTCGTCTGGGCGGGCATCCCTGCCGGACTGGAACACCTCGGCTCCATGCAGTTCGCTCAGCAGCTGATGGAGGAGGCTGAAGTGGCCGTAGCCCCCGGGATCGGCTTCGGGCCGGAGGGAGAAGGCTACGTGCGGATGGCGCTGATCGAAAATCGCCAGCGGATTCGCCAGGCCGCCCGCCAGATCCATCGAACGCTCAACCGGTGGCGGCAGTCCGGGGAGTCCAACGTCGAGAAGCTGAAAACCCGGTAGCGGGCTTTCGGAAACGATCGGCCGGCGCCACCGGAAGAGGCCAGCGTCCGACGAGATTCGGACTCGCGCAAGGGGCTTCGGGCCGTTCCGTCAACTCATGATCTGGCCTCCGCAAAGGTTGTAGGCCTGGCCGGTGATGTTGCGGGCCGCGGGCGAAGCCAGATAGCTGACCAGCTGGGCAATTTCCCCGGGCTCGATGATCTCTTTGAGCGGTACGCCGTCGAGGGCCATCCTCCGAAACTCTTCGTAGCTGACATTTTGCCCCTTGGCGCCCGCCTCCATTCCCTGGCGAGCCATCGTCGTTTCGACCCAGCCCGGGCAGAGGGCGTTGACCGTGATCCTGCGCGGCGCCACTTCCAGAGCCAGCGAACGCGTGAAGCCGATGATGCCGTGCTTGGCGCTGCAGTAGGCCGTGTAGCCCGGCACCCCGAAACGCCCCAGCACCGAGGAGAAATTGATGATGCGTCCGCCCTCGGGCATGGTCTGCAGCGCCCGCCGGCTACAGAAGAAGGAGCCGTCCAGGGTCACGGCCAGGACCAGGTGCCAGCGGTCGTCACGAGGATCGTGAATCGGAGTCGGACCCCCTACCCCGGCGTTGTTCACGAGAATGTCGACCCGCTGCCAGCGCCCCTCCACGGCGTCGAAGAAACTCTCCACCTGGTCTCTCACGCTCACGTCGCAAACCTGGGCGAAGACCTCGACTCCTGCTTGGCGCAGCTCCGACTCGGCCCGCTCCAGCGCTTGGGAGCGCCGCGCGCAGATCGCCACCCGTGCTCCCTGCCGTCCAAGCTCTTCCGCGATGGCCTTGCCGATTCCCTCACTGGCACCTGTCACGACCGCAGTCTTGCTCTCGAGAGTCATCGGCCGAGGACTATACCGGCTGCGGGCTGGCGGAACAAGAGGCGCCGTGCCGGTGGGTGGGCTGGCACCACGAAGCGGCGAGAGTCCGAGCTTCGATTCTCCGGGAAGTCTCTGCAATCCCCAATCATAGCCCCGGGGATCCGGAATTTGAGAGGAAAACGCTGGGGGGTGGCATGCCCCTCCTACCGAGGCGGGTTCGCGACTTTCGAGGACCGCTCAGACCATTCGGGCGGGTCGGTTCGCAGCAACGCGTCGAGACTCTTCAGATCTTCGTTGCGCGAAAAGTGCTGGAGCCCTTGCTCCAGTGTGGACAGGGCTTGGGGCAAGTCTCCAGTCTCCTGATAACCGCGGGCCAGCCAATAGTAGACCTGGGGAAACTCGGCCCCTTTCTCGAGGGCGTCCTGAAAGCGGCCGATGGCGTTCGGGAAATTGGCCAGCTTGAACTCGGTCATCCCCACGAGGTAGTGGCGCAAGGGGTCCTCGGGATGCAAGGACAACTCCTGCTTGAACAGCTTCAGGGCCGCCTCGTACTGGGCGGCCACCGCCAGCCGGATTGCCTCGTCCAGCGTGTGATCCTGCGCTCGAGCGGGGACCGTCAGCTGCCAGAGCAGAAGGATTCCGACGGCCGGATACCCGTTTCGCTTCATCGATCCCATCATACCGCACCGGCAGGTGCCTGACCGGGCGCCATGTGCCGCCCGGCCGGCGGCCCTCATGGGCTTCCGATTTCAGAGAGCACTTGCGCCGGAACCCCCCGATGCGGTATCACTATCGAGAATACGTTTTGGGGAGGCTGACAAGGAGATTCCATTCCTTTCGAGAAAGCAAATGAGACCAACAACGACACGATTCGCCTTTTGCCTTGCGTTTCTCTGCCTGGCTGCCGGGCCGGCCGGACTGTTCGGCCAGGACCCCGTGGATCCGCCGGAAGGCGTGCCCCTCGGATCCGACTATCTGTACCGAAAACACTATGCCCAGGTGGAGGAGATCATGCAGCTCCCTCTGGGACAAAGGGAAAAGGCTCTGGAGAGCTATTACAGGAAACTGCATCCGGATACCAAGATCCGGCAGTACATTCCCGCCTTCTTCGGACAGATCGTCAAGGACTACAAGAGCGCCGGCAACGCGGCCCAAGCCAAGGCCCTCGAAGACAAAGTCCTCCAGCTGTTTCCCCACCTGAAGCCGAGCCCCGACCAGGAAGTCCAGGCCGCCTTCCAGAAGAAGGACTACGACCGGGCCATCCAGCTCGGTGAGGAGCTGTATGCCAAGCAGTCCAGCGGGAAGATAGCCAGCCTGGTGGCCAGCAGCTACATCGCCAAACAGAACGGGGCCAAGGCCGCGGAGTGGAGCGACAGAGCGCTGGACGGTCTGGGCGCCAAAGAGGGCTCTTACTACGCCGCCTGGCTCTACGAGTACTACAAGGGACAGCAGCAGATTCCCAAGGCTCTGAGCTACATCGACAAACTGGCTGGGGCGTACGGCAACCAGCCGCCCCAGGGCTGGAAGGCGGCCCAATGGGATCAGACCCGAGGCGAAGCCGAATTCCTGCGCGCCTACCACTCCTATTCGCAGCAAAGCTACAAGCAAGCCATTCAGCAGTTCTACAAGTCGCTGGAGTACAACGGCGAGAACGAACAGGCGTACACCTTGATCGGTCTCAGCCACTGGAAGCTGAAGGAGCTGGAAGACGCCATGGGGGCGTTCGCGGTCGCCACCGTCATGAACAAGCCTGGTTCCGCCAAGGCTCGGGAATATCTGGAGCAGATCTACAGCGCGCGTAACGGCGGCAAGCTGGACGGGCTCGACAAGCTTCTGACCGAAGCGCGCCAGGCCGTCAAGCCATAGCGGGCTGGGGCTGACCCACGCTCTTGGGCCGAACCATGGCGCAGGATTGGCCCGGCCGCGCGTCGTCGCCCGCCTCCCTCAGTCCACTACTCGGAAGGCAGCCTCCCGGAGGTCCTCCCTGCGCGAGGACGGCCCAACCAGAACGCGGTGCTCGACCGCTTCCACTTTCCAGGCGCGCTCCCGTGGGTCGTAATAGGCCAGTTCCCGGGCCGGCACTTCGAGCACCACCCGCCTCGTTTCACCCGGCGCAAGGAGCACCTTCTGGAATGCCCGAAGCAACTTCACCGGCCGGTCTACGCTGGAATTGGGAAAGCCAACGTACAGCTGCACGACCTCCGATCCCTGCCGGTTGCCCGTGTTGGTCACTTCGACGCCAACCCGCAGCCGTCCCTCGGCTGGAATTTCCGGAGTCATTACCTCCAGAGACTCGAAGCGAAAGTCGGTGTAGCTGAGGCCATACCCAAAGGGGAAGGCGGGTTGGAGACCCACTTTGTCCAGCAACGTGTAGCCGTGGTAGTAGCCGTAAGTCACCGAATCCGCGTAGGGGTCGAAGGAGGGCAGCTGATCGAGACTCAACGGGATCGTGAGGGGTAGTTTTCCGCTGGGGCTGAGCTCGCCGAACAAGAGGCGCGCAAGAGCACGCCCTCCTTCCATGCCACCGTACCAGGCCATCAGGATGGAAGGCACCTGCTGCCTCCATTCTTCCATCGTGATGGCGCTGCCGCCGATCAGTACCACTACCGTTCTGGTGTTCTCCGCCGCGGCCGCCCGAATCACGGCCAGGTCCTGGTGGGTCAGCGACAAGGGATAGCGGTCGCCGCCCGGGCCCAGCCCAAGGATCGGTCGGGGCCGTTGCCCGGGCCGGGCACTCTTCCCTTGGATGCTGATGTATTCCCCCTCTTCGTCATGAGCGATTCCCACGACGACGATTGCGGCATCGGCTTCGCGGGCCACTCGCCGGACCTCTTCCAGGTCTGTTCCGGACGCGTGTGAGACCCGGTCGGCGCCCAGATACTCCTGAAGTCCCTGCAGAGGGGGGACCAGGTGAGGCGGTTTCACCTTACTACTGCCGCGGTCCCCGGTGTTGTCGGCACCGGCCAGGCGCCCCACGACCGCCAAGCGGGAAACGCTCTCACGTTCAAACGGCAGGACAGCCGGCTGGTTCTTCAGGAGAACCATGCTTTGCTCGGCCACCTCCCGAGCCAGTGTGACGTGCTCGTGAGAAGCCAGCCGGCTCTTCGAGTAGTCGATGGGATCGGGACGGGAGACGAATCGGAGCTTGGTGCGGAGGAGGTCCAGCACGAGCGGGTCGATCTCGTCCTCGGCGATCGCCCCCGACCGGATCAGCTCGCTCAGCCGCTTCCCGTAATGGCGAGCCGTCGCCATCTCCAGGTTGAGACCGGCCCGCACACCGGCCGTCGTGTCACGCAGGCCGTGCTCCCAGTCGGAACTGACGAAGCCTCGGAAGCCCCACTCGTTGCGCAGGATCTCGGTGAGCAGATAACGATTGTGCCCGCAAAACTCGCCGCGGACCTTGTTGTAGGCGCTCATCAGCGACGCGACCCCATGGTCGACACATTTCTTGAAATGAGGAAGATAGACTTCACGCAAGGTCCGCTCGTCGACCTGGACGTCCACGTGGTAACGGGAGAATTCGATGCTGTTGAGGGCGAAGTGCTTGGCGCTGACCATGACGTTGTGCCGTTGCGCGGCCTGCAGGTAGCTGACGGCCAGTTCGCCCGTCAGCCAGGGGTCTTCGCCGTAGCTTTCCTGGGCCCGCCCCCAGGAGGGATGGCGCAGCAGGTTGATACAGAGGCCTCCCAGGTAATTGGCACCCGCGGCTCGCGCTTCGATCCCCATCGCATCTCCCACCCGCCTCTCCAGCTCGACATCCCAGCTGGCGGCTCGCGCCAGGGCCACTGGAAAGGCCGTCGCCGGGGCCGTGGTGATGCCGCGAGGACCGTCGGTGAAGGCTACCGGAGGGATGCCCAGCCGTGGGTTGCCTCCCGCGTGGATCACCGCAAAGTGGCCCGACCAGAGACTGGTCGCGACCGTCACCCACACCCCCTCACCGGTCATCTCGGCGAGTTTCTCGTCGAGAGTCATCCGGCCCAGAAGTTGCTCAGCCAGGACATCCATGTCCTGGCCCGGGGAGCGCTCCAACCAGGGATAGGCGGAAGGACTCACCTCCGGGCGAGGCTTCCAGAGCAGGTAGAAGAAACCCGCCGCGACGCCCAGAAGGACAGCGGCAATCAGGGCCAGAACGATCAGCAGGATTCTCATGCAACGATCTCAGGGCACCTGCGGCACGTCGAGGAGTGAGAGGGAGCGCAACGCCGGCAACGGGCGTGGTCGCGGCCCCATCAAACGAGCTCTCTCGGAAAACGGGGGCTCAGCCCTCGTGCCTACGCCGGGAATCAACGGCAAGGATGCCGACGTCACTCCTCTTCTCTAGGAGTCCTCCAAAGCGGCGTGGGCGGCGGCCAGCCGGGCGATCGGCACACGGAAGGGCGAACAGGACACATAGTTCAGTCCCAGTTCGTGGCACAAGGCGATGCTCTCGGGATCCCCTCCGTGCTCGCCGCAAATCCCGATCTCGATGTCGGGACGGGTTTGGCGGCCCAGCTCCACCGCCATCTGCATGATCTTTCCCACTCCGTTGCGGTCGATCGTGGCGAACGGATTGACGGGCAGGATCTTCCGTTCCAGGTATTCGACCAGGAAACCGGCCTCCGCGTCGTCACGGGAGATCCCGAAGATGGTCTGCGTCAAGTCGTTGGTGCCGAAGGAGAAGAACTGGGCGTACTCGGCCAGTTCGTCCGCTGTCAAAGCGGCGCGCGGAATCTCGATCATGGTGCCGAACTTGTGCTTGACTTGAGTCTTTTCCCGTTTCATCACTTCGTGTGCCACCGCCTCGAGCGCCTCTCGCTGCTCTTTCAGCTCGTTGGCGTGGCAGGTCAGGGGAATCATGATCTCGGGATGCACCTCTACCCCTTCCCGGGTGCAGCTGCAGGCGGCTTCGAAAATGGCACGCACCTGCATCTTCGTCAGTTCCGGGATGAGCAGCCCCAGGCGCACTCCGCGCGTTCCCAGCATGGGATTGGCCTCGCTGAGCGCCTCCACCCGCTCCAGGTAGTCGGACTTGGTGCGGATTTCAGCCAGGATCTTGTCCGTTTCCGATAGCACCCGCGCGTGCTGCAGCTGGATTTTCAAATCGGTCAGGTCGTGCACCAGCTCCTTGAACGAGGGGAGGAACTCGTGCAGCGGTGGATCGATCAGCCGGATGATCACGGGATAGCCGTTCATTGCCCTGAAGAGACCTTCGAAGTCGGCTCGCTGGAAGGGCAGCAGTTTGTCCAGGGCGTGCTGCCGTTCAATCGGCGTGCGCGCCATGATCATCTGTTGGACGATGGGAATACGCTCGGCTTCGAAGAACATGTGCTCGGTCCTGCACAGTCCGATTCCCTGGGCACCGTATTCACGGGCGCGTTGAGCATCGGCCGGGTAATCGGCGTTGGCCCACACCCCCAGTTTTCGGATCTGGTCGGCCCAGCCGAGGATCTTGAGCAGCCAGGGGTTATCGAAGGAGGGGACGAAAGTCGCAATCTGGCCCAGGTAGACCTCGCCGGTGGTGCCGTCCAGTGAAATCCAGTCGCCTTCCTTGACGACCAGGTCCTCGCCGACACTCATGTGCCGCCCGTCCAGATCGATGTCCAGTTCACTGACGCCCACAACAGCCGGCTTTCCGAACTGGCGCGCCACCAGCGCGGCGTGGCTGGTCCGACCACCACGGCTGGTCAGCACGCCCTTGGCCGCCAGCAGCCCGTGCACGTCGTCCGGTTTGGTCTCGGGCCGGACCATGATGACGTCTTTGCCTTCTTCCTTGGCCCAGCGCTCGGCAATGTCGGCGTCGAAGGCCACCACACCCACCGCTGCACCGGGGGAGACGTTGAGTCCGCGGGCGATCATGCGGCCCTGCTTGCGCCCCTCCGGCTCCAGCTGGGGATGGAGGAAGAAGTCCACCTGTTCCGGCTTGACGCGGCGCACGGCGTCATCCTTGCTGATCAGCCCCTCCTCGACCATGTCCACGGCAATGCGCACTTCGGCCTGGGCGGTTCGCTTGCCGTCACGGGTCTGCAGCAGGTACAGCTTGCCGTTCTCGATGGTGAACTCCATGTCCTGCATGTTGCGATAGTGCTTTTCCAGCCGCTTGGCGATGCTGTCGAATTCGTCGTACAGCTCGGGCATCTGGTCTCTCAGCTCGGCCAGCGGCTGGGTCAGCCGGATGCCGGCTACCACGTCTTCACCCTGGGCATTGATCAGGAAGTCCCCTTCCAGCTCCGGTTCTCCAGTCGAGGCGTTGCGCGACATGGCCACGCCCGTGGCCGAGCTGTCCCCCATGTTTCCAAACACCATCGTCTGAATGTTGACGGCGGTGCCCAGATCATGAGGGATGTTGGTGGCGTTGCGGTAATCGATGGCTCGCTTGCTGTTCCAGGACTTGAACACGGCTTCCGTCGCCAGCTTGAGCTGGACGAAGGGGTCGGTGGGAAAGTCCTGATTGGTGTAGGTCCGCACGATCTCCTTGAAGCGCGAAGTCACCTCCTGCCAGTCGGAGGCTTTCATCTGGGTGTCGCTGGCCGCCCCGATCCGTTTCCGGTGAGCCGTGATGACCGCTTCGAAGACCTCGTCGGGAACCCCCAGCACCACGCTGCCGAACATCTGGACCAGACGACGGTAAGAGTCGTAGATGAAGCGGGGATCGCGCCCCTTCTGGATGGCCAGCTGAGCGACTTCGTCGTTGAGCCCGATGTTGAGGATGGTGTCCATCATGCCGGGCATCGAGAACTTGGCACCTGAGCGGCAGGAGACCAGCAGCGGGTTTTCCGGATCGCCGAAGGTCTTGCCGGTCGCCTCTTCGATCGCCCTCATGGCATCCACTTCCTGGCGCCAGATCTCTTCCGGAAAGCCGTTGGCGCGCAGATACTCTTTGCAGGCTTCGGTGGTCACGGTGAATCCGGGAGGAACCGGGACTCCGATGCGCGTCATGTCGGCGAGGTTGGCCCCCTTCCCGCCCAGCAAACCCCGGACTTTCTCCCAGCTTCCTTCGAGCCGCTCCTCGGCCTGTTGCACTTCATTGAAGAGATACACGTATTTGACGGCAGTCGCTGAAGCCTGGCTGCTTTTTACTTGCGTTTTCTCGGACATCTCAACCCTCCCTTGCTCACACTGGTCCAATGCCGGCGCTTTCTCCGAAATCCATTCTCATCCATTCCTCTAGCCCGGGATCCTTGCACGCTGGACCTCGCGGTTCGAACTGGTCTCTATTCGCCTCCACGGGTCGGCCAATCACCGCCTTTTCCGCTGGAACCATAGAGCAAGCCGCTCTCGGACGCAAACCGCAGATCCAAAGACACACCGCGGCAGCTCACGGCGATTCCGCGCTCCCGGCAGTGTTCAATACGGCGCCGCCTCGGTAGAGATCTCGCCGCTTTCGTCTCGAAAGCTCACTTGGACCGGCTCAACATCCAACGTCCGCTCCCGGATCTTGCCGAGGATCTCCTCGACGAGAGCCCTTCGCTCCAACACCCGCTGCCCTTTCACCCGGTGGCGGCGGACCGAGACAGTACCGGCTCCCTGTTCCCGATCTCCCACTACGAGCATATACGGGACCTTCCGTTCCTCAGCGGCGCGAACGCGGTAGTTGATCGAGTCGTCGACGTCGACTGAAGCGCGCACTCCGGCCGCCGTCAATTCCCGGCCCACGTCCTCCGCATACTCGACATGGCCGGCGCCCACCGGGAAGACCACCGCCTGCTCCGGTGCCAGCCAAGTGGGAAAAGCACCCGAGAAGTGCTCGATCAGAACCCCGATGAATCGTTCGAACGAGCCGAAGATGGCCCGATGAATGACGATGGGGCGCTGCAGGCTTCCGTCGGCTGCCGAATAGCGCAAATCGAACTTGATGGGCAGCTGAAAGTCGAGCTGAACGGTGCCGCACTGCCAGCGCCGCCCCAGGCTGTCCCGGATGGCGACGTCGATCTTGGGACCGTAGAAGGCCCCTTGCCCCTCGTCCACGCGATGGGGCTGGCCGAACTCGTCCAGAGCTTCACGCAGAGCGTCTTCGGCCTGCTCCCACAATTCCGGCTCACCCATGCAGGACTCAGGGCGAGTGGACAGGGCGACGTCGTACTCGACACCGAACACGCCATAGAGCCGCGAAAGCATCTCCAGGAGCTTCAGGATCTCCGACTGGAGGTGTTCGGGGCCCAGGAAGATGTGGGCGTCGTCCTGCACGAAGTTGCGGGTCCGCATGATGCCGTGGATGGCACCGGTGGGCTCGTTTCGATGCAGCAACTGTCCCTCGGCGACCCGGAGGGGCAATTCCCTGTAGGAGCGGGTCTTGGTGCGGAAGAAAAGCATCGTGTCGGGGCAGTTCATCGGCTTGATGACGAAACTCGGGCTCCCCTGCTCGTCCCGCAGCACGAACATGTCCTCGCGGAAGTGCTCCCAGTGACCGGAGCATTCGAACAGCTCCTTGCGGTACAGGATGGGATTGAGGATTTCGATGTAGTCCCCGCGGATGAATTCCCTCCAGAGGGCGAACAACTCGTCCCGCACGACCAAGCCCCGGGGATGCCAGAGCGCGGCGGCCGCCCAGGGATGGAAACTGAACAAGTCGAGCCGCGGGCCCAGTACCCGATGGTCCCTCGTCTTGGTTTCTTCCAGAAACACCAGGTACTTGCGAAGGCTCTTCGGATCGCGCCAAGCGGTCCCGGTCAGCCGGGTCAGAGAGGGCTGATCCTCGCGGCGCCAATGGGCGGCCGACAGGTTGAGCAACTTGAAGTGCCGGCAGTGGCCGGTGTCGGGAGCGTGCGGTCCGGCGCACAGATCGACGAAATCCCCGTTTCGGTACAGCGTGACCGTGTCGTCTTCGATCCGTTCCAGTATGTCCAGCTTGTACGACTGGCCGGCGCCGCGAAAGAGCTTTACGGCATCCGCCTTGGGCATCGCCGCGACTTCGAAAGGCTGTTGCTCCTGCACGATCTCTGCCATCACCTCCTCGAGCTTCTCCAGATCCTCGGAAGTCAAGGCTTCCGGTGGGCGAACGTCGTAGAAGAAACCCTGGGCGGTGGCCGGTCCGATCGCGAACTGGGTCTCCGGAAGAAGCCGTTGCAAAGCAGTCGCCATCACGTGAGAAGCCGAGTGTCGCACGCGCTTGAGTTTCTCGTCGGCCGCCAGGCGGTCGAACTCCCGGACGTCCACGGGACGCCAGGACAACCCCTCCAACCGGCTCACTTCTCGCTTCTCCTGGTGCACAGTCGTGTCCCTCCGCTGCAACAGTCTACCATCCTGAATGAAACGGATTGTGAAGGGCCTTTGACACCAGCATCCAGCCGGTGATTCGTCGACGCGACCTACTCGGGGTTCTCCACAGGCTCCATCTCTTCCACCTGGAAGGGAGTGCCTTGCATGAAGATGGTGATGGTGTCGGGAGACTCTTTTCCCTTCACTTTCACGCGTGCACCCTCTTGGAACCACGATTCTTCCCGGTACTCGCCGATCGACAGGAGCAGGTAGGTCCCCTGCTCGGTCTCGAGCACCCAGCCGCCCGCCTCCACGGTTGGCTGCAGACGTCCTTCCAGTTCCTGCATTTCCTCCTCCGATGGGCCTGCGGCGGGATGCTGTTCGGCGGGGACCGCGGCCGGGGGCCGCGCCTCGTTTTCATTCGGCGCGCCGCGTCCGGCGCATCCCCACAACAGCAACAAGCAGGCTCCCAGCTTCCAACAGCATTTCATTGGCGGTTCTCCTCAATTCGGCCCGGCAACCCGGCTAGGCGGCGCTCCGGCTGCTTCAGCCAGGGCGGAAAGCCGGAATTCCCTCTTCGGCGCCAAACAAAGGCTGGACCTCACGTTTGGCGGCTTCCGCCAGGCTGCGATTGGCCTCCTCGAAGCCGAGCCGTTCGAACGCCTCGATGGTCTGCTGGATCACCCCGTCGGCGGAAATCCAAAAACTGGTGGGAACGAACTCAACCCCATAGGACTCGCTGACCGTGAAGGGCTCCGGCTCGACCAGGATGGGCATCCGGATCTGATAGTCCTCCCGGAAACGGCAGGCATCGGCGACGGAATCCTGCAGCACCAGCACCACCGAAGCCCCCTGCTGCCCGTAGTTCTGGTGGAGCCGGTCCAACAGGGGCAGGCACCACTGGCAAGTCGGGCAGGAGCTCTTGGCAAAGATGACCAGCGCGGGACCCCTGGCCAACAGCCCTTGCAGATCACAGCGGGCTTCTCTTCCCTCGGGTCGCGTCTCTTCCAATTCGAAATGGGGCGCTTCAGCTCCCGTTCCGAGCGTCATGCACCAGCTCTCCTTCCACCCAAGTCGTGGTGACCCGCAGCCGCTCGTCCAGCATCACCAGGTCGGCATCGGCTCCCCTGCGGACGACGCCCTTGTTCCGCAGTCCCAGCAGGCGGGCCGGCTGGCGAGTGGCCATCGCCACCAACACCTTCAATTGTACCGGAGCAGGAGGCCCGAACCAGTCCACCAGATGGCGCAGCCCCTCATCCATGCGCAGCGCACTGCCGGCCAGCCTTCCCTCAGCGTCCCGGCAGATACCCCGACGCAAATGCACGGTCACGCCCCCCACCCGGTAGTCACCGTCGGTCATACCGGCCGCGCTCACCGCGTCGGTCACCAGGACCAGGGATTTCGGGCCCTTGCAGCGGGCCAGCAGACGGATCATCTCCGGATGCACGTGAACTCCGTCGCCGATGAACTCGGCCATGATTTCCGGCGTGGAGCCGAGCGCGGCAGCCAGCAGGCCGGGGCGGCGGTGGTGCAGAGGGTCCATCGCATTGAAGACGTGCGTGATGGCGTTCGCGCCTGCCTGGAAGGCTCGCTGGGCCATTTCGAAGTCGGCTGCCGAGTGCCCCAGCGACACGATCGGCAAGTCCCGCCTGGCGCTCTCGATCACTTCCAGGGCGCCGGGCAGTTCCGGCGCGATCGTCAGCTTGCGGATGGTATCGCCCGCAGCCTCGCGGTAGGTCTGGAGACCCCTGAGCGAAGGTGTCTGCAGCGCCTCGGGGCGGTGAGCCCCACGGCGCTCCGGACTCAGGAACGGGCCTTCCAGGTGAATGCCCAGGGCTCGGGCCCCGCCTCGGGTGGCGTCCAGGACGCTGGACAGTTTCCGCAGCGACGAGACGAGGCCCTCCTCCCGATCGGAAATCAAGGTTGGCAAGAAGCCGGTCACTCCGTCGGCAGCCATAGCGGCGGCCATCTTCGTCAGGGCCGCCTCCGTGCCTTCGGCAGCATCCGCACCGCGGGTCCCGTTGATATGAAGATCGAGCATGCCGGGGATGAGCCGAGAGCCTTCGAAATCAGCGTCCGACACCCAGTCGCCCAGGCCCGCGACCCGGCCGTTTCGGACCTTCACGCAGGCCTTCTCCAGACGCCGGGAGGGCGTCAGAACCTCGCCCGCGTTGATCCAGATGGTTTTGTTGACACCCGACATGCCCTCTACTATATAGGAGGCTCATGACTCGTCAGAACACGGTCGCTTCTTATTCCGCTGAAAAGATTGAAGCCCTGGAAATCATGGCCAACCGCCTGCGCCGCCACTCTCTGGTGTCGACCAGCGAGGCCGGCTCCGGTCATCCGTCCACCTGTTTTTCGTGCGCGGAGATCGTGGCGGGGCTCTTTTTCCATACCCTGCGCTTCGACGTTCCCAACCCGGACAACCCGCTCAACGACCGCTTCGTGCTCTCCAAGGGACACGGGGCGCCCATTCTCTGGGCCGCCTGGGCCGAAGCCGGCGCGTTTCCCCGCCAGAAACTGTTGACTTTGCGCCAGATCGACAGTGAGCTGGAAGGGCACCCAACGCCGCGCAGCCCCTGGGTCGACGTGGCCACCGGCTCTCTCGGCCAGGGCCTCTCGATCGCATTGGGGATGGCCATCAGCGCTCGAATGGACGGACTGGACAATCAGATCTACGTGCTCACCGGCGATGGCGAACTGGCCGAGGGGGCCGTCTGGGAAGCCGCCATGCTGGCCAGCTATCGCGGCCTGGACAATCTGACCGCGATTCTGGACATCAATTGCTACGGGCAGAGTCAGGCCACCATGTACGGCCACGACACGGGTGCCTACCAGCAGCGTTTCGAGTCCTTTGGCTGGGAGACCGAAGTGATCGACGGCCACGACATCGAACAGGTGATCACGGCGCTCGACCGCGCCGCCGCCCATCGCGGGAGTCCCTACGCCATCGTGGCCGGGACGCTCAAAGGAAAGGGCGTCTCGTTCATGGAAGACCGGGACGGTTGGCACGGCAAGCCGGTCGCCAAGGACGGCCAGTTCGCCGAGGCGTTGCGGGAACTGGGCGACGATCGGGATTTGCCAACCGAGCTGAAGGTGACGCCGCCCCAGGGCGCCGCTCCCCAGTCTTCGGCGCCGCGACCGGTGGAGCCCCCCGATTTTGCGCCCGATGAGAAGCTGGCCACCCGGCAGGCCTATGGCAAGGCCCTGGCCAAGCTCGGACACGCCAACCCTCGTGTGGTCGCACTGGATGGAGACACCAAGAACTCCACCTACTCCCAGGACTTTCTGGCGGAGCATCCCGACCGCTTCGTGGAGTGTTTCATCGCCGAGGGCAACATGGTGGGCGTCCAGGTGGGACTGAGCGCTCTCGGCAAGATCCCGTTTGCCTCAACCTTCGCCTGCTTCCTGACTCGCGCCTACGACCAGATCCGCATGGGCGCGATCTCACAGGCCAACCTGAAGCTCTGCGGTTCTCACTGCGGAGTGTCCATCGGCGAGGACGGACCCTCACAGATGGGCTTGGAGGACCTGGCGATGATGCGGGCCGTGGCAGGTTCGACCGTACTCTACCCTTCCGATGCCGTCTCGACCCAGCGGCTGGTCGAATTGGCCGCCAGCACTCCCGGCATCGTCTACATTCGCACGACCCGTCCCAAGACCCGGCTCCTCTACAAGAGCAGCGACTCGTTCCAGGTAGGAGGCAGCAAGGTGCTGCGCAGCTCTTCACAGGACAAAGCGACCGTCGTGGCCGCCGGCATCACCCTGCACGAAGCCTTGCAGGCAGCCGACCTGCTGGCCGCCGAAGGCACTCAGGTCCGCGTCATCGACCTTTATTCGGTCAAGCCCGTGGACGAAGCCACCCTCCTCGAGGCCGTTCGGGACACCGGCGCCATCGTCACCGTGGAAGACCACTATCCCGAAGGGGGCTTGGGCGACGCCGTGCTGGGAGCCATCGGCGGCCAGTCCTTCCGCTACCGCAAATTGGCGGTCAGCGGACTCCCCCGCTCCGGTCCGGCTCAGCAACTCCTGAAGACCTTTCAGCTGAGCGCCTCAGACATCGCGGCCGCCGTCAAGGCGTTGCTTTGAGCCGCCCCGCAGCGGCCCCTTCGCCCGAACCCAACCATCCGCGCGGCGGCCTGGCGTGCTTCCCCTCGCCGAAGTCCCGGCCAGGCGGCGGGGCATCGTTCTTTGCGGGTGGGGCCGGCGGGTTTTTTCGAGTCGGCGCCACCCTCACCCGCTCCTCCAGCTTTTCGAATTTCTTCTCCCCGATGCCCCGAACATTCAGCAGGTCCTCGATCTTGCCGAAGCGACCGTTCTTCTCACGGTACTCCAGGATTCGCTCCGCCAAGGCGGGACCGATGCCGGGCAAAGACAGCAGCTGACTGAGGCTGGCTTCGTTCAGGTCGATCTTGGGCTGGGGCCCGGCCCAGCACAAGGACATCACCAACAGCACGATCGGACCCGGGAACATCATGGTTCGTCTCATTTTCGGCCTCCTCTCGAGGCGCCGCGGAATTGCGCCGCCTTCTTCATCCATTACGTCTCAGGTCGAAAATGAGCGAAATCTGGGAATCCCAAGCCCGAGGCTCGCGCCTGCAAGCGAGGTCCCACGTCACGAAGCGGAATCTTCAGGGAAACAGCGGCGAACAGCGCAGGGCTCAGCCGATCCAGCCGAAGTACCAACTCAGCAGGTCGTTTCCCCAAAGCACCGAAGCCATGGCCCCGGCGGCCAGAAAGGTCCCGAACGGGAGTTCGTAGAGGCGCCCCTTGCCCAAGGTGAGGATATAGGCGGCACCCAGCAGGGCTCCTGAAAGGGAGCCCAGCAGGATCGTCAACCAGGCCATCCGCCAGCCCAGGAAGGCTCCGACCATGACCATCATCTTGATGTCCCCGAAGCCCATCCCCTCGATCTTTTTGAGCCGAAAGTAGAGCCAGGCCACCAGCCAGAGCATGCCCCCTCCGAAGACCGCTCCCAGGACACTGTTGAACAGTTGCGACGCGGCCGAGCCGCCTCCCAGGAACTCGGAAGCCTGCCAGGGCGCCGCCAGCAAACCGGCGGCCGCCCCGCTGAAGGTGATCAGATTGGGCAGCAGCCTCTCGAACAAGTCGATGAACATCAAGACGATCAGGAGGCAGAAGAACACAGCGTTGACGGCGAACACGACCGACAGCCCGAACTTCCAGTGCAGCAGCAGCAGGCAGCCTGCCGTCAGAAGCTCGACGACCGGATACACCCAGCTGATAGCTGCCTGGCATCCGCGGCAGCGGCCCCTCAGGAGCAGATAGCTGAGGACGGGAATGTTCTCCCAGGCGCGGATCAAGCGCCCGCAGTGCGGGCAGCTGGAGCGAGGGGTGACGACCGACTGGCTTCGGGGCAGCCGGTGGATGCAGACGTTGAGAAAACTCCCGATCACGAGCCCGAACAGGACCACGGCCAGCGGCGTCAACATCCGCCGATTATACCGTGACCGGTTGGTGACTCCGGCCTCCCGGCCGACGATTCCCGGAAAGGGCACGCCCAGACGGCTCGAGCCTCAACCTTTTCGCGAACTGGGACCCGGGGAGAGGCGCCGCCCACACCCGGGCGAGGAGGAAGGAGGTGGGGGGAGAACAGGCCTCAGGAGGCGATGGCTCACCCCCTGAGGCAACACGATGATCAGAACGGTGGCTTGGAGCTGGGATCGTCGTCGGGATCGGGGTCGTCCGACCCACGCTTCAGGGTCGGCCGGTCGCGCTTCAGGGTTGGCTTGTCGCGTTCACTGCGATCGGTGTTGGTCTTGCGCTTGAGGGTCGGCCGCTTGGCCCCTTGCGTCTCGTCGCCTCCCGGCTCGGCAAGCTTGTTGTCGATCTGGACCAGCCGCGCCTTCACGCGGTCGAAATCGGAGGTGTTGATCAGGTACTCGTCCTTACGGGGCAGATAACTGATCTCCTGCTGCACGTGCTCGATCCGGTTTTCAATGGGCGGGTGCGTCCGGAAGAAACTGGCGAACTTGCCCGGCTTGTCCTTCTCCTTGGCCTGCAGCTTTTCGAAGAAACTGATATAGCCGTGGGGGTCGATCCCGGTGTTCCACAAGTACTGCGTACCCAGCTGGTCGGCTTCGGCCTCCGACTTGCGGGTGATTCCCAGCACGGCCAGCGACAAGCCCAGGCCCAGACCTTGGCGAATCGCCACCTGAGTCCAGTACCCGCCGACGAAGAGGGCCGGAATGGCTGCGATCTGAAGGAGCTGGCCCTTGGTCATGCGCTCGGTTGCGTGGCGCGCCGTGACGTGTGCGATCTCATGAGCCATCACCCCGGCGAGCTCCGATTCATTCTCGGCTTCCAGAATGAGCCCCTTGTTGACGAAGAAATACCCGCCCGGCAAGGCGAACGCATTCACCTCGTCGGTGTCCACGACCTTGATTACGAAAGGCACCTTGGCATCGGAGTTGCGGACGATTCTCTGCCCCAACTCCTCGACGTACTCCGCCACTACCGGATCCTCGACCAGGCGGGCTGTCTGCTCGAACATTTGGGCGTACTGCGCTCCGATCTGGATTTCCCGCTCCAGTGAGACAAAATTCGGGAACAAACCCGCCACCCGGCCGTTGATCTTGCGGTTCCCGATGTTTTCGACGTCCCCATGCTTCCGGCCTGCCAGCAGCGGTGGGCTTGCGAGCAGGATCAGCGTTAGAATTCCACCCGTCGCCTTTCCCAACCAACTAGTCTTCATTGAACCTTTCCTCCCGGTTCCTCGTGTCTCTCTCGATTATAGCCGACTACGCCCTTTCAATCAGCCCGTTTCTTTGCTAACGTCTCGATACTCTTTGGATGAGCGGCGCGGGGAGAAGTTTCAATGCAGCGCCGGCGCACAGCGGCCCGCTGACCCGGACGAACCATGAAGATCCTCAACGTCGAGCAAATGACCGAGGTCGACCGGCTGAGCACCGAGAAGTGCGGGATTCCCTCTCTGTTGCTGATGGAAAACGCCGGCATGAACCTCTTCCGGGCATTGCGGCACACATTCCGCGAACACTTGTCCGCACAGCGCATCCTGATCCTGTGCGGCAAGGGCAACAACGGCGGCGACGGGCTGGTTCTGGCCCGCCAGCTGGTCCAGCGCGGCATGGAGCCTCGCGTGGTACTGCTGGGACGACGCCAGGAGGTCAAAGGAGACGCCGCAGCCAACCTGAACATCTTTCTGGAATCCGGACAGCCGGTCCAGGAAGTGGACTCCCTCGAAGCGTGGCGGGGCATCCAACCCGAGATGGCTCGAGCCGACGTGATCGTGGATGCGCTGCTGGGCACGGGACTCGGCAAGCCCCTGCGCGACTTGTATGCCGAGGCAGTCCGCTCCATCAATCAGAACCGCGCCTTCGTTCTGGCAGTCGACATTCCGACCGGTATGTTTTCCGACTCGCTGGAGCCAAGTCCACTGTCGGTCCAGGCCGATCTGACGGTAACCTTCACGGCGCCCAAGATCGCCCACGTGTTCAACCCCGACCAAGCAGCTATGGGCCGCGTAATCGTGGCGCCCATCGGGAGCCCGGAGTGGCTCATGGACCGGCCCGAATACTACCTCCAGCTGCTGGAGCCGGAGGAACTGTCCGAACTTCTCACCGACCGCCCCCTGGACACCCACAAGGGAGCTCTGGGGAAGGTCGCGGTGATCGGCGGCAGTCGCGGCAAAGCAGGTGCGGCCGCCCTGGCAGCTTCGGCTGCTCTCCACGCCGGCAGCGGCCTGGTGACCGCCCTGGTTCCGCGCGGCGCTCAAGGTCTGGTCGCCTCGTTCCTGCCCGACATCATGACCGAGGGGCTGCCGGAAACCGACAGTGGCGGCTTCAACCGGGAGGCCGCATCTCCAGTCCTCGAGATCCTGGCGCACATGAACGCGGCAGCATTGGGGCCGGGACTCGGTACTCATCCTGAGAGCTTCGACTTCGTGCGGGAGCTGGTCACTCACTCACCCGTGCCGCTGGTTCTGGACGCGGACGCCCTCAACGCCCTCGCTCAGGACCCCAGCAAGATCCGGAACGACAAGGGCCAGCCGCTGGTCCTCACCCCCCACCCCGGCGAATTCGGACGCCTGATCGGACGCCGCACCAGCGAGCTGCTGCCCGACCGGATCCGGCTCTCCAGAAACTTCGCGCGCCAGCACGGCGTTTGGCTCGTTCTCAAGGGCTTCCGAAGTTTGATCGCGGAGCCGGGAGGACAGGTCTACGTCTGTGACCGGGGGAATCCCGGAATGGCTACCGGCGGCATGGGCGATGTCCTCAGCGGGGTGCTGCTGCGCCACCTGGGGGAGCTGGATGCGCGCGGTTGGAACCTGCCCGAAGAGGTGACCTGGCCCGTGGCGCTGGGGGTCTACCTGCACTCGGCCGCCGGCGACCTGGCGGAAGAAGACCTGGGCCCGGAGAGCCTGACCGCCTCGGCTCTGATCGAGTACCTGGGCGAGGCTGCGCGCCAGCTGCGTGAGTCCTCCTCATGACGCTCCACAGCCGGGACGCGGCCCAGACCCGCCAGCTGGGCGAACGAATCGGCCGCCTTCTCGAGCCTCCTCGGACCGTCCTGCTCGAGGGCCCGCTGGGAAGCGGCAAGACGGTCCTGACGAAAGGCCTGGTGGCCGGCCTGGGAGGCGACCCCGAGCTGGTCACCAGCCCCACCTTCGCACTCGTCAACCGGTACCCGCTGCCCGCCGGAATCTGCTACCATCTGGACCTCTACCGGCTCGAAACCGTCCGCGACCTCTATTCGATCGGAATCGAAGAAATCCTGGGCGAGCAAGCCATCGTGGTCGTCGAATGGGCCGAGAAACTCCCCCTCACCGTCCAACACCCGCTGCGGATCCGAATCAGAGCGGAAGGAAACCAGCGCTGGTTCGAAATCGAGCCGCCCTTGGACGAATTGAGGTGAACACGGTCCAGTCGTGAGGCGGGAATTCTTGCCGGTAATCGGACCCTTCCCCGGCGGCTGGCGGAGGCCCCGCAGAAAAAAAGATTTTCACCCCAGCTCAACAACACAAACTATTGACGCAGAACGTCTTCCAGTGAATTCCGGAACCGCGATCCCGCCTCGGGACTTCGTGCACTTCAGATCTCGGACGTAATGGTGAACAGGAAGGATGAGCCGATGAGTTGGGACCTCGAGCACGAATCCTGGATTTGCAGACGGAGAACCCCTCCAGCGGACCTCCCGAAGGTGGATCGGCCTCGGGGCAGCCCGAAGGCGCCCGCCGGCCCCCCCTCGTTGACAGCCGCCCGGCGTCCCCAGCAGCACGGGTTCCAGTTGTTGGATCTCATGCTCACCTGCCTGCTGGTGGCCTTCTTGGCCGTCTCGGGTCTTCCCTTCCTGCGAGACCTGTCCCTGCAGCAGAAACAAGTGGCCGCCTGCGATCTGTTCGTGTCGACGCTCTCCCAAGCGCGTTCCCTGGCGATTTTCCGCAACCTCCCCGTGGAGGTGCTGGTCGAGCCGCCGGGACGTTTCGCCTCGAGCGCGCGCTTCGAGGGTGAGCCAATCGTCTGGCGTCTTCTGCCCGAGCCGGTCGTCTTCCAACAATTTCCGCGCCGATCCGTGACCTTTCACCCGCGGGGGACCGCTGCGCCCGGCGGGACCTTCGTCCTCAGCACGGGCCGGGGCGGTTTCAAGATCGTTGTCGCGGTCTCCGGCCGCATACGCTGGAGCCGGCTGCGATGAGAAATCAGCGAAGGTCAGAAAGATGAGTTTCTCAGTACTCACGCGGCCAGCGGGGAATCCCGGCACGAGGCGCAGGGCCGGCTTCAGCCTTCTGGAAGTGCTCATCGCGGCTTCGCTGTTCACCGTGGCGGCGGGAGTTCTCCTCCATGAACTGGCCTTCTCCTACCGCCACTACAGCCTGGCTCGAGACGACTGGAAAGCTGCTTTGGAGCTCTGGAATCGAGCCGGTCGTTGGCGGGCCGGGGGTACTACCAGCACGTCCGAGAACGCCCAGATCCGGGGCCGAACAGCGCCCCTGCACCGGATCCGCTTCGAAACCGCGAGCGCCGGTCGAACTCTCACCTGGGAGGTGTGGCATGTTCATCCCTGAATTGCCCCCATGCACAGCCGGTTGCGAGCCATCGAGCTCACCCTCCGCTCCCGGCGGTTCGGCCTCAATCGGGGCTTCTCTGGTGGAATTACTGGTCGCTCTGGGTCTCTCGATTCTCTTGTCAACGGCTCTCCTTTCCTGGGTTTGGAGTTATCAGCAGTGGAGCGGCCGGCTGAGCCGTGCCCTGGAAAGAGACGAGAACCTGCGTCTGGCGCCCGTCCTGCTGGCCGGTTACCTGTCTGGGGCCGGCAACCAGCGCTGGCGCCACGGCTGGCCCGGGCTGGAATGGACCGGGGCTGGGCTCCACGTTCAGGCCGACATCGAAGGCCCGAACGGGTTTCCCGACGGGAAGTTGGAGGGACGATTCGAGCGCTTCTGGCTTCGTCAGCAGGGGCACCAGTTCCGTCTCCGGAGCGGGCGCGGCGGCTACCAGCCCCTCCTGACTCGCGTCTCCGGCTGGGCAATCGACCGGCCCACATCCCAGCTGCTGAAGGTCAGCGTTCAGGGGCGGGCCCTGGCGGCTCCGGGGCAGAGCCGGGTGGGGCTGGACGAGAGCCTGCAACTGGAGTTCTTCCTGCCCAACTTCCGTTCCAGCCTGTTCCCGGAGGAGCCATGAGGGCATCCCACACCGCTGGCACAGCCGGCCTCCGCTTCACCGACCCCATTCGGCGCCAGATCGGCGCCCGGAGGAAAGAGCTGGAATCCGGCTTCAGTCTGATCACCGTTCTCCCCTGGATCGTCCTGCTGGGACTCGTGGCGCTGCTCCTCCATCTGAGGCTGCTGGGGCATCTGGAATCTCTGCCGGCCTCCGAGCGCCAGCTCTACAGCCTGGTCGTGGCCCACAACGGGATCGAGTACGCCCGCTCCGTGCTGCCACTGCTGGAATTGAACAGTTTGCTGAAAGGTCAGGATGGACGACACGCCGGAACGAACGTCCCGGAATGGCGCAATCCCCTCCCCTGGAGCAGAGCTCGAACCACCGATCCGGCCCGGATCCGACTCACCCCCGACGACGGATTGCCGTGGGGCCCACCCGAAATCGAGCTGGGCGCCCACCACCGCCTGGCCGGCAACGGCCACTTCTTCATCCGGTTCAGCAACAACCCGGAGGAGCCTCCGGATGAAGACCGCGACGGGATCGTGGTGGTTCGCAGTCTGGGTGTGGCAGCGGGCCGGCTGCCGAACCTCTCGCTGGGGCGCGTCGTGCACAGTACCTCCCTGGTCGAAGCCCGGCTGCGTCAGGAGCGGGTCTTCCAGTCCCCCTCGGCCGTGACTCTCCTGGGCGAGAGCGGTCGCTTCCAGTGGGAGGGAGAAGACTTCGAAATCCGCGGGGGCGTGCGCGCCGCCATCAGCCTGGTGGCTCCCGGCGTCGGCCCCCAGCTGGAGGGTGACCTGGCGGGCTCCCTCTCAGAGGCTCAGCGATCGCGAATCGGAGGCCGACAGATCCGCGCCTGGGCCGACGAAACGGCAGTTTTCAGCGTCCACCCTCATTGGAAACGGCTCTTCAGCACCCGTTTCTGGGAGCATTTCGAGCAACACCTGCCGGAATTCAGCGAGCCCGCCATTCCCGGCCTGCGATTCCTGCCTGCGGGCGGCGAGTTGCAAGGCCGGTTTCACGGGGTCCTGGTGGCTCAGGGATCTCTGCGGCTGACGGGAACCGCGCGCGTTCGCGGGCTGGTCGTGCATTTGGGCGGAGGGATCGTCGCACTGGAAGATGAGGCGCAATTGACGGGTGCACTGTGGATGCGGGCCTCGAACGGGTCCGCCACAGGAGCAGTATCCGGCAGAATTCGGCTGAGGATCGCCGGAAACGCCAGGATCATCTTCGATTCCCGAGCGATGAGCGAGGCGCTGTGGCTCTTGCCGCCCACCCAGTTGGGCTGGCGGATTCTCTTTCCGGAAATGGCTCTTTGACGATCACGCGTCGCGCGCGACGAGGCCGAAAAGGCCACAAGACGCCCCACTGAAGTTCGGCCCTGCAGGCAGGCATGCCTTGCGCCGAAAGGCCGGGCACTGCGCCGCGGCTGGAAATCTGTGATCACAGCCCGCCATCCAATAGGATATAATCGGCCCATTATGAGGTGGATTCTTCTGGCAATTCTGGCACTGTCAACCGCGCTCCCGGCCCAGAGCAGCTCCCAGAGCTCCCAGGATGAGAAGCAGCAGCCTTCGCTGGCGGAACTCGCGAAAGCTGCCCGCGAGCGCAAGCAGAAAGCGGCAGGCGGCACCCGTGTCATCACCAATTCCGACTTGAAGTCGATGCGAGCCAACGTCTCGACGGGCACCATCCCGACCCCGGCCACTTCCGACACGGAAGACGTCTCCGAGGAAGCTGGTGAAGGGACCGAAGGCGAAGAAGCTCTGCCTTCGGCGGCTCCGGGCGAGCTCACGGAAGAGGACTTGGCACGCTGGCGTGAAGCCTTCGGTGAGGCTCGAGAGAATCTGCAGAACGCGGTCAGCGAGAACTTGGTCCTTCAGCTGCGCATGAACAATCTCCGCAACGCTTACCTGCGGCAGGCCGACGGCTCCACCCAGGAGCGCATCCAAGCCCAGCTGGAAGAGACAGTGCAGGCCCTGGAACAGAACAAGCAGGAACAGGAGAACGCCCGGCGGGCCATTTCACGACTGCAGACCGACGCACGGCAATCTGGCCTGACCAACCAGCAAATTGACGAGCTGACGGGCCAGCTCCCAGAGCCCCCACCCGACGTGCTGAGCCCCGAAAGCACCTCGGGATCGTGAGCGGCGTCTGACGCCGGGCTCTTGGCGCAACAATTCTCCCCTCTGTGAGACCGGGATCGCTGCCGCTGTTGCTCTCCGAGAATCTGTCCCGAGCCGTGCCACAGGGTTTGCTGCCCCTGGCGACCGGTGCGCGCCTGCACCAGGCAAAACGACTCGGGTTCGGATGTTTCTGGATTGACTTCACGTCGATCCCGATCTGAACGGATCGAGTGTCCACGATGGCGAGCCGGCGGACGGTCTCCAATCGGTTTTCCTGGTCGATCAGGGCCCTGTTGCCCCTGTGTTTGCTCACACCCGCGCCGGCTGCCGGACAAGCCCCGCCCACTCCGACGCTCGTGACCCCGGTCTTCCTGGGCGGCTTGAACCGAGATCCTCAACTCGGCCTCCGAGAGAGTGTCGGGCAATCCCGGCCTGGCAGCCTCCTCGTTTCCGAAGTCGACTCGGCCGTCGGCTGGATCAAGGAGGTTCGAGAACTGGGCTTCTCCCGCCCCCAAAGCCCTTTCGGCCAGGCCAAGCAGCTGCAGTGGACGGGCAGTGCAGAGGCCTCCTTCTCGTTCCAATTCCGGGGACTCGCTCCGCCCCAACTGGCCCGCCGAGCCAACCGGGGTTTTCTCGTCTTCAATTTGAGAGTCACGAGTGAAACACGGACCGATTTGCGAGTTGGGATCCGCTGCGCAGGCGTCGTCTTCCATTGCCTCACCGAGGTCACCCTCACCACCGAAGACCTTCCGGCCAGGGAGGTCTGGCAGACCTTCCGCATCCCCGTTCACCCGCTCCCCCAGTTCACGGTGAGACCTGGACTCTCCCACGACTCCAAGGAACTTCCCCACCAAGGCGGTCAATCCGTCATCTCTTTTCGAACTCGAGGCGCCACTCCGATGACGCTCGAATTGGCCTCGGTCCGGCTGGAAAAGTACGCCTCCGGCTGGAGCTTCGCCGAAAGCCGCGCCTCCGACCTGCTGCCGGAGATGACACTGGCGGAGAAGGTCGGCCAGATGATCATGGTCACCATCGACGCGTCTCCCGACTTCTTTCCCTCGGCGATGGCTCAATTCGGCCTGGGCGCGACCTTGATGGGGGGCGGCGCGGTTCCCGTGGACGGGGAACGAAACTCCCTGGATCGCACCGTGGAGTCCTTCGCCGCTTCTTTCGACGCCTTTCAGCGAGGCGCCCTGGCGACCCGGCTGGCCATTCCCGCGCTGAACGGCTGGGATTCGGTCCATGGCGCCTCCAATTCTTCAGGCACCACCGTGTTCCCTCATCAAATCGGCCTGGGTGCGACTCGAAATTCCGACCTGGTCCGCCGGATTGGCGAGATCACGGCTCGGGAATCGAGGGCTGGCGGTGCAAATCTGGCTTTTTCGCCCGTCCTGGACGTGGCACGCGATCAGCGCTGGGGCAGAACCTACGAGAGTTTCAGTGAGGATCCCGAAATCGTCACTCGAATGACCAGCCTCATCGACGGCTTGCAGGGGACGAGCGGGGCTGGGGCTGCGGAAGTCCTGGGCCCCCAGGGCGTTCTGGCTACCGCCAAACACTACCCGGGCGGGGGCTCGACCGACTTCCAGCTCCCCGATGTCTGCCGAGTGGCCGCCGCGCAGTGCCCCGGTTTTCATCAAATGACAACCCTGGACGGTAGAGACTCGACACTCTCCGAACAGGATCTGCGAGCCATCCACCTGCAGCCTTTTCAGGAGGCGGTCCGCCGCGCAGTCGGGCTCGTCATGGTTGGCTACAGCGGCTGGAACGGCCTGGAAGCCCACGCTCACCGCTTCTTGATCACCGACCTGCTGAAAGGGGAACTGGGCTTCCAGGGGGTCGTGCTCTCGGACTGGGACGGCGACGGCGAAGTCGACCCGGCCAGCCCGCGTGACGGAGCGATCGAAGTAGTCGAGGCCGGGATCGACCTGCTCATGTTGCCCTTCCTCGAGGAGGTCTCGGGCGTGACCCAGGCCCTCATGACCCAGGTGCCGGAAACCAGAATCGACGACGCCGTCCATCGCATCTTGCAGGCCAAATTCCGCGCCGGCCTGTTCGACATCCCCTTCTCGCAGCCGGGACTTCGCAGCACTGCCCGATCCGAGGGGCACCTGCAGACGGCCCGTCAGGCCGTTCGGGAGTCACTGGTTCTGTTGAAGAACGACGCAGCCACCCTGCCCCTGGCCCCCTCCCGAAAGATCTACCTGGCGGGAAAGGCCGCCGACAACCTGGGAATTCTGCTGGGAGGGTGGAGTCTCACCTGGCAGGGCGTGATCGACCCGGAAGACCAACGACGCCCCACAGGAACCACCATCCGCCAAGGCCTGGAGCGACTCCTGGGTGCGGACGATGTGATCTTCAGCCCGGACGGATCGCTGCCCCTGGCCGGCGCTGAGGCGGGAATCGTGGTGGTGGGCGAGTATCCCTATGCAGAAGGCTGCGGGGATATCGAGAACCGGGTCTGGTGGTGTCCCTTCGCCAAGCCTCCGCCCACGCCCGGGAGCGTTGTGGTGACCGAGACCAGACCGCCGGGATTCGAGGCAGGTCTGTCGACGCTGCTGCCGCCGTCACACTCCATGAGCCTGGAAACGGACCGGTTCACTCACGTCTTTCCTTCCGGCGTCTTTGCCTCCAGCCCCGTCGAAGCCGACTACCTGATCGACCCCGACTCGGATTCCCGGCTGGTGGACCGGGTCTGTTCCGCGGTGCATGCAGCCGGAAACCCGTGTGTGGTGATCCTGGTCTCGGGGCGGCCCCTGTTCGTCGACCAGGAAATCGCGCAGGCGGACGCCTTCGTCGCGGCCTGGCTACCCGGTTCGGAGGGGGGAGACGGCATTGCCCAACTTTTGCTCCAGGACTGCGAGGGCGAGGTCGCGGCCGGTGACTGTGACTTCACCGGGACACTTTCCCACACCTGGCCCGCCCGCCCGGAGGGATCGGACTCCCCTGCCCTGGACTATCGCCCCCAGAACATTTTCGTGGGCCAAAACGGCAGCCTGGACCGGGTTCTCGAGGTCAACGGCCAGCCCCTCCTGGTCGGATACGGGCTCAGCTACGACGGCCCGATCCGGAGGGATTGAGTTCGAGTGTCCCCGTCGGCGCGCGGTTCCCCGCGAAGAGTGGCGTCAGTTGCCGGTTTTTTGCGTCTTCCGAGGCGCCCATCGGTATGAATCTTGCAACTAAGTTTTTTAGAGCTCGGCCGCCCGGGCGAGCCGTCCTCTCCGTTGCCGCCGCCGGTTGCCCGGTGAGACTGGGAGCCCGTTCGAGAAAGGCCGGCCTGAGCTCCCATCGTGGGGAATCGCCCTCGCGGTTGGTCTTACGGGTGAATCCACCCGTAATTGGTCGAGTTGGCCCACGACGCATCGGGCCAACTCGGCCCTCGAAGCACCGTGGCTGCCAGCCGCGAGCGAACGATCTGGAACCGAGAACGACCATGCTCGAGATTCGCTTTCATGGCCGAGGGGGACAAGGGACGGTCGTGGCTTCAGAGATTCTGGCCGTGGCCCTCTTCCAGGAAGGCAAATTCGTACAAGCTTTTCCCGCCTTCGGAGTGGAGCGGCGGGGCGCTCCGGTGGCCGCTTTTCTCCGTTGTGACGAGCGCCCGATTCGCCTGCGCTGTCAGATTGAAAGTCCCCATCACGTCGTGGTCCTGGACCCCACCTTGATCCGGGCAGTCGACGTCACGGCGGGACTCCAGCCCGGCGGGAGCTTGTTGATCAACAGCGAATGCCCTCCGGAGAGCTTCGAGGAGTTCCGGGCCGGAGGCTGGCAGGTCGCCACCGTGAACGCTTCCGGACTGGCGCTCCGGCATCACCTGGGGGCGCGAACACACCCGATTGTCAACACAGCGATCCTGGGGTCTTTTTCCCGGGTCACCGGAATGGTCGGTTTGAACTCCATCCTGGAGGCGATCGCCAGCGAAGTTCCCCTGCAGCCCGAGGACAACGTCGCAGCTGCACGCGAGGCCTACCAGGAGGTGCTTTTCGAAGCCGCCCCTGTTTCAGGAGGGTGACGTGAACCGCGAGACTCGTTTCGCCACCGCATCCGATTTGCCGCCCATGGCAGTGTCCAGGTCCGATACGACCGCCAACAAGACCGGGAGCTGGAGATATCTGCGGCCGGTGATCCGCGAAAAGCTCGCTCCCTGCCGCCATGCCTGTCCCGCTGGGACAGATCTTCCGCGGGTCTTGCGGATGATTGGTGAGGGACGATGGAGAGAGGCCCACCAGCTCATTCTCGAGGAGAACCCTCTGCCTGGCGTGTGCGGCCGGGTCTGTTACCGCCCTTGCGAAACCGCCTGCAACCGCCGCCACTTCGACGAAGCCGCCTCGATCCAGGCTCTGGAGCGCTTCGTCGCCGACGTCTGTTTCGACCTGCCGCCGGAGGCGGCCCAGCCCCAACGCAGGAAAGAGCGTATCGCCATAATCGGCACTGGACCCGCCGGGCTTTCGTGCGCCTATTTTCTGGCCCGCGAAGGGTTTCCAGTCACCATGATCGAAGCAGCATCGAAACCCGGGGGCATGCTCCGCACGGGAATTCCACGATACCGGCTGCCGCGCCGCGTCCTGGATCGTGAAATCGGGAACATTGCCCGGCTCGGCGTCCAGATCCTGCTCGACTGCCGAGTGGGGGAACAGGTCACCCTGCAACAGCTCCAACAGGCCTTCGAGGCAATCTTCGTGGCCACGGGAGCCCACCGCAGCGTCAGTCTTGATCTCCCCGGGGGAAACCGGGCCAAAATCATGCCGGGGCTGGAGTTTTTGAAGCTGGTCAACGCCGGCCAGCCTCCCGAAATCGGCAAAGAAGTCCTCGTCATCGGCGGCGGCAATACCGCCATGGACGCCGCCCGCGCGGCCTTACGCCTGCGGAGCCGGCCGCTGGTCGCTTACCGTCGCAGCAGGGCCGAAATGCCCGCAGTTCCGGACGAGGTCGAGCAAGCCGAAAGCGAAGGCGTCGCGTTCCAGTTTCTGGCCTCGCCTCTGAGATTGCGGAAACGAAACGGCCGGATCGAGGTGGAGATGATCCGCATGGAGCTGGGCGAAATGGACAGCTCAGGCCGCCCCCGGCCGGTTTCGGTCCCGGGCTCCGAGTTCACTTTGATCGTCGATTCAGTTCTCGAGGCGGTGGGGGAAGGCTCTGAGCTGGCCGACCTGGCCCAAGGTCTTCTGGTCTCTGAGAAAGGCTCGCAGGTGCTCAGTGAGAAAGAGTCGCTGCAGTTTCTCGAAGCGGGAGGCCTGTTGGTCGGAGGGGACGCCGCTACCGGCGCCGGCACGGTGGTGGAAGCCATCGCCTCTGGAAAGAGGGCGGCGCGTCAGATCGTGAGCCGCTTCTCACGGGAGCGGGAGGTCGTGCGGCCGGCGGAAGAGCCCGGCACCGGGATCCCGTTTTCCGACCTTCACCTGGAGACCTTCACCCGCAGCCCCCGCAAAGACCCCCCTCATCGAAGCGTGGCCGAGCGAATCGCGAGATTCACCGAGGTGGTTGGACCTCTCGACGCCGCGGCAGCTGTGGCCGAGGCGAGGCGCTGCTTCTCGTGCGGGGTCTGCAATCAATGCGACAACTGCTGGGTGTTTTGTCCCGAAGGAGCGGTTTCCCGAGGCGCGGACGGCTACCGGCTCAACCTCGACTACTGCAAGGGATGTGGGATCTGCGTGCAGGAATGCCCCGGGGGGGTGATCTCACTGGTCCAGGAGGGACAATGACCACGCTATCGGCCCAAGCGAAAGTAATGACGGGGAATCACGCCGTCTCCCACGGCGCCCTGCTGTCGCGCGTGCAGGTGATCTCTGCCTACCCGATCACACCTCAGACGCAAGTCGTCGAACGGCTGGGCCGTTTCTGCGAAGAGGGTCGGCTGGAAGCCCGGTTCATCAGAGTGGAGTCGGAACACTCGGCCATGGCGGCCCTGGTCGGCGCCGCCACAGCCGGCGCGCGAACCTTCACCGCCACCTCTTCGCAAGGCCTCGCCCTGATGCACGAGATGCTGCACTGGGCAGCCGGGGCCAGGCTGCCGATCGTGATGGCCAACGTCAACCGCGCCCTCGGCCCTCCCTGGTCGGTCTGGACCGACCAAAACGACAGCCTCTCACAACGGGACACGGGCTGGATGCAAATCTACTGCGAGAGCAACCAGGAGGTGCTCGACAGCCTGATCCAGGCCTACCGGGTCGCCGAGAAGGTCTCGCTTCCAGTCATGCTGGTACTGGACGCCTTCGTGCTGTCGCATACTGCCGAGCCGGTCTCACTGCCGAACCAGGAGACGGTGGACTGCTATCTGCCCCCGTACCAGCCCGAGTGGAAGCTGGACATCGCGGACCCGCGCAGCTTCAGCGGCCTCACGACACCGGACACCTACATGGAATTCCGGTTCAAGATGCAGGAGGCGATGGAGCGAGCGCTGGAAGAGTTCGAAGCTGCCGATGCCGAGTTCCAGGCGCTGTTCGAACGCCGCTACGGCCTGGTGGAAGCCTATCGCTGCGAGGATGCAGAGCTGATTCTGGTGACCTCCAGTACCGCCACCAGCACGGCACGAGTCGTCATCGACGAGTTGCGCGAGCAGGGACGTCCCATCGGGCTGCTGAAGATCCGGCTCTTTCGCCCCTTCCCGGCCCGGCAGGTCCTCGAGGCCCTGTCCACGGCGCGAAAGGTGGCCGTGCTGGACCGGAACATCGGCTTCGGAGCCGGCGGGATCTTCGCGCAGGAGGTCAAGGCCGCCCTGTACAACCACCTCCAAATCCCGGTCTTCGGCTTCGTGGCGGGACTTGGGGGCCGCGACATCACACCCGCCGTCCTGCGGGAGGTGATCGACTACGCGACGGATCATGCCCAGCCGGAAGACCTCGTGTGGATAGGGGGAAAGCCATGAGTCAGGTCCATTTCCCGTTTCCCGAAGAAGAACTCCTCAGCACGGGGCACCTGGGTTGCCAGGGCTGCGGCGCCGCTCTGGCCATGCGCCACGTGCTCAAAGGCCTGGGCGAGAAGACCGTCGTGGTAATCCCGGCTTGTTGCTGGTCAATCATCGCGGGCCCCTTCCCCTATTCGGCCCTCCGCGTCCCCGTGTTGCACACGGCTTTCGAGACAGCAGCCGCGTCGGCTTGCGGGGTGCGGGCCGCGCTGGACTGCAAGGGGGACCGCGAGACCACGGTCATGGCTTGGGCGGGAGACGGCGGGACCTTCGACATCGGACTTCAGGCACTTTCCGGAGCCGCCGAGCGGAACGAGAACATCCTTTACGTGTGCTACGACAACGAGGCCTACATGAACACGGGTGTCCAAAGCAGCTCGGCAACCCCCTGGGGCGCCTGGACTACCACGACTCCCGATTACAAGAAACAGTCCAAGAAGGACATCATGCGGATCATGGCGGCTCACGGGATCCCCTACGCCGCAACCGCATCCGTGGCTCACCCGGATGACCTGGTGCGGAAAGTGCAAAGCGCCCGGGACATCGAAGGGATGCGTTTCCTGCACGTGCTGGCGCCCTGCCCACCGGGCTGGAAGATCCCCTCCGAGCTCGCGATCAAGCTGGCCCGTCTGGCCGTCCAGACACGGATGTTTCCCCTCTTCGAAATCGAAGACGGCCTGCGCTGCCGGCTCAGCCCGGTGGCCGACCCGCAACCGCTCGAAGAGTACCTGCGCCTGCAGGGCCGCTTCAGCCATCTGAGCGAGCGGGACGTCCAGCACCTGCAACGGATGGTGGACGAGCGCTGGGAGCAGCTCGAGAACTGGGCGGCACGCGAGCCCGTCTCGACGCCGGCCGTGCCGGCGAAGTCGTAAAAGCCAGCATCCCTCGCCAAACCCGCGCGCCAGCGCTCCTGGTCGACGGCCCGGCCGATCCGCGACTCTTCGCCGGCGGCCTGGCACCCCAGCCGAGGCGTTCCCATTCACCCCCTCGCCGTCCATCGCGCCCCTGCCGATCCACCGATCCCAGGCCTCCACTGCCAGCCTTCGCCATCCCCTCTCCACAGCAACCGAGTCGCTGTCCAGAGAGGCTCGATTTTCACTCACGTGTCACATTAGATTCTAGAATCTAAATATCTTCATAAAATAGAACTCTTCTCCTATTAGATCCCGTACTGGACACCCGGCTGAAAGAGAATTGCCCTGTCCCCTTTCCCGTCCCCTCTCCCGCTTGTGCTCGGGGGTTCGACCCGGCGTCGGTCCGATTGTGCCCTGTCCCCAGCCGGCCATCCGCACGGGCGGATCTGTGCCCTGTCCCCAGGTTTTTCGCTGTCCCCAGGTTTTTCTGTCCCCAGGTTTTTCGACCCGGTTTCCAGCTGTGACCCCGGGAGGTCTGGAGGTCTGAAGGCAGACGGAGAGTGTGTGAATCCTGCCCTGTCCTCATTCTCCGTTCGTTCCCACCTCGTCCCCGTCAGCCGGCCTCGGTCCGACTTCTGCCCTGTCCCCAGCCTGTCTGCCGCCTACGTCGAGGGCCCAGACGAGGCTCAACCGTTGGCCGGCATCCTCACACACGGTCGACTCGTTGCGATTCACAACCCACTCCCACCCTCATCGCTGCCCTACCTCTCTGACGACTCGAAGCCCACCCTCGCCACCCTCGCCACCCTCCCCACAAACCCCGAATGGCTGCCTGACACGCGCTCGACTTTTACTCATTTTTCACATTAGAACCTATAATCTAAATAGCCGTAAAAAAGTTATTAATCTTAGGCGCAATTCCGTTCCCTGATGGAAACGAGCTGCCACAGAGTTGTCCAGCCCCTGTCACCCGGCCCGTCCGATTCTGCCCTGTCCCCAGTCTGCCCAGCCTGGCGAGAGCCAAGGGAAATTCACGAAGCTGCTGGAATCCTGGCCCGCGCCGCCTGGCAGGCGTCACATCTGCCCTATCTCCCAAGAGCCTTCGATCGGGTTTCAGCGGTGAGCTCCTGGGGGTCTGGATGCAACGGTTGTCCTGAATCTTGCCCTGTCCCCTATGATTCCCTTCTGCGCACTCTGCCGGGGACGGAGAATCGCTGAGGCGCGGCTGCCTGGTTGGGTGATCTGACCCGTGGGGGGTGCTTATTACACTGCCTGCTGGAAGCATCACTGTTCACACACTCCGAACCCACCTCTTCAATCTGAACAGTCCCCCGCGCTCCCCTTGCGCTCTGAGGATGACCCGGGCTGGCTCGGGTGGCCGCGCCTCGAATGACTCTCTGGCACATTGGGCTGGCTGCCTCGGCTCGGCCGGAAGGCCCTTCAGCACAAGGCTTCCCGCGCTTCGCGACGCATCAAATGCGAATCGCAGGCCAATCGAGCCGCAGCAGCTCCCGGGCCGGGATCGACCGCCTTCTGCGCCGGTCATCCCCGATCCGAGGGGACTCGGCAACCGATTGGCGAGCCGACAGCGGTATAGAAGTTGCTTCGCTGTCTGCATTCGACGGATTAGAGAATCCGGTACACGCAGAATGCTTTCGAGCCGCATTTCTGGAAGGGGGTCCAGCTATGACAAGGCGAACTTTACGACTCAGCTTACTGGCAATCACGATCTCCGTGCCAGCCTTCGTGCGGGCCGATGGAGACTATCGCTCGGTCGACACGGAGGGTCCTGAGAGCCGCTCTGGCCACACCCTGAGCGGAGTGTACATGTTCGGAGGTCGGAGCGACGAAGGAGACGTCTTCGATGAACTCTGGGAGTTTGGCTTTGATGGGGAGACTGGCTTTGATCCTGAATGGAACGAAGTGCCTTTCATTGACCCCTGGCCCGCGGGGCGCTGGGGTCACGTCTCCTGGGTCTCGGACCGCTACCTTTACATTGCGGGCGGCCGCGGCGCCGACTCCCAGTTCATCCCGGACGCGTGGCGCTTCGACACCGTCGCCAGGACCTGGCAGGAGATCGAATTCTATCCAGGCCCGCACCAGGTCGCCGGAGGAGCCGCCTCACACGACAACAACGGCTACCTGTTTGCCACCGAGGACGGCGCGATCCATACGTACGACGAGGAGACCAACCAATGGGAGACGCTACTCCCCGACAGCGGGCCCACCCAGCGCTCTCATAGCACCGTGGTCCAGAATATCCCCCCCGGACCCGCCAATGGTCAGCAGCCGCTTCAGAATGGCAACTCGTCGAAAGCCTGGGTGATCGGCGGTGCCAACGCGTCTGGCATCTCGAGCGAAGTTTGGGAGTTCGACTTCGCCACTCAAAGCTGGACCCGGCGGGCCGATCTGCCCGTGGCTCTGTCCAGCCTGGCCGGAGCTTACGATGATCAGCGAGATCGAGTGCTGGTTTTTGGCGGCGTGAGCCCCGAGGGTTTCAGCCGAGCCACCTGGGAGTACGATCCCGCCACGGATTCCTGGACGCGACGTCTCGACATGCCTGAGGCCCTAGTACTGTCCGGGGCCACGGCCACTGGCGAAGGGGGAACAATCATCTTCGGGGGCCGCAGGAGCGACCAGACCGCTTCGGGACGAACACTCGCCTATCGCTCCGGCGAGACCCTGTACATGGCTCAGTTCGGCAACGGCCAGGGGTTCACCAGCGACATCGTGTTGGCCAACCCCACCGCCGACCAGACAGCTTCGGGCACGATTTCCTTTGCCGGAAACGAAGGACTTCCCCTGGAGGTCACGATCGTGGGGGACACTGGATCAGCGTCCGCTCATCGAATCATTCCCCTTCAGGCCGGTTCAGAGGTGGAGTTCTCCATCCCTCCGCGAGCCAGCATCACGCTGTCGACGGACGGCCAAGGCGATTTGGTCGAGGGCTCCGCACGGGTTCTCTCAAACCTCCGCCTGGGAGGAGTGATCCGCTTCAGCATCCCCGCAATCGGGATTGCGGGCGTGGGGGCGAGTCCCCCGATGGACGGTTTCATTGTCCCGGTGCGACGCCAGGCGGGAGGTATCAACACCGGTCTGGCCATCTTCAGCCGGGAAGTGAGGCCGGTCACTCTCGTGCTGACGCTCTACAGTGATGGTCAGCAGATTGCGACCACGACGATCGAAGATTTCGTGGCCCGGGCCCACCTGGCCCGCTTCATCGATGGCCTCTTTCCCGAGGTCGACACCACCGACTTCGTAGGAACAGTGGTGGTCGAAGTGATCGACGGCCAAGTCACTGCCACGGCCCTTGAGCTCGGCCGCCAGCCCGGCCAGTTCACCACTCTACCGGTGACTCCCCTGGAGCCGAGCCCCAGTTCGTGAAGAATGAGTCACGGGGTACGGGAAGGAGCACGAGGGGCAGGGCACTTTGTCCGGCTTGCCTCCTACAAAAAAATTGCCCTGTCCTCACTCCCGAGAGTGCCCTGTCCCTGTCTCCAACTAGACTCCCAACTAGAAGGTCGATGAAGTTTGCCCTGTCCCCAAAAGATAGTCCCCAAAAGATAAAGAGAAGAGAGAACGAAATCTGGAGTGAGCTTCCTCCCAGGGCAGGGGTATTCTCTCTCGCGCGAGTCTGAGGAATGGACTGGGTTCTTCGTGAGAGTGTTCAATTCATCACTGCTTCACGACCACCTCGAATATGCACGTGCCACCAACGGAACAGCTCCCCTCGCATGCGATGATTCCGTCGATGATCCTGACCTTGCAGTTGCTGGAACCACTCGAAGAACAGGTGCAACTGAAAGTGCCCTTGACTCCGGCTGCTCCCTGCTTTCTCAAAACCAGCCTGTTTCTGGCCGCGATTTCGAATTCGTAGCCTTTCTCGAGGCTCAGTCGATTTCCCTCCAGCTTCACTCCCTCGGGAACTCTTCGTCGTTGGGTCACCGTTCGTCCGGGCTGCTCCTCGGACCCCTCGAAACTCTCGGCTGCGGCAACGACTTTGGCGCGTTCTCGGGGAGTCGAAGGGTAGGTGTGACCTGAACTTGTTGCTTTCTTTGCGATCGCCGGGGCCATCAGAATGACCGCCAGTGCCGGAAGCAGAATTCTCCCGCTCATTTTGTTCCTCCGTTTGTTTCAACTCGTTTCGTCAGGTCGGGATTCACCTTCCGCGAGAAGGCTTCACTGTTGCACTCCTTTCTAACCGAATCAGGTGGAAGTTTCAATGGGCCAGGTCTCTCTCGAGGCGAGGGCTCGGTGTGGTTGCACCGGAGTGGAGGTGCCGGAAAACTCCCGTTTCCCGCCACTGACGGCGCAACTCGGCTCAAGCGGGAACACTCATCGGTCGTCCGTTGTCCTTGGGTCCCAGGCCCAAGAGAAATGGAACGGCTCGTCTCGCCCACTGTCGGGGACTCGGATGGGAAGCCGCGCTTGGTCCAAAGCAGCTCTCCAACATCTGAGTGTGAATCACTCCTGGATTGAGAGGCACCGCCGCCATCCCTTCCGGTAATTCCTGGGCCAATGCGCGCGTCAGGCCTTCAATGGCCCATTTGGTCGCGCAATAGGGAGCCACCTCCCGCGACGTGGACCGCCCCCAGCCGGAACTGAAATTGACGATCACGCCTCTGCCACGCTCGACCATCGCCGGTACGATGTGACGAACGAGGTGATACACGCCTTTGATATTGACATCCACGACCTTCGAAAACTCTTCGCCGGGGACTTCCCACAGGGGTGCGTTCCGGTTGATCAAAGCCGCGTTGTTGAGCAGCAAGTCGGGTGGGCCGAAATCGGCCAGGATGATTTCAGCCCAGCGGCGAACTTCCTCTTCGAGACACACATCGACGGTCTCGAAACGGTGCGGGCGCGGATAGCGATGGCGCAGTTCCTCAATCTGCTGTCGTGAGCGCGCACAGCCCAGCACGGTATGCCCGCGCCGAGCGAATCCATCCACCATCGCGCGTCCCAGGCCCCGGCTCGCACCAGTCAGCAAAACCCGTTTCGACTCCCCCATGGCAACACTCTATCACCCGGGAACCGAAGCTTTACGGACGGCAGATTCTCGAGACTCCACGGATCGAAAGTGCCGCGAAGTGCCAGTCGATTGAAGACCTGGTTGGGGACCGGGCAAATTGCGAATTGCGGACCCGATCAGGGGCTTGGATCGATGCTGGCGGGCCGATCTCAGGCAATCTTGCGCAGCTGTCGGTAGAGCGTGTCGCGCTGGGCGGGGACGTAGCCGGCTTCTTCCACGAGCCGGATCAAATCCTGGCTGGTGGCCTTGCGGTGGGCTCCGGCCGAACTGATCACGTTCTCCTCGATCATGATGCTGCCCACGTCGTTGGCGCCGAAATGCAGGGCAATCTGGGCCACTTTCAAGCCTTGCGTCAACCACGAGACTTGGATGTTCTGGATATTGTCCAGGTAGATGCGGCTGACCGCCAGCAGGAGAAGATACTCAACCGCTGAAACCTCGGTCTTGATGGTCTGGGACATCGGCGTCCCTTCCAGCTGGACGTTCCAGGGAATGAACGCCACGAACCCTCCGGTCTCATCCTGCAGGCGGCGCAGTCTCTCCAGGTGTTCCACCCGCTCCTCCAAAGTCTCGCCCCCCCCGATCATCATCGTGGCGGTCGTCAGCAGGCCCTCTTCGTGAGCAATGCGCATGATGTCGAGCCACTCCTGCGCAGTACATTTGCCCGGACCGATTTCCCGGCGCATCCGTTCGGTCAGGATCTCGGCGCCCCCCCCTGGGATGGAATCCAAGCCCGCCGCCTTGAGGCGACGGATGGCCTCCCGAAAGGAGATCCGGCTCAGCCTTGCCAGGACCACGATTTCCGGGGGGGAAAAGCAGTGGAGGTGAATCGGGAAGCGCTGGCGGATGGAGCGCAACAGATCTTCGTAGTAATCGATCTTCAAGTCGGGATTCATGCCCCCCTGCATGAGAATCCCAGTTCCCCCCAGTTGGAGCGTTTCCTCGATCTTGCGAAAGATCTCCTCGTGCTCCAGAAGGTAGCCTTCCTCGTGCCTGGGCTTGCGATAGAAGTTGCAGAAGGTGCAACGTGCCACGCAGACGTTGGTGTAGTTGATATTGCGGTCGATCAGAAACGACACAATGTTGCCGGGATGCTTGCGGCGACGGACGCAATCGGCCGCTTCGCCGATGGCGGCCAGATCGTGCGACCGCAGCAGCACGAGACCCTCCTCGGGCGTGAGGCGTTTCCCTGCCTGAACCGACTCGAGGATTTCCGGAACACTCCTCATCCTCACTATTGTAGAGGCTTGTTCGGACCGGCGCCAAGTGGGCGCGACGGGTGAGCTGCCCGCCGGCGGCGGGAAGCTCCCCATCGACGAGCCAAGCCAGCTCCGGGATTCGGGTCGCGGCTCAGCGCGATTCGAGCGGCCCACGGCCAAATCGACTAGAATGAAGGCATGACAGCTCGCAGTATTTTCTGCATCCTGTGCTTGCTGGGTCTCGCCTTCCAGGTACCGCCGGCGGGACGCCGCAATCTACCGCCTCCCTTGCGGCTGCACGTGCCGTTCGAGACCGTCTGGAAGGTCACTGAAACCGAGCTCGAGACCGAGCAGGAGGAGCCGCTCCTTTTGAAGGATCGCGCCCAGGGGCGGTTCATGACTCCGTTCCGCGAATTCAGCTCGGGCCTGCTCACCGAGAGCCATATCGAAAAGATCGGCGAAAGGCCCAAGCTGATCGACGCTGTGTGGAAGAGCGTCCAGTATCAGTACGACGTCGGGCTCACGTTGATCGACGACAAGCAGACCCTGCTGACCGTGGACGTCAACATCCGGGCTCTCAAACGGGAATTCCTGGGTGCGGAAAGCTGGGTCAACATTCCCTCCAATGGCCGTCTGGAGACTGACCTGCTCAACCTGATCGGACGCAACCTCTTCGGCCAGTCCTTCTCCCTGGCTGCACCCAAGAAGGGCTTCTGGGAACGTGAACCTGGCTACATCCAGGACGCCGAAATCAACCCTCAGGTAATCGGCCCGGAGCGCAAGCGGCCGTGAGCCGCTTTGCTTGGGCCTCGGGAAACCACCCTTGTCGAGTGAAACATGAACCCGGAAGCACTCATCATTCTGGAGCAAAGCGTGCGTTGGGCGCTGTTGGCCTTCCTGGGCAGCTTCCTCATTTTGGCGCTCTACAGCTGGACCCGCCTGCGGCGACGACGCCGGGGGCTGGCCGACCTGATGCACGAGCAGTTGGACGCGGAGCTGAGCGAGGCACTGGGCCTGGACGAAGCCCAGGACACCGCCCTCCAGCTCACCCCGTCCAACCGCCTGCGGCCGTTTTTCTACTCGTTTCTGCTGGCGGGCGTCGTTTCCGTGGCCACCTTCCTGCTGTGCAGCTTCGCTCCCCTCCCTTTCCTGCACAACTTCGCCACCGAGGCCAGCTGGCGTGAGACGCCGTTGCGACTGACCGCAGTCGATTACGAACGCTTCTTCGAGGGGTTCAGTCTGGAGGGGCAGGTCTGGAACCAGCAGGATCAGGCTCTCGCCTCGATCACGGCGCACATCGAGGTGCTGGACGCGCAGCGCCAGGTGCTGGACGAGGTGAGTGCACAGGTGAAGCCAACTCCGCTGGCCCCGGCCCAATCGGGGAAATTCGAGGTGCGTTACACGGAGAACTCCCCCCTGATCTACGGTTACCGAATCGCTTTCCGGGACGCCGAAGGCAACCAGATTCCGCATGTTGAAGGGTTCGAGATTCGCTGAACACCCGTTGGCCGGTCTGATTCCCTATCTGGGCCGCTATCGCGCCAAGCTGCTGCTGGGGACCGGAATGGTGCTGGCAACCAACGCGGTGGCGGTAGTCACACCCTGGGTGCTGGGACGCGCCATCGACGACCTGAGGCTGGAAGTCACCCGTGACAAGCTACTGATCTACGCCACGGTCCTGGTGGGGCTCAGCGCTCTGGAGGGGGTCTTCCGTTTCCTGATGCGCAGCGTGCTGATCGGCACCTCCAGGCGCCTCGAGTTCGACCTCCGCAGCGACCTGTACGCCCATCTGTTGCGCCTCACCCCTTCGTTTTACCAGCGCTACACCACGGGGGACCTGATGTCGCGTGCCACCAACGACCTGAGCGCCGTGCGCAGTGTCCTGGGGCCGGGCATCATGTACTCTCTGAACACCCTGTTCACCACTGTTCTGACCGTGAGCCTGCTGATCTCGATCGACCCGTCGCTGGCCCTGTACACCCTGATTCCACTGGTGGCGGTCTCGGTCTGCGCCCGCTATTTCGGCAGCCAGATCCACCGACGCTTTCGAAGCATTCAGGAGCAATTCTCGGAACTGACTTCGCTGGTTCAGGAAAACGTGGCGGGCATGCGGGTGGTCAAAGCCTACAACCAGGAGCCGGCCTTCGTCCGGCGCTTCGCCGAGAGCAACCGGATCTACGTGGATCGCAGCCTGGGTCTGGCCCGTATCTCGGGACTCTTCCACCCCAGCCTGGCCCTGCTGTTGGGGCTCTCTTCGCTGACCCTGCTCGGCCTGGGGGGATGGAAGGTGACGTTGGGTGAAATCAGCCTGGGAGACCTGGTCGCCTTCATGGCCTATCTGGCCATGCTCACCTGGCCCACCATTGCCCTGGGCTGGGTGATCAACATCGTGGAACGCGGCTCTGCATCGATGCGGCGAATCCAAGACCTGCTGGACTCACGACCGGCAATCTCGGTTCCGAACTCTTCAGCGACAGACATCACCGCCGGTTCCATTGAAGTTTCCGATTTGAGCTTCGCCTACGACGGACCCCAGGCCCTGCAGGACATCAGCTTCGAGGTGCCAGCCGGCTCCACACTGGCGATCGTGGGCCGCACCGGATCGGGGAAATCCACACTGGCCAACCTGCTCTGTCACTTCTATCCCGTGGAGCGCGGCCAGATCCGCATCGACGGCGAGGATCTGAACGACATCCCGCTGGAAGTCCTGCGCCGCCGCATCGCCTACGTTCCTCAGGACACGTTCCTATTCTCGGACACGGTGCGCGGAAACATCGCCTTCGGACGCCCCCAGGCCACCCGGGACCAGGTCGAAAAGATGGCCCGCACCAGTGACATCTGGTCCGACATCCAGAGATTTCCCGAGCAGTTGGACACCTTCGTGGGCGAGCGCGGGGTGACCCTGTCGGGGGGCCAGAAACAGCGCATCGCCATCAGTCGCGCGCTGCTCGTGGACGCTCCCATCCTGATCCTGGACGATTCACTGTCCAGCGTGGACACCCAGACGGAGGAACGCATTCTGGAGCGGCTGGCAGGGCAGCTGCGAAAGCGCTCGGCGATTGTCATTTCCCATCGGATTTCGACGGTGAAGGGGGCCGACCAGATCCTGGTCATGGACGAGGGCCGAATCGTCGAACGCGGCACGCATCGCCAACTGGTGGATCAGGAGGGACTCTACCGGCAGCTTTATGAGCGGCAGCTCTTACAGGAGGAGCTTGGAATCGAATGACGGCTCCCTGGGAAGAGAAAGACCGCAGCGGCTACGATTCCCACCTGGCACGCAGGCTGTTCGGCTACCTGGCTCCCTACCGAAAGGTCGTGGCCACGGCCGTGGTGCTGCTGCTGGGATTGTCGGCGGTTCGCCTGGCTGGCCCCTATCTCACCAAGGTCGCCATCGACGGACCCATCCGCAACGAGGATCCGCAGGGATTGCTCTACATCACCTTGCTGTTTCTGCTGCTCCTGATCGCCCAGTTCGGACTCGGTTATCTCCAGACGTACTGGACCAACTGGATCGGGCAGCAGGTCATGTCCGACCTGCGCCGCCAGCTTTTCGGGCACCTGCAGAAACAGGACGCGGCCTTCTTCGACCGCACGCCGGCCGGCCGCATCATCACGCGCATCACCAATGATGTCGACGTCATGAACGACTTGTTCACGTCCGGCGTAGTGAGCGTCTTCGGAGACGCCTTCTCGCTGCTCGGAATCGTTGTGATCATGCTCCTGATGAACTGGAAGCTGGCCCTGGTCTGCTTTTCAGTGATTCCTTTGCTCTTCCTGCTCACGCTCTGGTTCAAGCTGCGGGTGCGCGACAGCTACCGCCGCGTTCGGGGGGCCGTAGCCGCCATCAACGGCTTCCTGCAGGAGAGCTTCACCGGCATGGCGGTCACCCAGATGTTCGTTCAGGAGGGGCGTAAGTTCGGAGAGTTCGAAAAGCACAACCGCCGGCACATGCAGGCCAACCTCGACTCCATCTTCTACTATGCCGTCTTCTACCCCGCCGTCAACCTGGTGGGGGCCCTGGCGATCGCCCTGATTCTCTGGGCGGGCGGCATCCAGGTCCTGGACGCCGGGCTCACCCTGGGAGCAGTCGTAGCCTTCATTCAGTATTCGGAACGCTTCTACAAACCGATCAGCGACTTGAGCGAAAAGGTCAACATCCTGCAGAGCGCCATGGCCAGCGCAGAACGCATCTTCGGACTCCTGGACACGGGACCGACCATTCGACCGCCCCAGCGGCCGCACCGTGCCCCCGTGCAGGGCCAGATCCATTTCGATCGAGTCAGCTTCTGGTATCGGGAAGGGACGCCGGTGCTGCACGGAGTCGATTTGAGAGTCGAGCCGGGAGAGAAAGTCGCCATCGTGGGGGCAACCGGTTCGGGAAAGACGACGCTGATCAACCTCCTGGGACGGCTCTACGACGTCTGTGAAGGGGCCGTTCGGGTCGACGGGACGGACCTCCGACAGTGGGAACCGGAGGCCTTGCGGCAATCGATCGCGGTCGTACTACAGGACGTTTTTCTGTTCAACGGCAGCGTCGGGGACAACATCCGGCTCTGGAGCGGGCGGGTCACGGATTCAGCGGCTCAACAGGCGGCTCGCCGGGTGGCGGCTGACCGCTTCATCCAGCGGCTGCCCGCTGCTTACCAGTCCCCCGTGCGGGAACGGGGCTCGGCGCTCTCGGTGGGACAGCGACAGCTCCTGGCGTTCGCCCGTGCGCTGGCCCACGATCCCCGAATTCTGGTCCTGGACGAGGCGACCTCGTCGGTGGACACGGAAACCGAACAGCTCATTCAGAAGGCGCTGGCAGAGCTCATGGAGGGGCGCACCGCCCTGATCATCGCCCACCGTCTGTCGACCATCCAGCATTGCGATCGGATCGTCGTGCTTCACCGGGGCGAAATTCGGGAGGAAGGCACCCATCAGCAGCTGCTGCGGCAGCGCGGCATCTACTTCAAACTCTACCAGTTGCAGTACAAGGACCAACTGGTCGACGCCGTCTGACCCACCGGCTGAATGGGCTCAGGCTGCTGTGCCCGCTGGTCCTGGTGTTCCGATGGGTCGATCATCTTTCGCGGAGTCGCCACTCCGGATCCTGTCGATCCTGTGATCCCTCCCGAGACCCGGATTCGATTCCGGAGACAGGACAGGATCCTCCGAGCCTCGGCGGGGAAACCCGGTCGAGGGAACTTGCCCTGTCCCCCAAAATGGGGCACCAAGCCCCGCGTTGCTGCACGGGGCGGGGGCGGATGCTATCTGGCGCCCCGCCCGGTGAAGACGGCGGGTATGGTCAGGAGCATGATGTGCAAGTCTCGCCACAACGACCAGTTGTCGATGTACTGGAGGTCCAGGTCCATCCACTGCTGAAAATCGATCTCGCTGCGGCCCGACACCTGCCAGAGGCACGTGATCCCCGGCTTGACGCTGAGGCGGCGCCTCTGCTTGATCGAGTAGTGGCGGACTTCCTCGGGAACGGGGGCCCGAGGCCCCACGATGCTCATCTCGCCTTTGAGCACGTTCCAGAACTGAGGCAGCTCGTCGATGCTGGACTTGCGTAGGAAGCGCCCCAGCCAGGTGACGCGCGGATCGTTGCGCATCTTGAAGACTGGGCCGGACATTTCATTGAGGTGCTTGATTTCCCACAACCGGTCCTCGGCTCCCTCGACCATGGTGCGAAACTTGACCAGGACGAACGGCCGCCCGAACTGTCCGCAGCGCAGCTGGCGATAGAAAATGGGGCCCCTCGAGCTGAGCTTGATCAGGAAGGCGGTAGCGGCCATCAAAGGGAAAAACAAAACCAGGCCCGCCGAGGCCACCAAGAAATCCAACACTCGCTTCGCCACCAGCGGCAAGCTGTGCTCGGGGACCGTCGACAACGTCAGCAGCGGCAACTCCTCCAGGAAATCCACTGAGATGCGCGACGCCGCCGTGGGCAGGAAATCGGCCGCCATCCGAATCCGGATGCCGAGATCTTCACACAGGCGAATCATTTCTTCCGAGTCGGCTAGATCCTTGACGTCGGCGCTGTAGAAGACGATCTCATGCACCGCCAGCCCCTCGCGCAACAGCTGGGGCAGGTCCTCGAGCGCGCCCAGTATCTTGATACCTTCGGCCTGCTGCTCGCCGTTGGCCAGCAGATGCCCCACCACGCGAAAGCCCCAACGCTGGAAGCTCTCCATGCGCCGGGCCAGACGACGCGCCTGCTCACTGGTGCCCACGATCAAAATGTGGATCTGATTGTGCTCGTTGATGTTGCGGCTGCGCAGGACCCAGACCAGCAGGACCCGGTTCAGTCCCATCAGTGCTCCGGCGCTGATCAGGAACAGAAAGAAGATGGGGCGGCTCACCTCGAGCTTGAAGGTATAGGTCAGCAGCGCCATCAGCGGTCCGGAGATCAGGAAGAATCGCGCTAGCCGGGAGGCCTGGCGGCGCGCAGGCAGGTGCAACGCCGTGTCGTAGCGCTGGGTCACCCACAGCAGTGCCAGCCAGGCGGGAAGGACGAGCAGGAAATAAAACAGGTATTCCCGAAACGGCAACAGCTGGGGATTGAAGTGCTGGCTCAGCTCCAGTGGGCTGAAGCGGACCAGGCTGCGCAAGGAGTACGCGAGTGCCAGCGCAACCAAGCTGACGGCCCAGTCGGCCATGAAAAGAATCGTCGAGTAAACTTGCTTGTGGCGTACGAACATGAACGAACTCTACCCCTGCAAGAGCTGCTCCCGGCCCCCTCGGCTCGCCTTGCAAGCCCGACTCCCGATTCTCTCAGCAAAGCCCGACGGCTTGTCGCGGACCCCGTCAGATGCACCCCAGGTGCGAAACTTATCGCATTCTACCACTCGACCGCCAGCTTTCAAATGGGCCTGGTGGGCTCGAGGCGCGGAGCCGGCGGCCGGGGGGCCTGGATGGTGGTACGAGCTCGAGCCTTGGCCCCGCAGGAGCGCCGTCATCACCGAGGGTCACTCGCAAGAGTCACTCGAACTCTCTCAACATTCCGATAGATCCCCTACCCTCGGTAGCCTCGACAGCAGGAATCCCTCCCCGTATTGGCAGTCCACGAGGCTGCCGAAATGTCGGGCCTGGGCGCGGATCTGATCCAGGAAATCGGGGCGGCTCAAATAGGTCTCCGGCTGCTCTGAATCGGGCTGGTGCAACTGCGAGCGATAGCACCGCAACACAGCCTCCTTCTCCTCGTAGACGCCCGAAACGTCCACCACGATTTCGGGGGAACGACTCTGGCGGAACTCCAGCCAGTAGGCGATCTTGTCGGGGCGGTGGCGCTCGCCGCCGGCACCGATCCTGGCCAGGCCGGAATGATGCACCGCCTCTCGAACCAGCCGGCAGGTCTGCCCGTGATCGGGGTGGCCGGTGGCCGAATGCGTGATCACCAAACGCGGACGGCAGGTTCGAATGATCTCGATCAACCGCAACCGCGCCTCCCGGGTGACAGTGATTTCTCCATCTTCCAACTGCAGGTTCTCCCGAAAGGCCAGGCCCAGCAGTCGGGCCGCGGACTGCGCTTCCTGGACTCGTTGCCGGGGCGTCCCCCGGCTCCCCAACTCACCCCTGGTCAGATCGATGACCGCGCTGCTCTTTCCCAGCTTTGCCAACGCCAGCAGCGTTCCACCGCAGCCCAGTTCCACGTCGTCCGGATGCGCACCAATGGCCAGAACGTCAACACTCGTCATGGTTGAAATCAGTTCGAGGCTCTCGATTCTAGATCACGGCGCAACGAGCCATGGTCCCCCGGGCCGGAGTAACCGCGTCATGAGCGCACCCCTCCCGCGCTTCCTGCGGCGCGAAGCCCCAGCTCATTCAGCGCGCTCGCAATGGCCAGCTTCTCGTCTTCCTCGAGCGGCAGCAGCGGCAAGCGGCTGTGGCCGCCCCGCAAACCCAGCAGATCCATGGCATGCTTCAAGCCCGGAATACCGTATTGACCGCTGACCCGATCGGAGAACCGACACAGGCACCCCTGGAGCTCACCGATCTCCTCTCCAGCCAGGAACGCCTCGATCAGCCGAACCGGCAGATCGGGCAGGGCGGACGCCACGGCCAGGATGGCTCCCCGGATTCCCAGCGTCAGGCTCGGCCCCAGCACTTGCGACGAGCCGGTGAGGAATTGGAAGTCCGAGCCCGTCGCCGCCAGGATGCGCTGTGCATAAATCAAGTCGCCGCTGCTCTCCTTCATCCCGATGATGCGCGGATGCCGGGACAGCCGCACCACCGCCTCCACCGGCAGGGACAGCCCTGAGAACTGCGGCACGTTGTACAGCAGCAGAGGAAAAGGAGCTGCGTCAGCCAGTTCCTGGTAGTAGCGGTAGAGCGCCTCGGCCGTCATGCGTGCCTTGAAGTAGGACGGCGCTCCGGCCAACAGGGCGGCTACCGGATACCCCTCCAACCGTTTCGTCCAGGCAGCCGCCAATTGGAGGCTGCCGGCCGGCGCTCCCACCAGCAACAGCTTGTCCGAAGGGAGCAGTTGGCTGCCTCGTTCCAGGATGGAGAGCATTTCTCTCTCGCTCAAGTGGACCGACTCTCCTGTGGAGCCCAGCAGCAGAACGCCCCGCAGTTGGGAGGCGAAAAAGACGCGCAGATTTCCTTCCAGCGCGTCCAGATCGACATCTCCGTTCGAGGTGAAGGGGGTCGTGACAGCGGGAAAGACTCCATCCAGTTGCATCCCGCCACTTTAACGGATCAGGCGGCGGCGGCGCTAGCCCGGATTGCTCCGTGAGGCGGCATCGAGACGGCGGGAAGGCGAGAGGAAGCGTAGAGGCTGAGAGACTCGATTGGTTCTGCTGCGCGCTTTCCCGGGGCCTTCGGGGGCCCATGGTACGACCTCTCGGGTACTCGACTGCGACGCACGCATCGACGCGGCGCTCGCAGCTCCCGGCGACGAGCCCTCGTCAGGATTCGTTGCCGACCCAGAGGCTCTTTTCGGGCTGTTGCGGATCGTGGTAGGCCTGCCCCTGATCTCCCTCTTCCCAACGCTGCGCCTCCTGGGGCGACAGGTAGCCGCTCTTTCCCTGGTGCTCGACTCCATACAGGTCGCGGTAGCTGTAGAGGATTCGCCACTGCCGCACCCGGTTGACCGACATGTTGGTCTCTTGCAAGCCGGTGACGGTCGCGCCCACCAGTTGCCCTTCCCTGCGCAGCCTGGAACGCGCCAGCTTCTTGCGCAGCGAGATCCCAAAGATGATGCCGCCCGCCAGCGTGAACGCGCCCCCCAGCAGAGTGAACACGGAAACCAGCACCCAATCGCCTTGCCCGGCCACCCGGTTCGTGTGCGGGTCATCCGGGATGTACTCGAGCTCGATCGGACCCTGCTCCTCCAAGGCCTCCCACAAATCGACATCGATGTCCTGCCGGCCTTCGTATGATTGCTCGTCCAGGGCCTCGAACCGATACCGGACGGAGTAGCGAGTGCTGCTGCGGCTCTCCCTGCTGGCCCGCGTGATTTCCTTCGTCAGGACCTTTCCCTCGACCCGAACCGCTTCTTCAGCGAAGCGTCCCTGGCTTTGCCATTGCCACAATCCGACAATGAGAAACGGCACCCCGACGACAAGCCAGATACCGCCAAACAGCAACCCGAAGTTATTGGCCATGAACCCGCCGCTCTTACCCATGACCGGTTCGCCTCCTCACGAATGCCCTCATTGTCCACTTGTCGGAATCCAGAGTCGAGCCCATTCTTTTGGCGGGACAGCGGTGTTTTGGCAGAGCCCTGGAATCCCACACCTGGGGCTCCCCTGAGAGGCGGAAGGGCGCGAACGCCCAGAGCAACCCTGGCGGCGTTGCGTTCCCGCCGGCTCCCACGACATTCGCGCCCAATCCCCTACGCCAGGCTTCCCTGCTTCCAGAGCTGCCAGACGGTCAGCGCCCCTTGCGCGGCGACCAGCAGGTTGACGGCCAGGGCCCAGAATTCCCAGTCGCCCGTAAGGCTGGCCAAGTGACAGGTCCATACGGCGCCCGACGAGCCGGCGGCCACCAGCAGGATCCCGCCCGCCAGGAGGACTGACTCGCCGCCCCGGCCGCGGCCGACGGCATGCCTCCAGGTCAGTGCTCCCACCAGGATTACCAGCAGGCAGGCTGAAACCTTCAAGGCATTCAGCGTCCCGGATCCATCGTCGAAGAGAGCCGAGTGCACCGCCACCAGCGCGGCAGCGACGGCAGTGAGCGATGCCGACAGCAGAAGTGTTTTGCGCAACATTTCATCCTCGCGGAAGGGTGGGTCGCCGGCGAGACCAATGGGGGAAGTCGCCTTGGAAGCCTCGGGCTCGAGCTGTTCGAACGTCTCGATCAACTCCTGGACCGAACCAAAGCGCTGGAGCGTCAGGTCGATTGCTCGTTCCTCGGCCAACCCGGCTTGGACGAGGGATTCCGCCGACTCCAGCAGGTGTTCCCGAACCTCGTCCAGGATGCGCCGCCGCGTCGTCGCCGGCCAACTCCAGAGTTCCCGCTCCAGCTGTTCCAAAAAGGCGGAGATCCTGTGCTGGCCAGCCAATCGGATCCTTCTTTCCGGTAACGATCGATCGAACCAACATTAAGTGGATCCGATTGGTCTTGCGTCGCTCGATGATCCACGTCCGGGCAAATGGGAACTTCTCCGTCGTATTCGACCCGCTGGCGGCGACTTCTGCACGCTTGGATGAATTTGTGCTGATTGAGCACCTCATTGAATACTCTCCTGACGGTGATGTAGCTCAGTCACTCCGAATGACTGATTGGCAAGAGGGAGCTGCCATCTGGTCGGTCTCGGCGGAGGCGCCCGACACAACGCTGGTACAATTGAGTCGCTTTTCTCCCTCGAGCGTAACAGTCTCCCGGGGCTTCGGCAACGAATCGGTGCGAAGTCTTTCCCTGCACCCGTCCCAATTGGTACGGGTCGGCCCAAGCGGGCAGCAGAGGGCGGTTGAACCAACGCCAGCTGAACGACTTCTGGGAACCACCGAGCAAGGGGACCTCGTGACCTGCACAGGAACTGACCAAGGTCAGTTGAAAGTGTATGCCGCACAAGCGAGACCGGGAGGCAGGCCGTAGTCGCTCTCGACGCACACCCACCACAATCTGTGCCCAGCGGCGTAATAGGGTAAGGTATCTGTTGACCGCCCAGGAATCGACGTAGGCTCCGAAGAAAGCCAGCTGTGTCCCGCCAGAGCCGAAAACTCTTGATTCACTCTATCCTCCTATGTTACATTTCCGGCAATCCTACATATGGGATTCTCTGGTTTTCTCCAGCGGGGAGGGCTAAGCCGCTGATCGACAGCGGGGAGCTTTCTCGATTCGACCAGAGCGTGTAGTTTCAGCTGGAGAGAGTTCGGTCCCCTGTGCCGATCGGTGAAGTTGGGTTTTCCAGCGCACCGGTCAGATACTCGCCAGATCGCCACCCGGGGCTCGCAGGCCTTCCTGCCAAACCTCACCAGCCTCTTTTTTCGGGTTTCTAACGAGAGGAGGTTCTCAAATGAAACGGAAGAGACTCATATTCACGGGCTTCGCATGGCTCGCCGCGGGTCTATTGGTGGTGGCGCAGATCGGCGGACCGGCGCTTCCGGACGGTTTCACCCACGAGGAAATCGTGGAGGGCTTGAGCCAAGGCGACTTGTCGCTCAAAGAGGTGCGAGCGCGCGGCCTGGCTGTCTTCTCGACACCCTTCAACACCTTCGACGGCATGGGGGACGGGCCTTTCGACGAAACCGAGTTCCCTCCCTTCGAGTTCGGACACCGCCCCACCCTGCAGGGAAACGGGCTGGTGCTGCGGGTCAACGGTCTGGATGCTCAAAGCTGCAATGAATGCCACACCATCGTGAGCAATCGGACTCAACCCCCCACTTTGGGGCTGGCAGGCATCGGGGGGATCGTCCAGAACGCGATCATCGTGCCCACGTTGATCGACGTGGCCGACTCCTTCGATGATCGCGTCTTCTTCATGCCGGGTCACGACCCGTCGCTACCGCTGGAATTCGACGGTGTTGCCGACTACAACGGCCGCTTCGCCAATCCCCCATTCCTGTTCGGTGGCGGAGGCACGGAGCTGCTGGGCAAAGAAATGACCAGTGATCTGCAGGAGCTGCTGGACATCGCTCAGGACTCTCCTGCGGGTACGACGGTCTCTCTGGACACCCACGGAGTCAACTTCGGCTACCTGACCAGCCTGGGGGGTGGGGAGGTCGACCTGAGCAACGTCGAGGGCATCGGCTTCACTGACAACGACGCCCACGATCCGGAAGACGTTCTGATCGTTCGGCCCTTCGGACGCAAGGGCGAAAACTTCAGCATGCGCGACTTCGACCGTGGAGCCATGCAGTTTCACTTCGGCATGCAGCCCGTCGAGGTCGTCGGTGCAAACTTCGATGAAGACGGGGATGGCGTCGAGAACGAGGTGACGGTTGGTGAAATGACGGCGCTGCACATCTTCGACGTCACCAATCCTCGGCCCTTCATGAAGCCACTTTCGGACGCTGCGGAGAAGGGTTTCCGCCGCTTCCGGGAGATCGGCTGCGCCTATTGTCACCGGCCGTTCCTGGAGACCCAATCGCGCTTCCTGCCGCTGGCTCATCCCGAGGTTCCGGACGATCCCTGGGCCAACGTCTATCTGGAAATCGACCTGGTCAAAGTGGGCTTCGAGCCTTCTCCCAACGGTGGTGTGTACGTCCCCTTCTTCGCGGACCTGAAGCGCCACGACATGGGAGACGGACTAGCGGAGACCTTCGAGCGGGGCGAGATTCCCAACCGGGAATTCACCACGGCACGGCTCTGGGGAATCGCCGACACGGCCCCCTACATTCACGACGGCCGGGCCACTACGCTCTTCGAAGCGATCGAGGCCCACGGCGGTGAAGCCGCCTCGGCGCGCAACGCTTTCTTGGCGCTCAGGAAAAACCAACAGCGCCAGGTGATCCGGTTTTTGATGAGTCTGCGAGTCCCACGAAAACCGAACGAGGAGCTGTTAAAATAAGCCCTTGGCTCGTGACACCGGCCCGCCGCCGGTGATCCGTTGGTCGTGAGACCAAGCCTCCCAGCCGGTGATTCGGGGCCCTCGTGTTCACTGCTGACACCGGCCGTCGAGGCCGGTTTGGTGTGCACGCGGACGGCATCGTGCCCACGGTCCCCGGGACGGAAGGCAATCGTCAGCTCTTTCTAAGGGGCTTTCGCCAGGGCCTTTTGCTCCCGGAATGCTGGCGAAACGAGGCTTGGAGGTATTCCAGCTTGGGATGCAACGCGCTCAACTCGGCAGGTCAGCGAGTTGCGTCACTGCTGTTGCTCGGCCTGAGCACGTGCAGCTTTCCTGCGGGCGAGCCGGCCACTCCGGAATCCCCTTCGGGCGTCCGTACTCCGTCCCCCCGGTCCCAGTCCGAAAAAGCCGAAACTCCCTTGATCGAAGCCGTTCGCTCCGGCAACGAGCTTCTGGCGGAGCAACTCGTCTCTCGGGCCGAAGCCGACGGCCGCGGACTGCATGGCCGGACTGCCCTCATGTACGCTGCAGCCGGGGGCAAGATCGGGGTAGTCCGTCGCCTCCTGGAGGCGGGAGCCGATCCGCACCTGACGGACGACTCGGGCAACACGGCGCTCTTCTTCCTCCCCCAGGAGGACGACCCGACCATCGCGCGCCTGTTGGTGGAAGCCGGCGCCGACGTCAATCGGACCAATCGATCCGGAGCGACTCCCCTTGTCACGGCCGCCCGGCTCGGTCACACCGAAATCGCCCGCTATCTGCTCGAGCAGGGGGCGTCGGCTCGTGGCGACCCTGCCATCCTGATCGAGGCGATGCGCAATGTTCGCCTGGAGACGGCTCGGCTCCTCTTGGAGTCCGGCGCGGCGCCCAATCCGGCCCTGAAGGACGGCCGATCGCTGCTGCACGAGATTGCCGAGAGGGGCGAGCTGGAAGCTGTTCGGCTCCTGCTCGAGCGCGGGGTGGTGCCCGATCGTGAAGCCCCTGCTGACAGTTGTTGCCCGGGGCAGACCCCGCTGATGGCCGCGGCGGCCAACGGACACCGGGAGGTCGTCTCCCTCCTTCTCGAACGCAGAGCCCGTCCCGACGGCTCGAGCCAGGCCCGCACTACCCCGCTCCTGCTGGCCATCGGTGGCGGACACCTGGAGGTCGTGAGGCTGCTCCTGAAGGCAGGCGCGAACGTCGACCGACGGGGACGGGAGGAGTCACGCCCGACACCACTCTTGCTCGCCGCCATGGAGGGCCAACCCGAGATCCTCCGGCTGCTGTTGGACGCCGGTGCCGATCCCAACGCCCGCAACCGCCACGGCGTGACACCTCTGATGTTTGCCGCTTTCCATGGACGGACGGAGACGGCCCGCCTGTTGCTCCGGCAACGGGTCGAGTTGGAGGCAGTCAACCAGGACGGCAACACTGCCTTGATGCTGGCGGTCTTCCGGCGCCACGCTCCGGTGGTGAAGTTGCTGCTCGAGCGGGGAGCGTCCGTCGATGTTCGCAACCACATCGGGGGGTTCGGCTTCGTCAGCCCACTCATGCTGGCGGCCGGTCGCGGCGATCTGGAGATCGCACATGACCTGCTGGAGCACGGCGCCGCCCCCGACCAGTTCGACGAAGTGGAAGAGCTGGGGCACATCAGCCCACTCATGCTGGCGGCGCGCCGAGGGTTCAACGACCTCGTGACCCTGCTGCTGGAGCATGGAGCCGATCCGGGACTCCAGGACGACAGCGGCCAAACCGCGCGCGACTGGGCGCGCCAGAACGATCGACCGGAAGTCGAGGCCATCCTGGAGCGTGCCACCCGAGAGAGGCCGAGGTGACGGGACGCCTGAGACGGGCGCGCCCGCGACTCTCTTGCTTCTTCCCTGCCCCCTATTCGATGACCTGGGCCGGAACGGCCGAGAGATGGGTCAAGGCGGAGTTGCCGAAGAGCTGCTGTCCCACCAGGGGCTGGCTGGAACGCACCAGAACGTATCCTCCCGCCTGGCCCGCCGAGCGCGGCACCAGCTCCGGCAGCAGCCGTGACAAGCGCTCTCCCCGCTTCAAGGTCAACCTGCTTTCGCCCGACAAGCGGCCCTCGGCGGTGTAGTCCTGAAGCACCACCTGTGCATCCGCTTCAGACGGATTGTAGAGGGCCAGGCCCGTGAAGAAATCGCGCAGGTTGGCCACGTGGCTGAACACGGCCTCTTTGAAGGGCCGGCCGTCCAGATTCAGCGCGGCGGCGAAATTCATGTTTTCGGGGTCCCCGAAGAGCAGGTTGCCGATCAGACCCGGACCGTCGGCTTCGGCCCGCAGGGAGCCGACTCGCGTGGAGGTCGCAGGGAAACCAAAGAGCGTGGCTGCGTCCGATTCGATCGAGTCCCCCGGTGGTAGCAGCAAGGTGACCGGGTCCGCCAGCGGTGACCCGTCTGGGGCCACGGCGTGCAAGGTGACCCGGCGAAGCTCATCCGCCGTGTTGATCAGTTTGAGGTTGGAGAAGATATTGGACCCGCTGGCCAGCTGGGCCGAGTAGAGGTGTCCGGTCTGTTCCGGCGTGACTGCGTTGAAGGCCACCAGCGTCTCCGGATCGTCCAGGCGGATGAGTTGAAACCCGATCAGGCTGCCCCGCTCCTGGGCCACCTCTACCTTGACGTGGGCGCTGGGGTAGTCGGCCCAGGCGAAGTAGCGAAAGCGGAGATCTTCTTTGTGCAGGCCATAGGCCGGGAGATTGACCCACCAGACGCTGGTCTCGGGAGCGTACTCGGGGGAGCGGTCCTTGGCGATCAGCGTGAGTTTGACCGGGACGGAGTATCCGTTGGGGTTCACCAGGTAGAGCTCGTTGAGGGCCGTCTTTCCCCGGAAGCGATTCTCTCCCATGGTGATTCGCGGGAAGTAGAGAACTCTCGAAGGCTCTTTCTGGGCAATCGCCCCGTCCAACCCGTCACCATGCTGAAAGAGGAAGAAGCTCCCGGTGGTGGCCGTCTCCGACCCCAGTTCGAACCAGAAGTTCCAAAGGCTGTCGGCTCCGAAGATCTCTTTGCCCAGCCTGGCCCATTGAGACCGGGGTTGCAGGTCCAGTAACCGGTGGTTGCTGGGGACGACGTTGGGATCACCATCGGCGTTGTAACCCCTCAGCCTCAGCCGGACCGGCTGGGCCGCGGGGTTGGAAACTGCGAAGCCGGTGAACCTCCGGTAGTTTTCCTCGATGAAGGGAAAGATCCAGCGCACCGGTGAGCGGAGCTCCGCGGCCGAGGGGGGCGTTCCCCGGGTGCGGGAGTGCAGCTTGGACATCGGGAAGAGGACGACCTCTTCGGCGGTGCTGACGGCGAGCTGGTCGTCGCCCCAGATCAACAGGCCCGTGGGAGGCTCCGCATCGTCGATCAGCAGGACTCCCACCCGCAGGAAGGTGTGGATGTCGTAGGCTTCGACGAGCAGACGCCGGTCTCCGTAATTGCGCCGCCCCAGGTCTGCCAGGAAATAGACCAGACCCCGATCCAGGTCGGGGGCAATGAAGTCGGCCCAGTAGAACTCGTCGCTGTACAGGTCCACGGCAAACCGTCCCAGGCTCTCCTGGGATTTGGCGTCGATGATCACGGCGGCGGGAGTGAAACAGAGATCGTACTGGCAACGCATCTGGTCGGTGGAGAACACCATCGGGGTCACCCCCGAGGTGGCCGACAGCAGTTCCACGCCTTGGTCGGTGACGGCCAGCTCGCGGAAATTGAGGAAGCCATAGAGCGACCTGCCCGAGCCGTCCCACTGGATCGACTGAATCTGCGTGTCGTAAGGGAGTTCGGAGGTCGCCCGAGGGCGCTTGCTCGGCCCGTCGAAGACCGCCACCCCGTGGGGCACGATGTACTCCGGATTTCCCGGCAAGGCAGCTCGGGCCACCACGAACGATTCGGGTCGACCGGGATAGGCGAGGATCTCATTGACCCGGGTCGGACGCCGCCCCCAACCCGTATCGGCTTCGTCGTAGAGGGGGATTCGGAGGTCGGGGACGAGATCCTCCAGCCGGACCCGCTGGACGGCCCAACCCGAATACAGTCCGGCGTACAGGTACTGGCCGTTGTCGGAAATCGCCATTTGCCAGGGGTCCGAACCGATCCAGGTCGGCATTCCCACGCGGCCCCGGACGGGGTCGATCGGCACCAGGCTGTTCCCGATCGTGGAGGACCAGTTGGGCGTGCTGGCCAGGATCCTGTTCCGCTCGGCGTCGTAGACGATGGCGTTGTTTTGGAGCGCAATGCGGCGAATCTCGCCGCTGAGCGGCTGATCGGGTGGCCGCTGCCAGGCGGGCACCTGCTGAATCAGGGAAATGGGGAAGAGGGTGATGAAGGGATTCTCCGGCCCGAATCCTCCCATCGCCAGTACCGGACCGCAGAGTACGGTCTGCTCCGGGGTCCAGGGGACGTGGACCGGACCGTAGAAGGACTCGAAGTATCCGGTCCTGCGAAAAGTCGTCCGGTCGAACTCGGCCAGAAAGAAGTCATAGCCCGAGCGGGTAGCGAAATAGACGCGATCCCGTTCCCAGTCGATGGCGAAGGAAGTGGCGAAGAGGGCCTCGAAGCTGTAATAGCGCCCTTCGATGGTCCGTTGCACGGGGTCCACGACGCGACCCTTGCTGGTGTAGAGCAGGCCGTCTCGGAACACGAGCCGGGTGACGAATCCGAAGAACAGACCCACCACCGGCCCGCTGCTCACCGTGATTCCCTGGCCGTCGATCTTCAGCCCGTAGAAACGGAAGGCATCGTTGGACCCGTCGTATCCCCACAGAGTGCGCGAATCCGCTCCGAAACAGAAGCGAACGATCCCCAGGCCGGGCGCAAGGATCCTGGGTCGCATGACACCATCGTCGAACACCGCAAGTGCGGCCAGACCCGGTCCGAAACCCTCCTGGCCGACACTCGCGACAATCGAGGTGGGCCGGTCCGGAAAGACGTGAATCTCGACGATGACCCGGTCGGAGACGCCTGTCGCTTCCGTCGAAAACACGAGATCCCTGGTGAAGGTTCGCAGGTCGACTCTGACGATGTTCCCACCCACCAGGCCGGCGTAGAGATAGCGCTCGTCGCGGGACATGGCGAGAGCCCAGGCTTCGGCTTCCAAGGGGAGAGACCGGCCCAGGGCACCCGTGCTCGGGTGGACGACGGTGATGGTGCGGGGACGCTGTGGCGCTGCAGCGGCTACCGAGACGTAGAGTTCGTTTCGGCTCGGCGAATACACCATGCCCGTGCTCGAGAGCGGCACCGTTCGCACGGCTTGCGCCAGCAGCGGCGTCAGGCTGACACACCCAACGGTGAACAAGAAAAGGCCCTTGATTTTCATGGGGGATTCCGAAGCGGCTCCAGGGCGGTCGAAGCGCGAAGGAGGACTCTCCAGAGTTTTCGCGTGAGACCGCCGCAGGGCGGAAGAAAGTCGATTCCTCCTGGTCCTCCGATCTGCGGCAAGCGCCAGCTCGCCAGAGAGGACACTGTGAGGGATTATACGACGAATCGAAACAACAATGCGAAGGAACTCAAAGGCCCGCATCACCGGGCCGTGGAGCCGCTGTCACGAGAGGTTCATTGCTGGGACGCCTGTCTCACACAGGCGTGCAGGGACTTGGCTCCCACCAGGAGGACTCGTTCGTCGAAGTCGAATCGGCCGGAGTGGGCCGGTCGAATGGGTCCGCCCTCGGGACGGCCGCCCCAGCGCAAGAAGCATCCCGGCACGGATTCCAGATAGCAGGCGAAATCCTCTCCACCCAGGTTGGTCGTGGCCAACGGCCTCAGATTCTGCTCGCCAACCACCTCGATCGCAGCTCGCCGGGCCATCTCCAGCGGGCGACCCTGGTTGACCAGAACCGGCGTCCCCGATGACAGGTGCACCGACACCTCAGCGTCGAAGAGGGCTGCCGCAGCGTCGACCATGCGCCGAAGGCCCTGCGCCAGTTGTTCCCGAACCTCCGGATGGAGAGTGCGGATGGTTCCTTTCAGTTCGGCCCGCGCGGCCAGCACGTTGGCCACCGTGCCGGCTTGAAACGTTCCCACGGTGAGAACCGCCGGCTGGGCCGGATTCAACTCGCGAGAAATCAGGGTCTGCAGAGCGCTCACCAGGTAGGAGCCCACGATGACCGCGTCTCCCCCTTCATGGGGCCGGGCCGCGTGCCCGCCGCGGGTCCGGATGCGGACTCGGAAGCCGTCCGTGGACGCGTTCACCGCCCCATCGGCGACCACCATCTTTCCGGCGTGGTAGTTGCTGTCGATGTGTCCGCCAAAGATGGCAGCCACCCCATCCAGGATACCCAGTTCGATGAGGGCGCGCGCACCGGTCCCCTGCTCCTCGGCTGGTTGAAAGATCAGGCGCACGGGCAGCTCCGGCTTCCCGGCCAGCAGCAGGTGGGCGGCGCCCAGCAGGATGGCGGCATGCCCGTCGTGCCCGCAGGCGTGCATCACTCCCGGGTTTTGCGAGGCGTATTCGACCTCATTCTCTTCCTCGATGGGAAGGGCGTCGATGTCTGCGCGCAACGCCACCCAGGGCCCTTCACGGCGTCCAGGGAGCTCGGCTACCACTCCCGTCTCGGCAATCCGCCGCCAGGTGATCCCCAGCTGGTCGAGGGCCTGGCCGATCTTCTGCGAGGTGCGACGCTCCCGCCAGCTGACCTCGGGATGGCGATGAAGGTCTCGGCGAAACCCGATCAGACTTTCCAGCAGTTGTTCTTCCGTCAGTTGGGTCAGTTCCATACGTTGAAAACTCCAAAATGGCCCGATCCCGATTCTCTCATGAAAGCCGCATCAGCGACCGGCACAGTTCCGCCTCAATCGATTGGGCCGTCGAATCGGCCCCCTCGTCCAGCTCGATTGCCAACTCCTCACCCCGGCTCTGAAACAGGATGATCCACTTCGAACCGTCCTGGACGACGAACGTCACCTCCGCCTCTTTGGCTGAGGTCTGACGCCTGGCGCGGTTGAAGAGCTCTCGGATCTCTGCCTCGGTCATGCCAGCCCTCCGTTTCCTTCCCTGCTCTGAACATATCGCCGGCGGGCTTTCGCTGACAAGCCACCGCTGATTTCCCGTGAGGGGTCACCGCCGCAAGAGGGCCCGGAATTCGGGCTCAGCCATTTTGTCGGGAAGCCGAGGGGAGAGCCATCCCTCTCGAGCAGGGACGATTCCGGCGCCCCGGCAGAAGCTCACCGAAGAAGCGACGGGCCAAGCCTTTTGGTGCCCGGATCTGGCCAGCCGTGGCCCTCCTGAATTGAGTACTCCGGTTCGTAAATACAGTGACGGTTGGGGTGCGCCCGAAGGGTTGCGGGCGAGCCCCCAAGGTGCCTGGCGCCTGGGAGCAGGGTGGCCCACTCGGTTTCCGGGGGGCCGGCTGCTGCTTCGAAACGCCCGCAACATACG
>JBFKLX010000003.1:0-67266 GCA_041630155.1 Acidobacteriota bacterium
CCGAATCAGTATGGAAAGCTTCCGGAAACGCCGACCGTTGCGGCCCGCTTGGATCCCGAAAATGATCTGCCGGCGGTGGCCGGCGGTCTCCACGATCTGGGGCGAAACGGCAGCTACCTGGTGTTTCGCCAGTTGAGTCAGGACGTCAAGCGCTTCTGGGAGTACGTGAACGAGCAGGCGCAGGCGCTGGGTCGAGGCGATCGAGAGACCCGTGACTGGATCGCCGCCAAGATGGTCGGGCGTTGGAGGAACGGGGTGCCGCTGGTCCTCTCGCCCGACCACGACCGGCTGGCCCTCGAAGGCAAGATCGATTTGAACCAGTTCGGTTACGTCGGGGGGGATCGGCCGGGAGGCAACGACGCCCTGGGTCTGAAGTGTCCTCTGGGATCGCACGTCCGCAGGGCCAACCCGCGCGATTCCGTGTTTCCCCGCACGTCCGGCCTTCTGACGGATTCCAACAAGCACCGCATCCTGAGGCGCGGCCGTTCTTACGGCATCCCCCTGGCGGCTTCTTTGGACCCCGATGAGATCCTGGCTGCCGAAGACACCGGCGAGGAGCGAGGACTGCATTTCATCTGCTTCAATTCGGACCTGGGCCGGCAATTCGAGTTCGTGCAGCACACCTGGGTCAACAACCCCAAATTCGCCGGACTGGCTGCTGAGCTCGACCCCCTGGTTGGCGATCACGGGCCCCGACACCGGACCAGCAAAGGCGTCTTTTCGATACCGGCCAATCCGGTTCGAAAACACTCACCGGCATCCAGCGCTTCGTCGCCGTGCGAGGGGGGGCCTACTTCTTCCTTCCAGGAATTCGTGCTCTTCGCTTCCTGGCCCGGCTGGCCACTGACGGCACCCAGGCCGGCGGACCCGGAGAGTGAGCCGGTGGTCGGGTACCCGAAAGGTGCATCGCGAGTCGCCGCTGCGGAGCACGCGGCCAGGACATGGGATTGCAGAAACGGTCCTGCTGTCGGCGCTTCCTGAGCGAGGGAGCCGCGGCACCAGGTGGGCTGCACTCAAAACTCGAACTGTACCCAACCGCTCCAGCAGGGAGGGGAGGACTTGGTGGAAACCCGGAACTTGAATGGATTCCAGGCCTTCAGATTTCCCCACAACTCTACTCCCAAAGGACCAAAAACGTGGTGGTTTCCTTCTACTTCGAAGATTCCCTGAACATGGTGGCTGCCGGTTCCGATGTCGTATTCGATCTGATACGAGGTCTCCATGTTTCCCTGCCACCTGAGCACGATCGCTCCCGTGTACCGTTCGTAGGAGAGTTTCTGCCGATTCCCCGGTGACAAGATTCGGGGGCACTGGTCGGGCTGGGCCGACGAGTGACGCAACGGCGGGGTCGGAAACAGCTGTTTCCGTTTGGCCAGGGCGGCCTCCAACCAGGCGTCCAACTCGCCCGCGAGACGCTTCGCCAGTTCCGGCTCCTCTTTCACCAGGTTGCGGGTCTCCAACGGGTCACGCTCCAAGTCGTAGAGTTCCTGGCTGGAGATGAATTTGTAGCGGCCCTGGCGAATCGCGCGCAGCCAGATGTGCTCGTGCTCGCGAGCCGTCTGGTTGCCGGCGATAACGGATTCGAAGAACAGGCTGCGGTCCGGTTGGGTCTCTGCGAACAAGTCGACCCCGTCAAAGTGCGTCGGAACCGGCCGTTCCAGCAACGAGAGCACGCTCGGGAGCACGTCGATCTGGCTGGCGGGGCGGCTCACGACCCGTCCCGAGGGGACCTTTCCAGGCCACGAAAAGATGAGCGGAATTCGGACCAGCTCTTCATAGAGTTTCGCCTGGAGAGAGGTGGAGGCGTGTCCCACGAAGCCATGGTCCAACAGCTCCTCGCCGTGATCTGCCGTGAGGACCACCAGCGTGTCCCGGCGTAGTCCGAGATCTTCCAAGGCTTGGAGCATCCGGCCGAAGAGGGCGTCCACACGCTTGATCTCGCCGTCGTACAGCTCCTCCAGGAGGGGACGATCCTCCGGCTGGAACTGAACCGAACCGACTGGCACGATTGCGCCGTTGACGATGGCCCGCAAGGCCTCCCGCTCTTCGAACTCCGAAATGGGACGAGTCAGAAAAACGGACGGGGGGCGATAAGGTTGATGAGCCAATGTCGTGTGGTACCAGAGGAAAAAAGGTCCTGCCCCCTCACGCGCCCCTTCCTTCTGCAACCAGTTGAAAAGCTCCTCTCCCGGCGGGTCACCGAAAAACTCTCGCTCGACGGGTCCCATTCCCAGGTTGCGGAAGTAGGGTGAGAAACTGAAGAAGACGAGGTTGGGGACGCGGTAGTTCTCCTTCAGCAGGATTTTGGGCAGAGTCAGCAAGTCCTCGGAACCGGTCTGATCGCGATTGTTGACGGCATGCGTGGGGGGATAGAGGCCCGACAGGATCGACACGACTCCGGGCGCCGTCCAGGCCGAAGTCGAGTAGGCGTCTCGAAACACCGTGCCTCCTTTCGCCCACTCGTCGATGTTGGGGGTGATCGACGGGCTCCGGCCGTACACGCCGAAGCGGTCAGCCCGGCAGGAGTCGATCGAAAAGATCAAGACGTTTTGAGCCATCGACGCAGAAGTACAGAGGACAGCCAGCAGAATCATCTGGAGCAATTGCTTGATCGTCATCCGGCCCAGGATAGCACGCACCCGATTAGCGGCTGCTGTCCGTCCACGGGGTGGGCCCGAGACCCTGAGACTGGCCCGGTTCGATGGGATTGGGGAGCTAGGAAGGAGGCCGCGGCCGAGAGGATTCGAGGAAATTGTCACCGCCGATCACGAACGTCAAGAACCCCAGGGTCAGAAGTCCGGCCAAAGAGTTGACCATTGCATCGATCCAGCCAAAATGTCGTCTCTCGAGCATTCCTTGGATGGACTCGTCGCCCACTCCGATCAACGTCACGAGAGCCAGGGTCCAAGCATAACGGGACCGCTCCCGGCATCGAAAGCTGACCGCCCGCAGCGTCAGCAAAGTCAGCGGGGCGTATTGGAAGAAATGGATCCGTTTGGCCGGCACTTCCAGTTGCCAGAGACAGAGGGCGGTGGTCAGAGCGATCAGAAGGAACGCCACCAGGGAGATCATGCGTCGCGAGGAGGCCTGAAACACCCACCCCATGAGCAGCACCCCGGCGATCAAGAAGAGCGAGTTGATCGAGAGAGACATGCTGTCCCGTCCGATGCGCCGATAGATCGACATGTACACGTCGAAGGCCAGTGACAAGGTGCTGTAGAGAAACAGCGTGTAGAGGATCACCGCGATCCAGGCTCGACGCTCGGGAGAGAAGAATCCATTGTTTCCGGCCATCGACTCCCAGCATAACAGCGGTGGGGAGGGACCTCGAAGAACCGAATGGCAAGAGGGAAGTCGACCCGCAGTCAGGGGACGAGCTTCCCGGTATCGGGATCGCCCGGGGTGACCAGACGGGACTGACGACCGGCTGGGAGTGTTCGAGAAGCGACCCCGATTCCGGCCGCTCTGTGTTAGGTTCCCAGTCGAACGCAAGGCGCCCCGCGATTTTCGGGTTTTCGACCCTACTCCAGAGGAGAGACTCAGGTGATGTTTCGAAGGCTGAATTCGGCGGCGAGCTCACTGACTGGTTTCCACTCGAGTCGAGCTCTGTCCTTCGGGACGGGACTCTGGCTCGTCACAATGACCTTGATGGCACAGCAGGAGCCGGCCCCGTGGGAGAAGACGCTGGAGGTGCGGGGCCGGCAGCTCTCGATCGTCTGCCGGGGTGAGGGCGCTCCCACTGTGATTCTGGAGAATGGTTACGGCTGGTCCACGACGATCTGGAACGGCATCGACCTGCGCATCGCCGAAGTCACGCGCGTCTGTGCCTATGAGCAGCCGGGTCTGCAGCGATCGCCAGAGGGACCCCAACCGCGAACTGCGGGAGAAGTGGCTGACGACCTCGACTACCTGCTCACCCAGACCCAGGTGAAAGCCCCCTACCTGGTGGTGGGTCATTCGTTCGGCGGATTGGTCGCCCGCCTCTTTGCGGCCCGGCACCTCGACCGGATGGCGGGGCTGGTACTTCTGGACTCGCCCCACGAGGACATCTACGAAGAATTTGCCCGGGTGATGAAGGAAATTGGAAAGGACCCCACCGAAGCCCAAGGGACGCCTCAGATCGAGACCAGTTTAGATCAGATTCGAACAGAGGCCGAGTCATTGGACGACCTGCCTCTGGTCGTGATGGGCCACGGGAGGAACCGGCCCCGCCAGGGGTACACGGCGGACCAGGATGCCAAAATGGAAGCCGTCTGGTCCCTGCTCCAGCAACGCCTGGCCACGATTTCGAGGCAGGGTCGTTACGTCGAAGCGGAGAAGAGCGGGCATGTGATTTTCCAAGACCAGCCGGATTTGGTCGTCGAGGAAATCACCCGACTGGTCAGGCAGTCTCGCCAGTGACACAACCTGACCCCAACCGATCGGGTTCCCATCGACTTTGCCGGGGGGATCAGCGAAACCGTCCATCCTGACCTCGTATCTCACTTCCTGCCCGGCTCCAGGGACAGAGGCTTCCGTCTTCCCGCCTCACTCCTGATTACGGACTTCTTCCGGTCGCCCAGAATCCACGCAGCCGTCCTGTCATATGATGGCCCGACTCGGACAACTAAGAAGGTGAAAAGAAGAGGAGACCCGCTTTTGGGAGCGATGCGGCACGCTGACATTCTGGTGTTCCTGCAAGAGCATCATCGTTCCGCTTACGGGTGGGCGCTTCACTGCTGTGCGGGAGACCGCTGGGATGCGGAAGGAGTCCTTCACGATGCGTACCTTCGCGTATTGCAGGGCGGAAAAGAGTTCCGGGGTGAGTCTCATCCCAAAACCTGGCTCTTCGCCCTCATTCGCATCACTGCAGCGCAGCGGCGGCGGCGCATTGTCCGGCGGATTCGGCTTCTCCAGACGAAGCTATGGCAGGGCTCCAGGGTGGCTCATGTTCAACCGGCCGAAGGGGCTCTCGAGAGGGCCCAGCTGCGGGAGCGACTGGAGGCCATGCTCAACCGACTGCCCACCCGCCAACGGGAAGTGCTCCACCTGGTCTTTTACCAGGACCTTTCGCTGCGGGAAGTTGCAGAGGTGATGGGTGTTTCAATCGGTACGGTGCGGGTTCACTACCATCGCGGAAAGGCTGCCTTGCGGCGAGAGATCGAAGAATCGGGGCTAGGCCATGGAAGATCCTGGAAACAATCAAATCCGAAAACTGTTTGAAGAGCTTCGGGAAGACGACCGGGAGTCTGCCCCCTCCTTCGCACATGTACTGGAAGGGAGGCCGGCAAGATCGTCGCCCTTGCTTTCCGTCCCCGTGCGGGTGGCGGCCGTCCTGGCAGGCCTGGCTCTGCTGGTCGTCTCCTTCTGGGCGGTCCAAACTCTCACGGAAACACCCCGGGAGGTGGCCGCTCTCTCGGCCTGGCGGGCTCCTACAGACTTCCTGCTCGTCCTGCCGGGAAGCGAGCTCCTGGGCCAGCCGCAAATCCTGGAGGGCCAGTTTTCGGCCTGGGGTTTCACTCCCGCCGAACCCGGAGCCGACGCCGAGACCGGGTCCCGGAAACAGAAGGAGGAACCAGAGAAGCGATGAACAGAAGCATGATCGGAACAATCGTCTTTTTCCTGGCCTGGGTCGCACTGATGGCTCAGCAACCAGGCCCGGATCCCCTCCAGCGCTACTTGTTTCCCCCGGAGCTGGTGATGCGAAATCAAGAGACTCTGCGGCTGAGCGACGAGCAGCAAGAGGCCATCATCGCCCGCGTCCAACAGGCCCAACAGCAATTCACCAACTTCCAGTGGAAGTTGCAGCGCGAAGTGCAGCGGCTGGCCGCCTTGCTGCAGCGAGCTCGAGTCGATGAAGACGAACTGCTCGCACAGCTCGAAGAAGTGTTCGCTTTGGAGATCCAGATCAAGAAGACGCACCTGCTGCTGGTTGTCGGAATCAAGAATCTACTCACCCGGGAACAGCAGGAGCTGCTGCAGGCACTGAAGGCGAAATCGGATTCGCAACCAACCAAGGAGAAACAGAAATGAGAAGAAGATTGCTATTTTCAATCGTGATGACGCTGGTCCTGGTCGGATCGAGTGCGCTGTCGGCCCAGCAACGAGTCTTCGGCGTGGAGGAGGGCGAAGAGGTCCAGCCTCCACTGCCGGTGCGGGTGGTTGCTGAATTCCTGGCCCTCTCGGAGGAGCAGCTCAGCCTCTGGGTGGAGCTGCGCGAGGAAACGCAACCCCAGTTGGAGATGCTCGGCCATGAGGTGAAAGCTCTGGAGCATCGCCTGCAAGAAGAGCTGGAATCCGAGGAACCGGCCGCTCCGATGATCGGGGTCCTGGTGCTCGAGATTCGAGCCCGGCGCGCCCAGTTCGAGACAATCTTTCGGACTCGTGCTGAGGACTTTGCGGAGGCGCTGGACGACGAACAGCGGGAGCGACTCTTCCTGATTCATCGCGCTGCCCAACTCCAGCCCCTGCTGCCGGCTTTTCGCCAGTTCGGACTCCTGCCCTGACCGGACGAGGGGCTGCCGGGAGTCACTAGGCCCGGCTGCCACCGATCGACGTCACGTCAATGCCGGCGGGCGGGTTGCTCGATCCGCCCGCCTTTTCCAGGCGCCCCTTGGCCTGCTCCGATTGCCTGCCTCGCCGCCGCACTGGCCTCTCCTGCTCACGTTCCCACCATTCCATCGCAAAAGATCCGGCTGCCCAGCCCCGGTCGCTCTGATCGCTTCGAATCCCGGTCCCCCGAATCTCATTCATTTGTGCTCAGGCCGAAGGCTCGGCCGGGGGAGAGCTGCAGCCAGGAATAGACTGGGATTTGGAACGCGCAGTGAGATAGGGATGTTCGGTATTCCAGTTCTCGTCGTTTCTTCCTTCTTGAGAGCAGTATCGTTTGACAGCGAAGGACTGTCCGGTACCGCCGGCGGTGGTCGGGCCACTGCCGTGTTCGAACTCAACTATTCTCAACAGGAGGTATTCCCATGGGAGATCATCCAGTCGTGCCGAATCTCGAGCCAATTCTTCGCTTCAACCCCAAGTGGTGGTGGGATCCGATTCCCCCGTGGTTGCTGGACCGCCTCGACCGGGCGGCCGTCGCCCAGCTCGCTTTGGCTCAGCTGGAACTACAGCGAACCGTGCTGGAAGGACAGCTGAAGGCCAATGAACGGACCATGGAGGTGATCAAGAGGTTCGGTCAGTAACCATCACCTCTTCCCTTCTTCCCGGCAGCCGGCTGCCAAGGAGGACCAATGGAGAAGACAATCGTACTGGTTGGTTTCCAGGATCAGGGCAACCTTGGCATCGGCTACCTGGCGGCGGTATTGAGGCAACGGGGCCACCGGGTCGAGGTGGCGGATTTCCGCTCCGACCCGGAGGCCCTGCTGCGGTCGATCCGCGCGGCAAACCCGATATTGGTGGGCTTTTCCGTCATCTTTCAATACTTTCTCCCGGACTTTGCCAAGCTGGCGCAGCATCTCCGTGACGGGGGAATCGACTGCCATTTCACGGCTGGAGGACACTACCCCAGCCTGTGTCACGACGAAACCCTTCAGGCCATGCCACAACTGGACAGCGTTGTGCGGTTCGAAGGGGAGTTCACGCTGCTCGAACTGGTGGAGTGCCTGGCTGCGGGCCGTCCGTGGAGTGAAATCCAGGGCCTCGCTTACTGCCACGAGGATGGGCGGATCCAGGCCACTGAACTGCGGCCGGCGATCCGCGATCTGGACGAGCTGCCCTACCCCTATCGCTACTTCGAGCCGGAACAGGTGCTGGGCCGCCGGGCTGAGCCGATCCTGGCCAGCCGGGGTTGTGCTCGAACCTGCTCGTTTTGCTCCATTCACACGTTCTACCGCGCCGTGCCGGGCAAGATCGTTCGAACCCGGCGTCCCTCGAAAATCGTGGAGGAAATGAAGTTCGTCCACGAAACGCGCGGGATCACGGTGTTTCTGTTTCAGGACGACGACTTCCCGATGTGGGGAAAGGTGGGCCGGCGCTGGGTCACGGAACTGGCCGACGAGATCCACCGCCAAGGCCTGGCCGAAAAGGTCATCTGGAAGATCAGCTGCCGGGTCGACTACGTGGAGGCAGAGCTGTTCAGCCGCCTGAGGGATGCCGGCCTCTATCTGGTGTACATGGGCCTGGAATCGGGCAACGAGGAAGGCCTCGAGGTTTTGCACAAGCAGGTCAGCGTGGCGCGCAACGAAGAAGCGGTGGCCATTCTGAAGGACATCGGTTTGATGTTCGAATATGGCTTCATGCTTTTCGACCCCTCGACCACCTTCGAGTCGATCCACTCCAACGTCACATTTCTGAGGCGGATCGTAGGCGACGGCAGCGCGGGGGCCGTCTTCTGCCGGATGCTGCCCTACGGGGGTACCCCGATCCGGGAACGCCTGGCTCGGGAGGGACGCCTCAAGGGCGATGTGGTCCGGCCCGATTACGATTTTCTGGAGCCGGCGATGAACGGCTACTTTCATGCGCTCGACGAAGCCGTGCGGGGTTGGATACACGGGCATGGCGTGTCCCACCAGATCAACTGGGCCTGGCATGAAGTCGGAGTCATGGAGCGGCTCTTTCCGCCGCTCGGCGGCCTCACCGAATACCGGTCCTTTCTGCGAGAATTGACGCGCGAGAGTAATGGTGTGCTGTTCGATACGGTCGAGGAGAGCGCTTCGCTCTGGCAGCGGAACGGGCGGTCAGTGTTTCCGCAGGACGATCTGGACCGGACGGCGCGCGGCATCCTGCAACGCCTGCTGGAGAGCCGCAACGAATTCGTCGCGATGAATCAGAGGACCTTGCTCGCCACGCTGGCCAGCCAACGGATCGACGGACCCATCGTGTCTCCTCAGATCTTTTGAACGGCGAGCCCGCTCGTCTGCCCAGCGGTCGATCCGAGAATTCTGGGCTCGATACATCTTGCGCCGGCGCTCTCTCTGGGCCACGCATGGGAGCGATGGCGGTCTATGAGCGTGCTCTCACTCATGGCGGCACGACGAGCCGGCCTCCCCGTCCTTTCTCCAGCTCGATCCAACGGCCTGGTGGCCCTGCGAGCGCTCGAGACCTCGATTCCTGAGAATCTGGACAGGGTTACAGGATCTTCAGGATTTTGTTTCGAGTCCCGCGCGGGACCCCCTGGCGAGCCAACTTGCCCAGCCAACTTGCCCTGTCCCCAATGCCCCCAATGGGGATTGAGTTTCCCCAAAGCCCTGCCATTCCCGCTCTGCGGAGGAATCAGCGGCGCAAACCCCGGAGAAACTCGGTCACAACCTCCTCGAATTTCTGAGGTTCCTCGAGGGGCGCGAAATGGCCGCTCTTTTCGAAGACCACGAACCGGGACCCCTCGATGGCCTGGTGAGTTTCTGCCAGCCGTTCCGGGGGCAGGAGGTCGCTCCGACCGGCGATGAGCAGGACCGGGCAATGGATCTGGGGCAGCCTCGCCCGGGCGTCCCGCTGTGGGGTGTCGGGTCCGTTGGCGTAGTTCATGTGCCTCCAGCTCAAACCGGTGTCACGGTAGAGCGTGGGAAGAATCTGGCGTCCTTGCCCAGGGTCGGCGAACAGAAACGGAAACCAGGTCTCGATCACGAACCGGCGGTGTTTGAGCCTGAGTCCCTCCGGCGTCAAGCGCTCCGTGCTCAGCTGAGCTTGGTAGTTGGCGAAGGCTCGAATCATCTCGGGGCGTTCGCGCTCGACCCTTTCCTGGTCCTCTTCCGAGAAGTTGGCCGACGCGTGGAGGATGATTGCAGCCGCCACCGAATCCGGGTGTTCGGCCGTGAAGTGCAACAGGTTGATGCCGCCGTTGGACCACCCCAGGATCGGGACTTTGCCCAGGTCGAGGTGCCGGCGCAATGCCTCCAGATCAGTCCGGACGGCCGCCATCGAGAGATCCTCTTCCTGCATCGCCGGGGCAGAGCCTCCCATGCCGCGTGGGTCGAAATAGACCAGCGTGAAACTCTTTTCCAGGGGTCGGAAGAGGGCTCTCAAGCCCTGGTGGGTGAGGCCCCACGAGTTGGGCAAGATCATCAGCACGGGTCCTTGCCCGTGAACGGCGTAATGAATGGTCGTCCCGTTCAGGTCGGCGTCGAACTCCCCCAGAGGCAGCGCGGCCGGAACCGGCTGGACGGAGGCGAGGGCACAGCTCAGGGTCAGGCTCAGGACAGCGGTGATCATCAGAGTCCCTTCTTGCACAATAGCGTACACGATCGAGGTTCAATGCTCGAATATCGTGCCGGGCGCCCCGGTCGCCCTGCCGGGACGATGGGCCTCCGCGGCGAGAGCCGAACCGCGGGCGGAGGAGTCCGTGAGACGGCGCTCGAGGTCCCGCACCAACCGAGGGCCGCGTTCGGGATGAGTGCATCCAAACGGGTTTCTCATGGCCCGGCGCCTTCCGAACGGCTCGTCACACTTTTTCTCGAGTGCTGACCCTTGACTCCGATCTGTGTGGGTGTTTTTCTTGCTGTGGCCGGATCCATCTGGACGCGCCGAGTCGAGGAGGAAAGCATGGCGGTTTTTCGGGCCTTCGTATGCTGTGGTTGTTTGGCACTGGGCCTGGGCTCATGCTCGCCGGCCGTCGAAGAATCGGAGTCTCCGAGCTCCATTCCGAAGGTCGACGTGCACGCGCACTACCGGCACTCCCGAACCTACCTGGAGCCTTTGTTGAGGAGCTGGAACATGCGGGCCGTGCTGGTTGACGTGGCACTTCCCGACCCGGCGGCCCGCCAGGTGAGGTGGGAAGCCATCCGGGAGCAACGGGCCGCCCTGCCCCACCTCTTCGAGCTCTGCAGCTCGGTTGAACCTTCCCGGATCGACGCCCCGGACTTCGCCGAAGCGGTCGTTTTACGCCTGGCTGGCGAGATCCGCCAGGGAGCGATCATGGTGAAGGTGTGGAAAGACACGGGGATGGTGGTCCGCGACGAGAGCGGACAGTTCGTCCAGGTGGACGACTCTCGCCTCCAGCCGGTCTGGGATTATCTGACCGAATCTGGAATCCCGGTTCTGGCCCACATCGGAGAGCCTCTTCAAGCGTGGCGTCCTTTGGAAGAAGGCAATCCGCACTACGACTACTACCGCCGCAATCCTCAGTATCACGCCTACCAGCATCCGGAGATTCCCCGCTGGGAGGAAATCATGGCAGCCCGCGACCGGTGGCTGGCAAGAAACCCCGGCCTGACCGTGATCGGCGCTCACCTGGGGAGCATGGCTCACGACGTGGATCAGGTCTCGCAACGGTTGGAGGCCTATCCCAACTTCTACGTCGAGACGGCCGCACGTTTTGGAGACCTGGCTCGCCAGGACAGCCAGAAGGTGCGCAGCTTTTTCCTTCGCTTTCAGGACCGGATTCTGTACGGTACGGACCTGGGCACACACGAGCCGCAGGGCCAGCTGACGACGGAAGAAGTCAACGGAGAGCGGGAGCGGATCGATCAGACCTTCTCCCTGCATTGGAAGTACACGAGCGGTGAGGGACCGCTCCAGTTCGACAGGCCGGGGGGTTCCTTTTCGGTCGAGACCGTGTGTCTCGACCTTCCTCCCGAGGTCCTGAGAAAGTTCTACTATGGGAACGCAGCCCGACTGCTCGGGCTTTAGAAGCGATGCAAACGCCTTCTTCCGACCCCCCATTGAACGGTTCGGCCTCCCCTGTGGGAGAGAGGCTGGTGTCCCTGGACTTCTTTCGCGGTTTCACCATGTTTCTGCTGGTCGCGGAAGGAGCCGGGGTATACGAGGCACTGGGCGGGATCACTTCCCAGCCGAGCCTGGCTGGGCATTTGCTCACTCAGTTCCATCACCATCCTTGGAACGGGCTGCGCTTCTGGGACCTGGTCCAACCCTTCTTCATGTTCATCGTGGGCGTCGCCATGTGGTTTTCTGTGAACAAACGCATGGCTCGGGGGCAATCCTGGGAGCAGGTTCTCGTCCATATGGTGCGACGCTGTGCCACCCTGCTCGCTCTGGGCGTCGTCCTGCATATCGGTTACAGCGGTCGATTGGTGTGGGAGCTCTGGAACGTACTTTCACAGCTTTCCTTCACCATCCTGGTGGCCTTTCTGATCATGTTTCGGCCCGTCAGGACTCAGTTGGCGATTTCGTTTGCCCTGCTGCTGCTCACCGAAGTCCTGTACCGCTTCACGGGAATTCCCGGCTATGACCAGCCTTTCGTGAAGGACCAGAATTTCGGCTCTTTCATGGACATGGTCTTAATGGGAAAGCTGAATGCCGGAGGAGGTTGGGTCACCATCAATTGCATTCCCACAGCGGCGCATACGATCTGGGGAGTCCTGGCCGGGCGGCTTCTGGCTGGCGACAGCACGGCCAGTCGGAAGATCCGCGTCCTGCTTCTGGGCGGCATCTTGGCGCTGGTCGTCGGCTATTCGATGGACTGGACCGCAATCACGCCGATCATCAAGCGGATCTGTACGAGTTCGTTCGTGATCGTTTCCGGCGGTTGGTGCCTGGTGGCCCTGGCCCTCTGTTACGGATTGATCGACGTCAAGAACCAGAAGCGCGGGACGCTTTTCTTCATCATCGTGGGCTCCAATCCCATCTTTATTTACGTCTTCATGGAGACGGCCGGCAAGCAGTGGTTTCGGGACTTTGTTTCCATATTCGTCCACGGAGTGCTCGGCTGGTTCGGCATTGCCGAGGCTGCCCAGGAAACAGCCAATGCGTTGGTGGTTCTGGGATTGGCATGGTACCTCTGTTATTGGCTCTACCGTCGGCGAATCTTCATCAAGATTTGACGCAACCCTGAGTCGCGAGCAACCTTCCGGCGCCGAAGCTTTACGGAGCCGCGCCCGTGAAGAGGGTGTTTGCGTAGATGAACCGTCGCGCTAGCGATCCGTCCAAGGCGGCATTTTAGACTTCAGGAGAGGGCTCCGGAGAGGAGGAGGCATGCGCTGCCAAACGTGTGGAAAGGACTGGCCCTCGAGACATTACTTCGTCACCGACTCGCTCTGCAACGAGTGTTTCGGACAAATACCAGAGGCAGAGCAGAAGGCGGTCCGTGCAGACGTGGAGAGTCTCAACCGGGAGGGAGCCGCAAGACGCGTCGTGGGCGGCTGGGATCTGGAGTGCCCGATCTGCGGCCACCGAGAGTTTTGGAAGCGGAAGACGCTGATGAACACGCCGGGCCTGACTTTCTTCGGAGTGGAATGGGCGAACCGCCAAGCCGACAATTATGTCTGCGATGCCTGCGGGCACGTGCTGTGGTTTGTGCGCGAGGGCAGCTGACCCCGGAAGTGCGATCAGTCCTCGGATGGACTGTCGATACTGGGCTCGAGCGCGGCGACTTCCGAGAAGCCCGAGCCGGTGTCCGGCCGCTTCGGCTTTACAGGTTACGCAGGTAGTCCAAGAGATTCGCGAGTTCCTGGGGCGGCAGGCGGGTGGGAGGCATGGCCGTTCGAGGGTACGATTCCCCAGGTCTGAGAACGACTGCTTCTAGATACGGGACAGTTCGCAGCCGGCCGATACCCTGCAGGGCCGGCCCCGCCATGGCTCCAAACTCCCCCGTGGTTTCGTGACAATCGGCGCAACCCTCTTCGCGGTAGATCGCAATACCCGTCCGCGCGGCGGCGGCGGGTCGCTGCAGAGACATCAGATACTCGACCAGCGCCTCCACAGCCTCTCCGGTCTGGGAGCCCTCCGGCATTCTGGAGGTCCGGTTGACCGCTCTCGGCGCTTCGATGACCCGGCGAAGGTACTCGGCGGGCCGCCGGCTGCCGATATGGAGCAAGCCCGGACCGCTCTCCCGCCAGGCAGTGCTGTCGAGGTCGTGACAGAGGTGGCATTGCTCCTCGAAGAAGAGTTCGCGTCCCCTGTCGCGTGCCATCTTCCCTTTGCGGTAATGGAAATGCAGGCTGGCGACTCCCACATGGCCGGCACCATCCTCCACGTTCACAGTGAGGAGGTGATCTCCCGGCTCGAGTTTGGGGTCGCAGGGGAGGGCGAAACTCTCGACCCCTCCCTCCAACCGAGCTTCGCCCTGTAGAGCATAGTCGAGGTAGCAGCGCACGGAGAATCCAGACTCTCGCCCGAGCTGGGTGGCTCGCGTGAGCCTGGCTGTGATCCCTGAGAGGTCGGGCTCGGTGCCAGCAGCGGAGCTGAGGATCTCGATGCCGAGCTCGTGACAGTCCTCGGCCGGGTGAGCCAGATGGCTTGGCTCGTCCCCCTCGAACGAAATGAACGAGTTCCGGTTGTCCACCAGGTTTCCGGAAGCATCGCGGCCGTCCCAGTTCACGCTGTGGAGGCCGAAGCCCTGATGGGTCCAGTCCAGGAGCGTACGGAGGACCAATGAGGGGTTTGGGCGCCAGACTACTCGGATGCGGATGAGCCCGTCACGGGTCAGGCGGTAGGAGATGCGGGCGGGTTCGTCCCGCCTCGGATCGAAGCTGAGCGCGGCCGCGGTTGACCGGTCGGTGATGCGAACGGGAAGGTGCAAGTAACCTTTGTCTGGAGTGTCGATTTCGAGAAGCTCCGCTGTCTCCTCGGCACCAGACTGGAGTCCTTCGCATCCGCCAGCCCCCGAGACGGACAATACGCAGAGCAGGTGAAAGAAGGTGCAGCGGCACATGGAGCCTCCCGAGCCTGGAGGATGCCTCGGCCACCGGGCAATCCGGAGCCCCGGTCATGGGGATCGGGGGAGCAGCGGACGGCCCGGTGCTCGAGGAGAAAGCAACTACCCCCTAGCGGCCCCGATCGTGGGGAACGTAGACTTGACAAGACCTTTCGGCGACCAAGGTCTGGAACAGGCCCCTGGCCCAGGCGCGGACCACTATGGTGTAGGTGCGGCCCATGCCGTACTGGGCGGCCGTGTTGCCGCACCGCTCAGCCCGGGCTCTGACCATCCCGAACCCTTGGCCACTGACGGGATCGGTGGTGTAGGCGGTCTGCACGTAACAGTCGTTGGTGGTGTTTCCGTCGCCGACACCTGTTGCGTTGTCAGGCTGGTTGCTGCTGACGCTGACCACCTGCCAGTCGACTGGCGGGTTGCTGGGATCCCTGGGGTCGGCGGTAACGTTCGCGGTGACCATGATGTCCCGATATTTATGGTTGGGCGGCCAGAGTTGGTCGGGATCGCACGAGAGTTCGTTGATGGTCGGCGGGTAATACGCCCCGCAGCAGGCCTCCACTTCTGCTACATGGTAACTGCCCAGGAAAGCCAGTACTGCGGCAGCCCCGATGACCATTGCTAGTCGTTTCATTTCTAGATCTCCTTTTTCTTGTTTCTTACGGGTTTCCGGCCGCGTTCCGGAAGACTACCGGAACGCTTGCCGAGGTGGCGTGTTGATGGTGATCACACATTCCGATCTGAAGCAGATGCTCGCCATCCGGGAAGGCGGACGTGTCCAGGCGGTACGCGAACCGTCCGTCGCTCTCGGGCTTGTAAAATTCCTCTCGTGCCAAAACCCCGTCGACGTAGTAGCGCACTCCGTAACCGTACAAATCGCCATAACCGCGGCGATTTTCGTCGACTTCAGAGCGGATCAGGAGAAGCCCGCGCGACTCGGCCCGGGGCGCCGGCTCCAGGATTCGAAGATACGGCACCTCTTCGGCCCAGGCATGATGAGTGCCGTGCTCGTGTTCCTCCTCGCTGTGCACGATCTCCTCGGGACTTCGTGAATCAAGGGGCATCAGTTCCGACCCGTGCTCCGGCTTGCGGGCGATGAGTGTGATGGTTGCCCGTGACATGTCGATGATGTTGCCCGAGTAGTCGTGACCGTCCCAAATCTCGGTATGCTCCCCGGGCTCCCGCAAATCCCAGTTCAGGATGGTCGCCAGAAAGAGCTCGCGGGTCTCTGCATCCTTGACGCGTATCTGAACTCGCGCAGGTTCTGTCAGTCGGTAGTGGAGGAGGGCCGTTTCGCCGCGTTCCGGGCTGAAGGTGAAGGCCTCTGTGAGATTGACGTCCTGCAATCCTCCCCAATATGTCTCTTCGTGCTGTTCTCCCTCGACGTGTACATGTCCGTCCGCGTGCGGATGCTCGTGCCCAGTTTGGGCTGCCTCCCCAAAAGGGCAGACAGTGCCGCTGGAAGGCTCACTCATCGCCTTGGCTGCTGGCTCTTGGTGAGTCAGGGTCAACAGCCCTGCCCCGACGGCGAACACGGCGATACCGCCGACAATCCAAGTGGAACTCTTCATGGGCTACCTCCCGTGGCGTTGTTTGGAAAGCTGGTGGGTTCAGATTACGGCCGCCTGCTAACGATGTCGATGAGCCCGGTGGCCCATTCTTGGCACTAATTCGTGAGCCATTTGACCTGGCCCGCGCTTCTCGTGAGGGTTGGTCGGGAAGCGTCCGAAGAGTCGCGCGACTAGAAGGGCCGGGGAGTCCGTGAAGGCTCTGCGAGAAGGCTCTTGAAGGGACCCGGCGCTCCCTGCCGGAGTGCTCAAATCAAGCGGCGGCGCCGGGCACAGGAAACCGCCTCCAGGCGGCTGTGCACTCCCAGCTTGCTCAGAATGCTTTGGATGTGGTTCCGGACGGTATGCGAGGAGATGAACAGGAGCTCCGAGATCTCCTTGGTGCCTTCTCCCGCAGCCAGCAGCCTCAGAATCTCCAGCTCGCGCCGAGTCAAGCGCCGGTTCATGGCAGCATACCGCTGGGCTTGCGAAGGGGGAGCCGAAGCATCAGCTCTCCGCGAGCGATTGGAACTGCTCTTGGGACGACGGGAGGATTTCGTGATCAGACTGAGCACGTGAACGAGGTCGAACTCAGAGTGATCACTTCGGGGGAGTACGATGATGGTGACCCATGCTTGGATGTATTGGCAGTAGGCGGTTTGCAGATTCAGCCTGAACCGGTGAATCGGCTCTTGCCGGCGAGCCATCCTCTGCACTGGACAATCCGTTCCGCAGTAACGGTTGCCGAAGGAATCCGTGCCACAAATGACTCGATGGCACAGTCTCCCGAGGGCCTCGCTCTCTTTCACACCGACGAGTCGCGAAATGGCAGCGTTCCAAGCACCAATCCTGCCCTCGTGATCGACTGCGAATGCGGCTTCGTCGGTACCCGACACTATGTCGAGGATGTCCATGTCCACTCCCAGTGACGGTTTCGGCGCGGCTGTCCTTCGGAATGACCGTTTCGCAGAATAGAGGAGAGCCTCTGGCCTGTGCCACTGAGTCTTACTCCAAATCATACCACGGGCTGCTCCAAGGACGTTTCAACTCAGACAATATCCTTCCGATCCGAATGCGGCTTGGGCCGGCAAAGCCCGGGGAATTCGGAATACCCGATCCTGTCCATCCCGGGATCCGGTCAAGACTCGAGATTTGGATGCCGGGGAATTTGGGACAGGATCACCGAGTCGCTTGGTGACTCGTGGATGGCGCGATTCTCACCGGCCGACCCTGTGACATAGGTCTGGCCAGGCTCGTGCGGCTCGGAGCTGGCCCGCAGATGAAACTGTCATTGTTCATTCTGAGGCCGTGAGCCAGTCGGCAAAAGCTGTTGCGTCTCCTCCTGAACCAATACCCAGACCGCGTAGGCCCCCACGAGGGTGCCGTGAGGGAAGACTGGCAGGTTCAGAATGGCCACGATGAGCGTGAGGATCCGGGCCCAGCTCCGTCTCTTCAGCAATCCGTAGGCAGCGGCAAAGTTGGGGATCGTCGTCAGCGCGATGATGAGGGCGATGAAGGCCCCGAAGGCCGCCGGCAGAAAAACGAGCGGAAGCGGCACATCGCCTTCTCGAACAGCAACCGTGCCCAGAACAGCGCTTCCCAGGCCGAAAACGATCAGAACCACCAGAATTCCAATCAACCCCAGAATTCCCAACCCAATGAAGAGTGCACCCAGAGCAGTTATGTGTTTGTCCATTCGTACGTCCCCGTTTCAAGCAGCACGTTCTGTGAGAGAGTACTCCTGAGCCGGCTCCTTTATTTGGTGGTGGGTCCTTTTCCAGGCGTGGAGAACGCTCGCCACCATCGAGGCCCCTTCGAAATGACATTTGACACAAGTGGCTGGGGGAAACCACGCACCCTCCCCCTCCCGCCGACTTGGTCGAATCTCGAAAGCCACCTCGCTTTGAGCAGTTTGCCGGACACCTCACCCAGGCTGGACCCGGGCACGGAGATTGCGTTGAATTCAGGCAGACGTCGCCCACGTAGGCCTGACGGCTCGAAAACCGCTTCAGCGAAGTGTCGTCTTCCTCCGTGCGACTTTCTCGCCGGGCGCCCGTAAAGAGCGTTGTCGGCCTGGGTGTCTTCCGCTTTGGGTCATGTTGGACTTGGCACTTCTTTTGACGGGTCTGGCGGCGATAGCCTGGGGGACCACTCTGGCGATCAACAATGCCATCGTGATCGCCGAGCGACGCGGGCTTTCCGACTTCTTTGTCGGCTTCGCCCTCTTGGCCGTCGGAAGTGATCTGCCGGAGTTGGTCGTCTCGGTCGATGCTGCACTTCGCAACCTGTTCGGAGGTCCGGACACGTCCAGTCTCATCGTTGGCAATGCCATCGGGAGCTGTTTCGGGCAATTCGGGCTCGTGATGGGATTCTCCGGCCTAGTCGGCTATCATACGCTGCCCCGACGCTACATCTGGCGCCACGGTTCTGCACTGCTCGGTGGCATCCTGTTCTTGGCGCTCACGGGGCTGGACGGGACGGTCTCCCGCATCGAGGGCGCCATTCTCACCGGCGCTTTCCTGGTCTACCTGGCGTCGCTGATCGGCGAGGAGCGGGCCCTGGAGAAGACAGAGAAAGCTCCCCAGAATGGCATTGGCCGTGCCTGGCTGCTACTCTTTGTCGGGATGGTGACGGTGCTCGCGAGCTCCGAGCTGATCGTCGGTTCGGCGGTCAGGCTGGCGGAAGCATGGAACGTCAGACAATCGCTGATCGCCATCTGCATCATTGGGATTGGAACGAGCCTCCCGGAACTCTCGATCTGCGTGGTAGCCATCCGTAAGTCGCGGCGCGGCATCTCGGTCGGCAACATGGTCGGCAGCAATATCCTCGATACTCTGCTCCCTGTGGGTCTGGCTGCTCTCATCCACCCAGTAGGCTTCGAGGCCTCACTGCTGCGATTCGATCTTCCCATTCTGCTGTTGCTGACCTTCTTGGTCCTGGCGTTTTTCGTCCGACGTCGCGGTTTGCAGAGAGGGGAGGCAATCCTGCTGCTGGTTTTCTATGCCGGCTACATTCTGTTGAAGCTGCTTGGAGTGCAGTGACCTGCGGAAGTCGGGCGCCGGGCAAGGGAGTTGTCCAGGCTCTTGGCTCCACCGAAAATGGCCTGGTGCAACCTGGGCTCCCTCCTGGACAATTGAATCACCGCCAAGATGCCAGTGTCACGACCGCGCAGGCGAGGGACCCGGGCTCTCGGCTACTTCATCAGTCGAGCAAGTCGAGCCGAGCTTTCGGCAACACCTTCTTGCACGTTGACGGCTGCGTAGAGATCGCGGGCTTCCTCCCACAACCGGCAAGCTTCTTCGCTTTGTCCACGAGATTCCTCCAGTATTGCCAAGGGCCGAATTGCGTTCGCGAGATCGAGCGGGTGAGTTTGCTCATGCCCGCGATAGATCGCGAGCGCTTCGTGATAGCAGGTCTCCGCGAGTTTCGCGCGGCCCGCATCCTGGTGGATGTCACCGAGATGCCGAACGGTGTGGGCAAGTGTGAGAGGGTCGCCATCTTCGCGGCAAATGGCGACGGCTTCTTCGTAAAACGCCCGCGCAGCGTCGCTGTGCCCCAGGTCTCGTTCGATCTGGCCGAGTCGCTTGAGTGCCTGGATCAATTCGTGGCCCACGCCAGCCTGGCGACAGAGTGCCACGGCCTCGACGAGATTCCGGTGCGCATCGGCCATTCGATCCTGAGCTCGTTGGGAGCGAGGCCCAAGAGAAAGTGCCTCTCGTCGCGCGCGATCGGCTAATCGAATGAGTTCTGCGGCATCTTCTGCCATCGATCCCTCCAGGTACTCCCTTCTGGTCTGCAACAAGTGTCCACGGACGTCCCGATCGCCCTCAAGCGGGTCGGTCTGGCCGTACCCAGCGTGTCATACGATTTCGAAACCTGCGTGAGCCTATTCAGCGCGTCGATTTGCCATTTCACCAGCTGCGCCGACAACCAACCGATGACAGCTCCGCCCAGGAGTCCCATGACCCAGGATCGGCAGGTGAGTCTTGGAGATGATCGCGGACGGCAGACTCACCAACAGGCCGACCAGCGCTCCGCGCGCCCACCCCGGCCAGGGAAAGCCTACCAGAGGCACCAGAAAACCGCTGGCGAACCGGTCCGTGAAGGCGCCCAAGAGCGCTACCGTCTTGTCCGGAAGGTCCAATGGCAACATCAGACCCACCGACAAAGCTCCGACTGCAAGGCCCGCCACGATACCGAATAGAATCGCGTTCATTCCGCACCTCGCCAGGCTTGGTAACCAATCATTGTTCTTCAGTATTCACGGAATGGTGGAGCTCGCCAAGTCATTGGATTCCATTTCTGGTTTGCTGCGACTCGCGGACGGGCAGGGCTCGGTCGGCTCGCTGAACGCAGGAGGCAAACCTCGTTGCGCCTCCGCAGGATGCCAGGAGTCAGAATCGTCGACTTGGCCGACCTCGTGAGGTGCCTTGCCAGGACGCCGCAATTCACACGCAGCACCTGCCGCAAAGAGGGCGGTCAAATTCCCCCGTCCCACTCGAGCAAAACTTGCCCTGTCCCCGAACGGGAGGGGGGTCTTCCTGCGCAGAATATCGGACAGGATTACAGGATCTTCTAGGATTTCGTTGAGGTCCAGCCCGGGGCCCACGGTCTGTTTTGGACAGGGCAGTTCCAGGGCGCACAACGTTTGGGACGTCGCCTCGGCCGGTGCCATCGCACACGAGACGATGTTTACGGATCACGGTACTCAGGCGAGCCGTCTCGGCAAGAGTGGATTCAAGTGCATGGTGAGATCGTAGACGGAGGCCCCACAGGCCGCGGAGACATCTTCCGGCCGAGAGCCCGCCCGCCAGTCGAACACCGTGGCAACGTCACCGACCCCCACCCGAGGGTCGGTGCCAATCTCTACGATGCAGTGGCTCGCCGACACGCTCGCGACAATGGGATAGAATTCGTCTCCGATCCGGACCTTGACACTGTTTGCCGCCGAGCGCGGGAGGCCGTCTCCGTGACCCAGCGGCAGCGTTGCCACCCAAACGTCGCGCTCAGCTCGATAGGCGCGGTTGTATCCCGCACTATCGCCCCGGCGAAGCTGCTTCACATAGACGACTCGAGTCTTGAGCGCCAGCGCAGGCCTCAGTTCCATGGCGCCGAGCTGTGCGAACTCCGGCTCCGGGTAGACTCCATAGATTGCCATGCCGGGTCGCACCATGTCGAGAAAGGCTTTGGGATGCTGGAAGAGGGCGTAGCTGGAGGCGGCGTGCTTCTTTCCCAGCGGAATCCCCTCCGAAGCGAGTCTTCCGCAGAGCGCTTGGAAGCGACCCAGCTGCTCGATGTCGAACTCTGGATCCTCGGTAAATGTCATCATGATGCCATCCATCCGAACCGAACTCCGGCTCGCCAGCTCTCGGACCAGCATCGCTGCTTCTCGATGCGGAACACCGACGCGTCCAATGCCGGTGTCGACGCAGACCTGAATCGGGACGGGTTTTTGTCTCTTGACGGCGAGCCGGTCGAGAGAGTCGCCGATGGGCGTGTACACCATCGGAGTGATTTCGCGCTGGACCGCCTCCTCGAGGTTCCGGTCGTCGAATGGGCCCATGAGGAGAATGGGTTTCTGAATACCTGCATCTCGAAGCACCATCGCCTCTTGAAGTTTCACCACGGCAACTCCTCCGATCCCGGCGAGCGGCCCCAGCTGTCGAGCTGCGTTGACCGCTCCCAGGCCGTAACCATTGTTCTTGATGACAGCCAGAATAGGTCGCTTCGAGACGCGGCGGTGAATCTGGTCGACGTTGTGGCGAAGGTTCTCGCGGTGGATCTCCACCCAGGGATCGAAGGAGGAGCTGCTCTCGTCTGCTGACTGAGGAAGCGTGCTTCCAGCTGCCGAAGAAAGCGTGTGCGAAGTACGGGCCGTTGCGGCGAGTGCCGCTCCCGCAGTGAGGAACGATCGGCGCGAGAGAGTCATGGTCACCTCCCCGAGAATTCTGGACCAACCGCACTATAACGTTCCCGGAGAAGGGCGGCAATTCAATGAGCTCGAGCCCCCTCCGCCAGTCTTTTTTATAGATGGCAGGGCTACGCATGACTCATTCGGCCTAATGAGGATGGCAGGCGGGTATACTCGGTGGGCGAGCAGCGCACGGGTGTGGAGCCGCGTCGCGCCACCGCAGAATGCCGGCGCGCCGCACGAGTATCGAAACTCTGGCGAAATGCGACCGACCTCGCGAGGTGCCGTGCCAGGGCAGCGCAATTCGCGCGCGGCACCGGCCGCGAGGGTGGGAGAGGCGGATCGTCAAAGCTCCTTCGCAGTCGCCGACTGAGGCTTGCAGATGCTTTTGCCGACCGTGTTCGATCACCTGCTGGCGAGCCTGATCTGCCTCGTCTTGCCCGCCGTTGGAGCAATGCAACAACGAGGATCGACCACCCAGGCGGAGCCTGCTGAGTTCGAGCCGTGGGAAAAGATCGCGACCTACTGGAGCAACAGCGCCGTGTTGGCCCTGCTCGCCGCTTTGGGGTTACTGACCTGGTGGGCCGCCGGTCGAACCTGGCATGACCTCGGCCTGACGGCGCCACCGGCTCGGCTCGGTTGGGGCCTCCTGCTGGCACTGCTCTTTCTCCTCGTGTACGCACTCGATACCTGGCGGCAGCTCATTCCGGAGCGTCTCCCTGCAACCAGAGCGAGGTGGCGCCGCGACACCCCTTTCATGCCGCAAACTGCTCTCGAGGTGCGCTACTCCTTGGTGCTGGTGAGTACGGCTGCAGTCGCCGAGGAGATTCTCTACCGCGGCTTCCTGATCGCCTACGCGGCGCACTTCACGGGCCCGTCGGCTCTCGGACTTGCGGCGGCAGTCGCCCTGCCGGCCGCGGTTTTCGGTTTCAGCCATTTCTATCAGGGGTGGCGCGCCGTGTTCAAGATTCTGCTCCTGGCGACTGTGTTCGGCGCGATTTTCCTGGTAACACACTCGCTGTGGATCCCCATCCTTCTGCACTTTCTGGTGGATCTCATCGGGATGTTGCTCGGGCCGAAGCTGCTGGGGCCTGGGAAGGGTGGCGCCGCCTCGACGTGAGGTGGGCTGCTGCGGGGTCCTGATTGAGCGCTGGCCCTGTCTTTCGCATCTTCGATCCTGGACCGGAACCCCGCCGGTTGGAAAGGCCGCCGCTGCCACTGGATCTTTTGTTTCCGTGGGCCGGAAGCCAACGGCGGCCACGGCCCGCCGCCGCAACCCCGAATCGGGTAAGCTTGCGCCGGATGTGGGGACGGGTGGCTCTCGGGTCGTCGAAATGGTCCGGGCCGCGCCCCGAGCCTTCGACCAGTCTCGATGGAGGATGCATCGTGGAACCGCTTCGTCTCGGGTTCATCGGCGCCGGTGTAATGGCGTCCCATACCACCTACCCGAGCCTGCATTTCGCTCCGATCCAGCTGCGAGCCGTCTGTGATGTCGATGAGGCGCGCGCCCGCGCGGCGGCAGAAAAGTTCGCGAACGGCCGCTGGTACACCGATTTCCGCACCATGTGGGACAAAGAGGATCTCGAGGCGGTGATCGTCCAGATGCACCCGAGCCCGCGCCAGCCGATCGTCCTGGAAGCGCTGCGGGCCGGCCTCCATGTCTTCGTGCCCAAGCCTCCGGCCTTCTCGCTGACGGAAGCCCAAGAGTTGTCCGAGGTGTCCCGCCAGACGGGCAGAACGCTGATGGTCAACTTCCAGCGGCGGTTCAGCTTCGGCGTGTCGCGCGCCCGGCAGATCATGTCGGACCCCGCTTTCGGAAAGCTGACTCAGCTCTGCTGTTCCTTCTGCAGCGGCGCCTATGACGAGATCAGGGGAGGCGGCTACGACACGCCGGTTCAGGCCTACGTCCTCGACTTCGCTCTTCATCACCTGGATTTGGCTCGATATCTGGGAGGAGAGGTGGCACAGATGTCACTCTTTCACAACCAACTGGAGGGCCGGATCTCGATCGCGGTGGCTCTTCGGTTCGCCCAGGGAGCCGTGGGGACGCTCCAACTCAACAGTCAGCGCATCTGGTGGCGGAACTACGACCGAATCGAAATCACGGGGCAAGGGGAGTACCTGGTCGTGGACGGCCTCTGGTCTGTCAAGCACTACACCGAGGCGCGCAACACCTTCACCGAGAACTACAGCGATCAGCGCAGCGGCGAGCTGACCGGCGACGCTTCGAGCTTGATCGAGTTCGTCGAGGCGATCCGTGAAGCCCGTGAACCGATCTCCAGCATCCGCGATGCGGTCGAGACCATGAGACTCTATCAGGCCGTCTACGACGCGCTCCTCGAGGGCTCCGAAGGAGTAATTCCCATCTGAGCCTTCGGTGCAGGAACGCTCGCGGGGACGGCCTCACGGCTCGCCAGACGCGAGCAATCCCGCTTCCGGCCCTCCGATTCTCTCGCACAATATTGTTAGTATGATCGGGCACTGGTCAGTAAAACACAGACCTCGACGCGCGCGGAGCAGGCGAGCATGATCGAACTCGAGAACGTCACCAAGTCCTTTGGCCGCCAGCGTGCAGTCGATCGGGTCACGAGCCGTTTCGAGCCGGGCCGCACCCACGTTCTGCTGGGATCCAGCGGCTGTGGCAAATCCACAATTCTGCGCTTGATCCTGGGGCTTCTGAGGCCCGATTCTGGCGAGATTCGGGTCGACGGTGTCCTGATGGGCCCCGCCACCCGATCGAAATTGCTGGGGAAAATGGGGTACGTGGTGCAGGAGGGGGGACTCTACCCGCACCTGACCGCCTGCCAAAACGTCACCTTGGGAGCCGAGGCCCAGAGGTGGCCTCCGGAGCAGACTCGGGAACGAGTGCAGGTCCTGGCGGAGATGGTCGGGTTCCACGACGGAATCCTGGGGCGTTTTCCCAATGAGCTGAGTGGAGGCCAGCGCCAGAGAGTAGGCCTGATGCGGGCCTTGATGCTCGATCCCCCGCTCCTGTTGCTGGACGAGCCGCTGGCCGCCCTGGACCCGCTGGTTCGGTCCGATCTGCAGAAGCAGCTCAAAGAGATCTTCATCGCACTGAGCAAGACCGTTCTCCTCGTCACCCACGATATCCGCGAAGCGGTGATCCTGGGCGAGACCATCACGCTCATGACTGCGGGAAGGGTGGTGCAGCAGGGGACCTTCTCCGATCTGGCCCATCGGCCCTCCACAGCCTTCGTGACGGAATTCCTCAACGCCCAGAAGCCCCCACCCGAAATTCAGGAGCAACTCTGACCCATGGCGCCGAACGCCTGCCGACCCAGTTCGTCGAAGAGAGGCCGCGCCGGTAGTGTCCGGACGCATCTGACCCTGACGCTCCTGCTGCTCGCGGGCTGCGTCATTCGGGCCGGATGGGCAGCGCCGGAGTCCGTCGTCCGGGTGGGCTCGAAATCGTTCACCGAAAGCTACATCCTGGGCGAGATCATCGCCCGGATCATCGAGCAGAGCGGGGAAACAAAGGTGAACCGCAGGCTGGGGCTCGGCGGTACCGGCATCACCTACCGGGCGATCGCCAATGGAGACATCGACATCTACCCGGAATACACAGGGACGATCACTCGAGCCATTCTCCAGGACCCTTCCGTTCAGACCGTGGAGGAGATCCGGCGGAGCCTGAAGGCAAACGGGCTGACGATTGGCGATCCGCTGGGGTTCAACAACACCTATGCCTTGGCCGTTCGCCGGGAGATGGCCACGCGACTCGAGCTGAACGCCATCAGCGACCTGGGGCGGCATCCCGGTTTGACTGGGGCTTTCAGCGCCGGGTTCCTGGAGCGCGACGACGGCTGGCCCGGCCTGAGCCGTCATTACGGTTTGAAGTTGGCCGAGGTGCGCCTCATCGAGCATGCGCTGGTCTATGAGGCGCTGGCTCAGGGCAAGGTCGACGTCATCGACGTCTTTTCCACCGATGGCAAGATCGATCGCCTGGACCTGCAGATCCTGCGCGACGACCGGGGCTTTTTCCCGTCCTACGAAGCCGTCCTGCTCGTTCGCGAAGATTTCATCGCTCGCTTTCCCGCCACCTGGCAAGCACTCCAACGCACTCTCGCCGGTCGGATCGACCACCGGGAGATGGCGCATTTGAACGCCCTGGCCGATCTGGAGGGAAAAGGCCTGGCCGAGGTCGGCGCTGCTTTCCTGGGGCAGAGCACTTCGAGTCCGGACCTGCAAACAGAGTGGCAGGGGACCCCTCTGCTGGAGGAAATCCTGGTGCTCAGTGTCGATCACCTGTACCTGGTGATTCTCGCGTTGGCGGCCGCCGCGGGGCTGGGCATACCCATGGGAATCGCCGCCGCCCGCTTCGAGAGACTGGCTCAGTTGGAGCTGATGTCGATCGGTGTGCTGCAGACGATCCCTTCACTGGCCTTGCTTTGCTTCATGATTCCTCTGTTCGGGATCGGAAAGCTGCCGGCGCTGGTTGCGCTTTTTCTCTATGCGCTGCTACCCATCGTCAGGAACACGTACACGGGCATGATCTCTCTGGACCGCCGACTTCGGGAGATCGCCATCGTGCTCGGATTGAACGCTTGGCAACGACTGCTGCGGATCGAACTGCCGCTGGCCTCGATGCACATCATGGCCGGCGTGAAAACCTCTGCCGTCTTCACGGTGGGAACCGCCACCCTGGCGGCCTTCATCGGGGGCGGAGGCTACGGAACGCTGATCGTGCGGGGGCTGGCTCTGGACGATCTCTCCACCATCCTGGCCGGTGCAGTGCCGGCAGCACTGATGGCGATGGTGATGCATGGACTGTTCGAGGTGACCGATCGCTTCGTGATTCCCCGGGGACTGCGCAAGGACCTCGGTCGTTCCATTTGAGAACCTTCGGGATGGGCAGCTGGTGCCGTCTCCGATGGTGGGCGACCTCCGTTGGAAGTCTCGAAGAACCTCCTCGGCGCGACCGTTGTTGCCGCCCGTTGCACCGGCTGCTATGCTCGGCTCGGAAAGAACCAGGGCCCACCTGCACGGTGAGGCGGTGCGAGCCGTCGACCGCCCGGCCCTGACACCTTGGGGGCCTTGTCCATACACGGTCGTGCACGGCAATGAGGGGGGCATGGACTCGAACGGGACCGTCACTCTGACGCCCACCCGGCGTCGGGAACGCATTCAATCGCTGGACGTGCTGCGGGGATTCGCATTGCTCGGCATCCTGGTCATGAACATCCAGCTCTTCTCGATGATCGAGGCGGCCTACTTCAACCCCACCGCCTACGGTGACCTGAGCGGCCCCAACTTGTGGGTGTGGATCCTCAGCCACTCGCTGGCGGATCAGAAGTTCATGACGCTATTCTCGATCTTGTTTGGAGCTGGGGTCGTGCTGATGAGTTCCCGAGTCGAGTCGCGGGGAGCCAGTGCCGCCCCCGTGCATTATCGTCGGACCCTGGGACTGCTCCTGTTCGGCATCATCCACGCCTACTGCTTCTGGTATGGAGACATCCTCGTCTGGTACAGCCTCTGTTCCTTGGTGGTCTTTCTGTTTCGCAGGAAGAGCCCGCGAACGCTGGTCACCCTGGGCCTGCTCAGCGTGTTGGTTCCCTCGCTGCTCTACGTTCTCTTCGGCCTGGGCATACAGCACATGCCGGAGGAAGGCCGTCAGGAATTCCTTCAGGATTGGAGGCCGAGCGAGGAGGCGGTGGAAGAGGAGGTCCGAATCTACCGCTCGGGATGGGTGGCCCAGATGGAACATCGCGTTCCACAGGCCCTCGTCATGCATTCACTGGTCTTCCTGGTTTGGGCCGGCTGGAGAGCGGGGGGGCTCATGCTGGTGGGGATGGCTCTGTTCAAATGGGGAATCCTCTCGGCCCACCGCTCCGTGAGATTCTATGTGACGATGTCGGTTCTCGGTCTCGGCCTCGGTTGGCCCTTGGTGGGTTACGGGATCAGCCGCAATTTTGCCGAGGGCTGGTCACTCGAGTTTTCGCGGTTCACGGGCTATCAGTTCAACTACTGGGGGAGCCTGCTCGTCAGTATGGGTTATCTGGGCTTGGTGATGCTGATCTGCAAGGCCGGGGCCGTGGCGTGGCTGCTGGACGCGCTCGCGTCAGTGGGCCGCCTGGCTCTCACCAATTACCTGTTGCAGACCCTGATCTGCACCAGCCTCTTTTACGGCCACGGTCTGGGCCTCTTCGGAAGCGTCGAAAGGATCGGGCAAATCGGGATCGTGGCGGCGATCTGGGTGGTTCAACTCATTGCCTCTTCGCTCTGGCTGAGGCGCTTCCAACTGGGGCCCTTCGAATGGCTGTGGCGCTCCATGACCTACCGGCGCTGGCAGCCGCTCGTTTCGTCTGGAGCCAATCTTGCTGCTGAGAATCCGTGAGACCTGCGCTGGCTGAGGCGTCATCGCGGGACCCCGCAGGAGAGCCGCGAAAGAAAGAACTGCCCTGTCTCCGTTTCAGCAATCACGCTTCAGCGGAGGGGTGCTCCGAGTTCGAGGACGTCTCACCGGACGACCAGGCTGTTGATCGAGAGCAGGCGGCCCTCGAAGCGGAGCCCGATGTCTCGACCGTTTCTCCTGGCGGAAATGTGCAGGTGCGGTTCGAGCGTGTTGCCCGAGTTGCCGACTCGGCCCAGCAACTGACCGGTTCTGGAGATCTCGCCCTCGGCTACTGCGATGCTGCCTTGCCTCAGGTGTGCCAATACGACCTCGGCATCTCCACAGTCCAGGACCACGTGGTTGCCCCTCGAGTGCTCTCTGTCCGGACGGCCGGGCGGGTTGTCCGGCAGGTCGCTTCGCAGCATCGAAACCCTCCCGTCGCAAGGGCTGAACACCTGGTTGCCAAAGATCTGGTAGGCCTCGAGGATGCCGGGTGCGATCCCGGCAGCGCGATTTCCGAAACGGTTCAGCTCGACAATGTCCAGAGCCAGGCTGTTTCCACTCATCGCATGAAACGGATTCGTGATTACGCTGTTGCCTCCCTGCACCACGCAAAAGGTGCCCGAGCTCAGCGGAAAGGACAAGGGAAGCGAATCCGCCTCCCGAAGAAGCGAGTCGATGAGCCAGAAATCCAGTGCCGCGAAGAGCAGCAGGACGGGCAGTGAAATGCCGAGGCGGGCAAATCTCCGAGGGTTGACCGCAGGTTCGGCGCCCGCCGGCTGCAGACGCCGATAGGAGCGCAGTACGGCGAATCCGAACACCGCGAGCAGGGCGTACCGCAGGTAGTAACTCGTGAACGCCCAAGGGGCGGCGAGAAAGGCAAAGACGACGATGCTCCCGGAGGCAAGGACATCGACCATCCAGTGAAGCTGGCGCTCGACTCTCGTCCCCAGGAGCCAAGCGACGCCGATGGTCCCCACGACTATGGGGGAGACTGCGAAGACCGTCGTAAGAAGCGCATTCATGGCACGACTCTGCAGCGGTTCTTCCGGGCGGCAGGGAGTCGAAGCCGGATTGCGGCGGCTCAGCTTTCCACGCCTGTTCCCGCCACTGCCCGGATCGGAGCTTACTATAGACGAGTGTCGGCCATCGCTGCGAGGGCGATCCAAAAGCTGATAGCATGCAGAACCAATGGACCACAAGAGAATAGTGCTGCTGGCGTTGATGCCGGTGCTGCTGCTGTGCCTCTCCGGTGCGGCCCGGCTGGCGGCAGAGGCCGAAGACCAGGAGGTGGGGGGCGAGCGCTCCGGCTTCGTCTTCGCCCGCGTGCAGTTCAATTCCTCGGGGCGGTGGAGCCGCACCCCCGGTTGGGCTCACGATTACCCGAGGGCCGAGCGAAACTTCCTGAAAATCCTGACGGAAGTCACCAACGTCGATACCGGCCCGGAATCCCACGTGGTCGTACGGTTGGACGATCCCGAGATCATGCACTACCCGCTGCTCTATTTCAGCGAGCCGGGAACCTGGAGGATTACCGAAGCCGAAGCCGCGAACTTCCGCCAATACCTGGACCGGGGTGGATTCGCCATCTTCGACGACTTTGACGGCCGCCGGGACTGGAACATTTTCTACAATTGCCTGAAGCGCGTTGTTCCCGAGCGTGAACTGGAACTGCTCACCGTGCACGACCCGATCTTTCAATGCTTCTACGACATCGAGACGCTGGACATGGTCCCCCCCTTTCGCTACCGCGACGACCCTCTCTTTTACGGCCTTCGGGACGAGGTGGGAAGGCTGCAAATCATCGTCAATTTCAACAATGACATCGGGGACTTCTGGGAGTGGTCCGACGAATCCTTGTTTCCCGTCGCCCTTTCGAACGAAGCCTACAAGCTGGGAATCAACTACGTGGTCTATGCTCTCAGCCACTGAGTCGGAGAGCGGGAATCAGGAATTCACGATGTCCCGAGGGCGGGAGTAGCTGTAAGACCGGGCTTTCTTCCCCGGGCTCGGCTGCCTCTTGGCGAGCCTTCAATCCTCATCCTTTTCCACACCTTCGGGAAGCGGGGGAACTCCGGCCACGTCGAGGGCCGGATTCAATGCCTTCAACTCCCGAACGACTGTGGCCACCTGAACGGGATCCTGGAACAGGAGCTCCCAGCCGCGGGCATGCCTCAGCACGAAGTTGCTCCTGGAGACAAGCAACCAGGGCCGAACGCGTTTCAGTTCGTTCGACTGAATCTCGCGCCGGCCCAGACCGCGGATGAAGACGATGGATCCGTCCGGCTCCAGGGTGATGATTCTCACGGGCGCGAGCCTCACGTACCAGATGTAAGCAATACCCGCCCCCGCAACGAAGGCCACCCACCATGGCAGCTGACCACTGATCGCTTGAGTGATCCGCCAGAGGAAGTAAAGCGTGCAGAGAACGAACAGAGCCGTGAACCAGACCCCGAAGAGGCCGCCGCGCCGAAACTTGAACTCATGCATTTCGCCCTTCCCTGCCAGCGACCTCCCGGGAACGCGCTGGCGTCGCACCAGGCCGGTGGAGCGGAACCACGGTCCCCTCCAGGATACAACGACGATGCAGTCGGTGGAGTCCGGCGTGTCAGATCGGCGAGATGTCCGTTCTCGAGCGCCCTTTCAACTGCGGGGAATCGGTGCGACAGCGAAATCCGCTTCCGTGTCCAATTCGGCCCCCTCTTGGCCGTCCTGGAGGACGAAGCCGAACGAGTAACCCGGTATATGGGGGGCCACGCCGTGGCAGCCCATACAGCCTTTGTCGTGGGCCCTGCCGCGACAGCCAGGTTGGCCATGTCGCGCTGATACGTGGTGCCGTCGTTGGGTGGAACCTGCTCGTAGACCGACCTGGTCAATCCGGGTGGTTGGCCCTGGAAGAACTGCACCCAGAGGCGTTTCAAAGCCGAAGCCCAAAAAGGCGAAGAGAGAGGGCAGAAGAGACGCCACGCGAACCATGGCGGCCCGGGAATCGAAGGAGACCAAGTCTTCGGGCAGACAGGGGTAGATCTAGCGGAGATTCGGCTCTTCGGCCCCCACGAGATCCTCGGCTGCGGATTCTATGTGCTGCCCCGGCAAGGCTCAGGGCCAGCCGGCTGGGGCTCGAGACTGGAGGGCCGGGCGGCTGAGCGCCCGGCCCCTTCGAGTCGAAGCACCGAGAATCGAGATCAGAACGTGAAGGTCAGCCCTCCGGTCATCTCCAGCCAGGTCGAGGACTCACCCAGCAGATTGGGAAGCGTCCGGCCGCGGATGTCCGTCCGCAGACCCACCGGCCCCCAGATCGCGGGCGCCTTGATCCCGCCGCCGTAGCTGAAAGTCAGGAAGGTGGCCCGATTGTCCAACAGGGGGACCGGCGGGACCACTTGCACGGTGACCGGGTCGCGGTCAACGGTGATGCCCCCGACACTCACTCCCAGGAAGGGCTTGAACTTCTCCAGGTCGAACCGGTAATTCCCGTTGGCTTCCCACAAGTAACCCCGGCTGTTCCAATCACTGTTCTCGAACTCAAAGTGATTCAAGTAGGCGAAGTTGCCGCCCAGTTCGATTCTCCGCGTGACGAAGAAATCGGCACGGATGCCGAAGATTCCCTGGTTCTTCAATTCAAAGCTGGAAGAACCAGAGTTGATGCTGCTGGGGCCCAAGGCTCCGCCCGCATAGGGGTGAAGCTCAAAGGTCTGAGCCCGCAGTCCGGCCATCGAAAAGAAGATCACCACAAAACCAAAGACCCCCAGGGATCTCAACAGGCATTTCATGGTTCACCTCCAAATGTTCGTCCGCCAGCCCTCGAAAACGCTTCGCGGGACTCTCCAGCGGAATTTCATGGTAATTGGATGCAGGTGGCCCATCCGAGATTTCAATAAATCGCAATGTGCGGCTTCTGACCTGGCCGCCTCGGCAGCTGAGCGTGACTCTGTTTACATACTGTTTTCAGCAGCTTACGACGCAGTCGGAAACCCTGTCCGAGGAAGCGTCAGATATGCGGGTAGTCGACTTTCCGACGGAAAATATGGGGAAGCTGGGCCCCAGCCTCCCGGCCCACACACCTCAAAAGAAATCTCCCACCTCCGGCGAGCCTGTTCGCATGGAAGGAAATAGGTGGAAACGCCCAGCACGAAAATGCCCTGTCCCCACTTGGTTTCCCCGAAAAGCGTGTTTTCCTCGGGGTGATCATCGCGAGGGTCGAAGGGGGCCGCTGAAGGGATGACCAGGGCTGCGACGGCGGCGACCCGGAAAGAGAGCACTTGACACTGTGCCGACTTTGCGGCACCAAGAGCCTGAGCCGGCTCAATGATTTCGATCTTCGATGCACATCTGGATTTGGCCTGGAACGCGCTTTCGTTCAACCGCGACCTGACGCTTCCCGTCGAGGAAACCCGCAGGCGAGAACGGCTCATGAGCGACCACCCCTCCCGGGGCGGTTGTACGACCAGCATCCCCGAACTGCGCCGAGCCGGCGTCGGCGCCTGCGTGGCCACATTGCTGGCGCGAGCGGGGCCCGAGCAGGACCCGCGGGACGGTTACAGCCGAACCGACCTGGATCATGCCGCTCCAGCCATCGCCTACGCAGTGGCCCAGGGCCAGCTTGCCTATTATCGTTGGTTGCAGGAGCAGGGACACCTGCGCATCATCCGAACAGCGCAGGAGCTGGAACGTCACTGGAGTGAGTGGACGCTGCGGCGGGACTCGACTCCGATCGGCATCATTCTCGGCATGGAAGGGACCGACCCGGTGGTGGCGCCGCAACAGCTCGAAGCCTGGTGGCGCGACGGGTTGCGGGTGGCGGGACTGGCTCATTACGGCCTGAGCCACCACGCCGGGGGCACTGGAACAGACGGCCCCATCAGCCGGCTCGGACGCGAACTCCTGAAGCAATTCGAAGCACTGGGGATGGTTCTGGACGCGACGCATCTCTGCGACCGGAGCCTGGAGCAGGCTTTGGATGTCTATGGCGGCCCGGTCATGGCCAGCCACCACAACTGCCGGGCGCTGGTGCCGGGAGACCGGCAGCTCACCGATCAGCAGATTCGGTTGCTGATCCAGCGGGGAGCCGTGATCGGCACGGCTTTGGACGCCTGGATGCTGGTGCCCGGGTGGAAGCGGGGAGCGACTTCCCCAGAAGTCGTCGGCATCCAGGCGGCCGCCGATCATATCGACCACGTGTGTCAGCTCGCCGGCGATGTGCGGCACGCGGGCATCGGAAGCGATCTGGACGGTGGCTTCGGCCGGGAGCAAACACCACACGATCTGGACACCATCGCGGATCTGCAGAAGTTGTCTGCGATCCTGCAGAAGCGCGGCTACAGTGCCCGGGAAGTCGCGGCGGTGTTTCACGACAACTGGCTCCGCTTCTTTCATGACGCGCTGCCGGCCTCGTCGCCGACCGAGGGCTCCGGAGCCGTGCCATGAAGGAGTCGAAGAAGACCCGCCGTTCTCACCAGTCAGATCCTGACATCCGCTACGGCCGGAACTTCCTGAACGCCCGCTTCGAGGCTGCCCTGATCCTGGCCGCCTGGTCCGTCTGCCTGGTCTGGACGGTCGGGTACTCAGGGCTGGGGGCCTATGATTCGTCGCACCAGCACTTGGCCCTCATCCTCGGCATCCCCGGCTGGGTGTTCTGGGGTGTGGTGGTCCCCTGGGTGGCGGCCGTCCTGTTCAGCGTCTGGTTCAGCCTCTTCTTCATGGCCGACGACGACCTGGGCGAGAGCGACGCCGAAACGGACGAGGAGGAAACGTCACGTCCCGATTGAACCTGATACAGCCAGTCCTGGCGATCGACTCCGGTGCGGCCGGCTCCCTGGCAGCCCTGGCGGTGTTTCTCCTCTACACGGCCACGGTTCTGCTCCTGGCGTTTTTCTCGCACCGCAGGCTGGCCACCAGACGTTTCTTGAATGAATACTTCCTGGGCAGCAGAGGGCTGGGTGCGATCGCACTGGCTCTCACCTTCGGAGCAACCAGCGCCTCCGCCGGTTCCTTCGCCGGATTCCCGTCGCTCATTTACACGCACGGCTGGACGCTGGCGCTGTGGATTGCCAGCTACATGATTTTTCCTCTCTGCGGGATGGGCCTGCTGGGCAAACGACTCAACCGAATTTCCCGCCAGACGGGCGCCATCACACTGCCGGAGGTTCTACGAGAGCGTTTCGAGAGCCGGGCCCTGGGCCTCTTGAGCACGCTCCTCATGGCCTTCATGCTGACCGTTTACCTGATCCCCCAGTGTACCTTGGGTGCTTTGATCGTCCGGCAGTTGCTGGGCGACATCCCGCTCTACCAGCGGGCTGCCCTCGGGCTGGCGAGTGTGGCGGAAGGCTGGCTCCCGGTGGGGGTGAGCGCCGACTACCTGCTGGGACTGCTTCTGTTCGCGGTTCTGGTGGTGGTCTACACCACTGTGGGCGGCTTCCGAGCCGTGGTCTGGACCGACGTGCTGCAGGGGCTGGTCATGCTGGCGGGGGTCTGGCTGATGCTGATTCTGGCTCTGGCCCAGACCGGGGGCCTCAGCGAGGCGACGGCGAAGATGGCGGCGATGACTCCGCCCCGCCTGGGAGAGGTGGTCTTCGAATCTTCCGTCCCCGCCCCCCCCGGGGGTTACCGAATCGCCTCCGACGTCTGGCTCGAGCTGGCCGACTCGTCCGGGGAGTCCCGGCTCGTGCGCACCAATCAGCCGGCCGTGATTCTGGGCGGCCGGACCCAGTCGGCCCCCGTCAAGGCTGTGGAGATCACCTCGCCCTCGGAGATCGAAAGGGTCCTCCGGGAACGGGAACTCGCTTCGCCCGATCTTCCGGGCGCGGTGACGCCTCGCATCGTTGAAATGAACCCATACGCGAGGGGCGCGGGGCAGCCTGGTGTCTACGTGACAGCCCCTGGCCCAAGCGCCGGGGAGGAGACTGGTTTCCTGCCCCTCGGTCTGGCCGTTTCTTTTTTCGTGTTCTGGGCACTCTCGGGGACCGGCCAGCCCGGCAACATGGTTCGCTTGATGGCATTCGACACGACGGCCAGCCTGAGACGAGCCATTGCGGGCCTGTCCATCTATTCGGCGCTGATCTATTTTCCCCTCGTGGTGATCTTCTGCTGCGCTCGCGTCCTGGTCCCGGGTCTGGACCAGACGCCCGACCGCATCATGCCGGTGATGGCCTTCCACCTGACCGACGCAGTCGATCTGCGCTGGCTCGCCGGTCTGATCATCGCCGCACCCTTTGCGGCTGCCATGTCCACGGTCGACAGCTTCATGCTGATGATTTCGTCGTCCGTGGTGAGGGATGTGTACCAGCAGAACCTCAACCCTCGCGCCCGGGAACGAACGCTCCGGCGAATGAGCTACCTGTGCACCGTGGCGATCGGCTTCGTGGCGGTTCTGGGAGCCGTCAACCCGCCGCGCTTCCTTCAATACCTGATCGTCTTCACCGGAGGCGGCCTCTCCGTCTCATTCCTCACTCCCGTGGCGCTGGCTCTGTACTGGCCGCGCTTCAACCGGGCCGGCGCTCTAGCGGCCATGGTCGGCGGGCTGGCCGCCTATCTGGGACTGTATCTCGCCGGATTCGCGCTCTATCAGAGCACGATTCCCGTCCGGCCGCTCGGCTTCGATCCGTTGATCTGGGGCTTTGTCGCGTCCCTGGTCTCAGGCTACCTGGGCGCTAAAGCGACGGAGGCGCCGCCGCGCCGCCTGGTGCGAAAGTTCTTCGGCCAGTGAGCCAGCCCCGGGGGTGGGTCGCCTGCATCAGATGCCCTGTGCCCGGTATGGTGACAGGGCAGTTCAGGGAAGGGATGTGGGGAAGGGGAATCATCCCAACTCCGCGGCGGGGGCGCGCGCCTGAATCAGGGCGATTGCCTCCTCGGCCCGCGTGCAGTGACTGCGCTGCTGAGAGAGGCCAGCAGCAGCACCAGGGCGAAGACTGCGGCGGCCACGACTCGCCAGCTCGTGGAGGTCGCGAGGAGCGCAAGCATCAGCGCCAGCCACAGGAGATTCGCCACACAAACACTCCACCTGCGCCAGGCTGACGCCGCGGCCCGCTCCTCCAGGTTCAGGAGACCGAGAAACATCATGGCCAGTCCGGCTCCCCCAAACCAGACCATGTCCTGAGAAATCGCGCTGTAGAGCGCAGGGGTGCCCAGGAAGGTGTGGCCCGCTCCTTGAGCGATCACCAGCACCGCCGTGATCTGCTGCAGGCGTCTCATCATCATGATCGGCTCCTCGTGGTGGGCAAGGCTTTCGACCTGGCTCCGGCGCGGTCCAGAACGCTTCCGGCAAGGGAACCGGCAAACCCCCAGGTGGCTGCCGTCCAGAGGACCGGGATGAATTGCCGCACTGCCGTCGCTTCGACCATGGCGTAGAGGTGGAGGTGCTCCGGCAGCGCCACGAACGCGCCCAGCATGGTTCCCGCCAAGGCTCCCGACCGCCATCCAGGCTCAGCTCCCAGGAGTCTCTTGATCAGATAGGTCAGAAACACCGCGGTCCCGAGGAATGCCGCCCAGTGGAAGCCGTTCAAAGGCGCTGGCCGGGCGTTCGCAAATTTCTCGGCCAACCCGTCGGAAAAGACCGAGGGGAAGATCACTCCGTTGACGAGGATCAGAAAGGAAAAAACCATCAGTGAAGCGGTGACGAACCCACTCGGGATCATCGCGCCCTCCAGCTCGACTTCTCTTCCGGTCGACTCACGATCTGAAGCTGGCTCCCTCCGCCAGGGCCGCCACCAGCCGCTCCGCAGCCCCTTCCAGGCCCGTTTCGATGATGGCCGACTGCCCGGCGGCGGCTCCCCAAGCCGATCCGCGCAAGCAGACGGCCTGGAACTGCGGCATGGCGATGCCCTTCAGCTCGATCGCACCGTTGATCTCCTTCCAGCTCAGCGCCAGCTCTCGGCCGCTGTCGGCGAGCAGGCGACCGGTCAGCGAGGTCCCGTCCCGCAGCACGAGATGCACCTTTTCGCCGACTTCCGTGCCGGCCAGCTCCCCGCTTCTCGTCAGCCAGCGGGCCAGGCCCTCCCGCCGGCGGTAGAAATTCTGTAGTTCGGCGAACGAGAAGCTGGCGGGCCGCATGACCATGAAGATGCCGCGCCTCTGGCCGAAATGATTCTCCAGGTAGTGCTGGAGAATTGCGAGGGCCAGCTTCCAGCCCGAGTCGATGCCCTCGTATTCATCACCCCAGTCACTGTCCTCCCCGAAGCCGGAGTGGATGAGCCGCATCACGGTCTCTCCGCCCTGCCGCTCGATTACGATCTCCTCGCGAAATGGGAAGCCGAAGGGGCTCCGGCCTTCCACGAGCAGGTAGGACCCAGGCTCGGCCTCGAGCACTTCGTAGGCGATCTCGAAACCCATCCGGCGCCACACGTGAATGATCTGCTTTCCAGGAGTAGCCTCGCCGGATGCCTCGTCGGGGAACCACTGGGCGAGCTTTTCCGGGTCGGCCCAGGCATCCCAGACGTCTTGCGGGGAGGCGCTCGTACGCATCTCCCGCACGTCTCGTCTCGATTCTTCACGGGTCTGCTTCTTCGGTGGACTGGGGTCGCTCACGATAGTCCTCCTCGAGAGCGGTCGGGTACAGGCTCCTGCGCCGGTGGCGCGGGATAACAGCCCACTACGAGGCGATAAGGCCGCCCTGGTCCGGCCAGACCGTCGGGGCCGCGGTGCGGGGAGGTGTGGCTCGCGATGACTCGAGCGACGGCGTCGCGCAGGGCGCGGGTGAATGCGGCCCGCTGCTGGGCACTGATGAACCGTATTTCGCTCGCCAGCGAGAGCGTGGGCAAACGCTTCGCCTGTTCCCGGGCCTCTCCCAGGGCACGCGCGATATCCGTCTGGATCTGGCAAGTCAGGGCCAGAAGGCGGCTGGCGCTCTGCTCGTCGGCGCTGCTCTCCGAGCCGGCGGACAGGGGCCCGATGACCCCCGGTGTGAGCACGTAGGAGCGGGCCGTCGCGACGTAGCGCTGTTCTATGAGGTTTCCCTTGCGGCGCTGCTCGGCCGCGACCAGCAGGCCGGCACGGGCCAGCCGTCGAACGTGGTAGTTCACCTTTTGACGGGGCTCGCCGAGGCGCCCGGCAATTTCAGTCGCCGAAGCCGGCTCACGCGCCCCCGCCAAGATCTCGAGCCTCAAGGGATTCAGCAAGGCACCCGCGGGCTCCAGCTCCCCTATGCATTCGATGTCAACAGGATGCGGTTGCATTGAAAAATATCATATACCGGAAAAAATAATTTGTCAATGGATCGCGTGTCGGAATCTGGTGCGGTGAGGAAGCCGTGGCGTTGAGCATGACGGCGCCTGGAGCCGCGAGGGGCGCGGACACGTGAAGGCTGAGAATGGGCAGCTGGGTTCCCTCAGCCAATTGCAGAAGGCGGGTGAGTGTGGTCTCCTCGCATTGAGGTTGGGGCAAGCCGTGATCGAGACTCTCGAAAAGTACTGGATGGTTCACCTCCTGCTTGTGGCTTACACGATTCTGTTGGCCTATCATGCCTGGGCCGGCGGACGGCAGACTCGGGGTCTGGCAGACTATTACATCGGAGGCCGCAGGATGGGGGGGCTCGCCATCGGACTCTCCTTCTTCGCGACCTACTCGAGCACCAACAGTTTCGTCGGTTTCTCGGGACAGAGCTACGCCTGGGGAGCAGCCTGGCTCTGGCTCGTCCCATTCATCGTCGGATTCACCCTCTTGTCCTGGCTGCTCGTCGCGCCGCGCCTCCGCCTCCTCACCGAATCACTGGACTCACTGACGATCCCCGATTTCATCGGTTTCCGCTTCCGCAGCACGGCGTCACGGTTGGCGGCAGCGGTGATCGTCCTCTTCGCCAGCCTCTTCTACATGACGGCCGTTTTCAAAGGCATCGGGAATCTCCTGGAAGCCTTCCTCGAAATCCCATACGAGAGCTCCATTCTGCTCGTCTTCCTGATCGTGATGCTGTACACGGCAGTGGGTGGATTCATTTCGGTCGTGAAAACGGACACCGTCCAGGGAGTGGTCATGATCGCGGCGGCCGTGCTGCTGTTCGCCGGCGCCACTCGCGCGGCCGGCGGAGTCGAGACGCTCTTCATGAATCCCGATCCCTCGGCCGGTCCGGAGTTCTCTCCGGGGGATGGAGGAATCGCCTTTCCCCTTCTGTTGGGAGTGCTTTTTTCGGCGACGGTCAAGACCCTCGTCGAACCTCGGCAGCTCTCTCGATTCTACGCCCTGAACACGCCCTCGGACATTCGCGTGGGAATCTGGGTTTCCGGTCTCAGCTTCGCCCTGGTCTATACGCTCTTGACGCCGATCGGACTCTACGCGCGCCGAATCCTCCCGCCCGGAATCAGTGAAAGTGACCTGGTGGTGCCGACCTTGCTGCGCACCGAAGGGGTCTTCTCGGACGGCGCCAGCGCTTTTCTGCTGCTGGCCATGGTGGCGGCGGCGATGTCCTCGTTGGACAGCGTCCTTCTGGTGATGGCTTCCACGGCCGAGCGCGACGTGATGGGGGTCTTCAGACGGCGTCCGCTCAGTGAAGGCGCATCGGTGCGCAGCACCCGGCTCTACGTGGTGCTGTTCGCTTTTCTCACCATGCTGATGGCCCTCCGTCCACCCGGGGGCATCGTGACATTGACGGCCCTCTCGGGAGCAGTCTATGCGACCTGTTTCTGCCCCGCCCTTCTCCTGGGGCTCTACTGGCGGCGGGGCAACGGAGCCGCGGTCATGAGTTCATTCGCGGCCGGGCTTCTGGTGCTCTTTTCCTGGAGACTGACTCCCCTTGGCAACACGATTCATGAGGTCTTTCCGGCGGTCCTGCTGTCGTTGCTGGTCTTCGTGGCCGTCGCGGTCGTCACGCCGCCCAGGATGAGTCACGACGCGGTCGCTCATTTCGAGTGAGACGTAGCTCGCCCTGCGGCGACTCCCGGAGCGGATTTTTGCCCGGTCGTGTCGCCTCAGGGCCCGGGGCATCTGACTGCGCCGCTGGGGCATTCGGCCCGGAAGGGAGAACCTGATGTCCGGAACAGCGCATTGGCCGACGCTCTAGGTTATCGGCGGGTACTGCGTCCCCCACTCTTGCCATTCTCTGGCACATCCCTTGCTCGCAATAGCGGCAAATTCACGTTCTTTGCCCGCCTGACCTCGGGAAGAGGGGCCATGAGCCAATCCGCCAGCCTGTGTTCCGGACCAACCGAAGGGCCATTGGCTCGTCTCTGGCTTCACCCTCGGATGCCGTTCTCGGGGTGCCTGCGAGCAGCATCGAGAAACAGTCGGGAGACCGCCATGGCCGAGCCGAGATTCAAGTTCAATTCTAGCCAAATCGTGCTTCTGCTGGGATTCTGGGTTGCCCTTGCAGGCGTTGCCGAGCCGGCCCTCGCGGGCACGTACTCCAATGGGGTTTACGAGGAACAGTACTTCGGCGGCCAGGCGACACTGCGGTTCGAGTTCCGGGCCGATGAAGCCATCCCGATCTCGATCCGGGAGGTAGTCGAAAACTACGGCGGGTACGTTTATCCCTACACTTACTTTCTGATTCATCACGAATTGCGTGCGAGCATCATCACCTACTCCGTCTCGGGGTCTGCCCAGGTGACCTTGACCCGTTCCAGCGAACAATTCGACTGGAGTTCCCGAAGGCTGATCTCCGCCAATCCCTTCCGCATGCAGGTCAACACGTATTACCGTTTCCAGCTGCGCGCCAGTGGGCAGCCGGACGTGTACGCGTACTTCACCCTGGAGCAGACGCAAGCCCCGCCCAATGTCGAGATGGAAGTCTCGGCCACTCCCTGGCTGGATCTGGAGGAGCCGACTCGGGCCTTGATTCCCGCCGACCGGCGATTCCCGGCGAAGTTCAAGATCAGCCTGGTGGATGCCGACAGCTACCCCAAAGAGCCGTTCACCGAGCCCCAATCCGTATTCGTGACCCTCGCGGACAGCGAGAGGGGAACGCTGGAGTCATTGCAGACGTCGGCATCGGGCCGGCAAATCACTTTGACCACCGACGACAAAGGTGAAGCGGAGTTCCAATACGTGTATCTGGGAAACGCCCCCCAAAGCCAGCCTTTGCAGGAGTCGATTGCGATCGAATGTCCCGCGCTCGGCCTGGAGGAGTCTGCCAGCGTGTCCATCGGATTGAAACCGGAAATCCTGGAGGTGGTCAAGCGCTGGGATAGCAGAACCCAGTTGCCCCGAACGATGGGGCTTCGGGTCCAGGTGCGAGACGAGTTCTGGCCCGATCTGGACTACCTGGAATACAATCGGCGGCTGAGTCTTGCCGACCCGGAAGGCGAGACGCTGGGTGTCTTCCTGACCACCACCTGGCTCAACCCCCCCGATGAGGAAGGGCACATCGCCGATTTCCTGGAGTACCTGCAGATGGGCTTCGCCTTGAGCGATGAGGACGAATTCTACGACGGGCGGGGGTACGTCGAGATACTCAAGGGCAGATACCTGTTCAAGGCTATCGACAGCCCCGCGGTGACCCTGGAAATGCGTTTTCCGGCGCACGTCTTCGTCCGCCCGGGGACACGCTGGTTGACGGCTCAACTCGAGCTGATCGTGGCGCCCGAGGAAGTCGCCAGTCCGCTCGAAAAGATCTTCGGCACCCAGAGCAATACGATCATCTACGCGGTCGACGTGATGCGTGGGGGGGAAAGTGTCCTGCAGTCGATTGCCTGTTCGTTTCAGCCGACGACCTCGGCTCAATACTGGGTGAAGTACACGCTCAATCACGACTATTTCAAGCATGCCTTGGAGGTCGGCGGGGGCGCCGGATACATCGTGAGCATGCGAACGGTGCAGTTGTTCGACCTGACCTGTGAATACCTGCAGGGCAACTACTTCAACGTCATGCAAGCCCTCGTCGGGGAATACCTCAGCAACCTGGACGCCCTTCGTGAGTCGGGGGAGCTCGAGTTGAGTGCAGGGGAGGCGCGGCAGCTGGCTCGCTACCTCACTGTCAGTGAAGGCAAGGACATGTACGACGTCCTGAATTTCACGGCCGACGAAATACTGGGGAATCAGGACTCACGGTTTTCGAGCTGGCCGCCGCGGGGACGGCGATTCACCCGGCCCAGCGAGTCGCTACCGGAAATCCCTCCCGGCGTGGACCTGGCCGAGTTGAGGCAAATCTTCAACGAGTCGCTCCTGGGGTTGCTGGCGGGGATGGGTGAGGAGGGACTCGAGATCATCGCCGTCTCCAATGGAACCGTTCAACTGCTCAGTCCCGACTCGAGTCCCTACCCGGAGGAGTCGATTCTCGCTGCCGTCGAGAGCGAGGGGAGCAAGATCTACCTCCTCCCGGAGAACACGGCGCTTCTGGCCGTGGAGCACTCGGGAGCGCTTCAGATCAATCGTTTTCTGTACGGCCCGGGCGCGACCATGGAGACCGCCTGGTACTCGGTGGGAGACCCGCAGGCACCGGCCACCAGCAGCCTGGATTGTTCTCAGGGCCTGAATGCGCAGCTTCTGGTCGACGCGGGGTCCAACGGCTCGGTCGATGAGACCTTGGCTCCCGCCACCACTTCCTACACCCCCTCTCCGGACGATCTGGACGGGGTGGCGGCAGTCGTGGAGGACCAGGGCCCCAACGGCGGAGATGCCAACCGTGACGGTCTCTTGGACAGCACTCAGCCGAACGTGGCTTCGTTGCCCAACGCGGTCGATTCCCGGTATGTGACGCTGGTCTCGCCCGCAGGGACTCGTCTCCGCGGCGTACAGGCCTTGGAGCAGATCGAGGCCGATCCCGCTCCCGAAGGCGTCAGCTTCCCGCTCGGGCTGTTCGAATTTCACGTCGAAGGGTTGGAAACCGGAGGGTCGACCACCGTTGAGATGCTCCTGCCCGAGGGAGTGCAAGTCAACTCGTACTACATTCGCGGGTCGACGACCGGGGAAGGCACGGACCACTGGTACGCCTTTCCCTACGACCAGGAAACCGGTTCGGAACTGGAAGAAGACCTGGTTCGGCTGCATTTTCGAGATGCCGGCAGAGGCGACAGCTACCCATTTCCGGACGGAGTGATCATCGAGCCTGGCGGACCGGCTTTCGTGATCCGAGAGGATCGCCTGAACTTCGCCCAGTTCGCCACCGGCGGAGGGCTCTTCAGTGAAGTGGTCCTGTTGAATCTGGATGCGGAAACCGAGGCGGACGTGGAGGTCTACTTTCGGGACGACGACGGCCAGCCTCTGAGCTACCAAGCCGGCAGCAGGGAGGTGCCTGGATTCATGCACCTTTCGATTCCGGCTGCGGGAATGAGAGTGTTTCAAACCGACGGAGGAGGAGTTGGAGTGGCAGGATCGGCCGATGTTCGTTCCAGCCGTCCGCTGGCCGGAGTCTTGATCTTCGGCGGTGCTTTCGGCTTGGCAGGTGTCGGCGACAGCCAGGATTTGACGGTATTCTCAGCACCCATGGAGAAAACCGATTCCCGTGGAATCAACACCGGGATCGCTGTGATGAACGCAGCCGACGCGCCCACCGACCTCGACCTGCGTCTCCGTGGCGCCGACGGAGAGGAGCTGGCAACCGCCTCGGAAAACCTTCCGGGGAGGGGACACAAAGCGGTTTTTGTCGACCAGTTCGACTGGAGTCCGCCGGTCGACTTCAGCGACTTTCGGGGAGTCCTGGAGGCGAGCAGCAGCGGACCCATCGGAGTCACGGTCCTGCAGACCAGGCCGGGGCAGTTCGCCACCATGCCGGTGGCCCCGCCGCCGGGTGGCAGCGGATCGGCCTCTCCCGACCTGAATTTTGCTCAATTCGCCACCGGTGGAGGGCTGTCCAGTGAGATCATCCTTCTGAATCTGGACGCCGGAACCGAAGCCCAGGCGGAGGTGCATTTTCGGGACGACGTGGGGAATCCCTCGAGCTTCGAGCTGGACGGCGCCAGCGTCGACGGCCAGCTGCAGCTCTCGATTCCGGCGTCGGGGGTGAGGGTCCTCCAGACGGACGGGAGCGGCCCGCCGGTCTCGGGCTCGGCCCGGGTCAGCTCCGATGCGCCACTGGCTGGGGTGCTGGTCTTCGGCGGCAGCTTCGGTCTCGCCGGTGTCGGGAGCAGCCAGGAGCTGACGGGTTTTCTGGCTCCGATGGAAAGGATCGCGTCCGCCGGCATCAATACGGGAATCGCAGTCATGAATGGGGACGACTCACCGGTGAATCTGGACCTGCGGCTGCTGGACGTGGACGGCCGGGAACTGGCGACGGCCAATGAGACGATTCCCGCTCGAGGACACAAAGCGGTCTTCGTCAACCAGTTCGACTGGAGCCCGGCGATGGCTCTCGCGGACTTTCGCGGAATCATGGAAGTCACCAGCAGTGGGCGAATCGCCGTCACGGTCCTGCAAATCCGCCCCGGCCAGTATGCGACGATGCCGGTGGGGAGCAGGTGAACACTGGCTCAACCGGACTCAGACAAGACCCTGAAGATCCTGTAATCCTGTCCAGGCTCTCCGGAAACGGGCAGGTTGGTTTGACTGTGCCTTCCCCCAAAACCCCTGCTGGATTCCCGTTTGGACCCGGGCCAGCTACACTAACGCCATGACAGCGAAGTTGCCTCCGCTCCCCAAATTCCTGGGGGCCCGTGTGCCCCGCAGGGAAGATCCCGATTTGATCACGGGCCGGGCCCGTTTCGTGGCCGACATTGCAGTGGACGAGCCGCTGCATCTGGCTTTCTGGCGCAGCCCGCAGGCGCACGCGCGGATCGCGGGAATCGACCGCCGCCAGGCCCTGGACTTGCCGGGAGTGGTGGCCGTCCTGGCCGCCGACGAACTGAATCCCTTGGTCAGAAAACCATTTCCCACGCTCAGTGGAGCCATGTCGGGAGCTTACGAGAGTCTCACGATTCCCAAGCGATTCCCCCTGGCCCAGCAGTACGTCCGGTTCGCGGGGGAGGCCGTGGCGCTGGTCCTGGCTGAGGACCCGGCCATCGCGCTGGATGCGGTGGAATTGATCCAGGTGGAGCTGCAGCCCTTGCCGGTGCTCACCGAACCCGCTCAGGCGCTCCGGGACGACGCTCCTGTGCTGCACGAAGGCATGGACGACAATCTGAGCTTCGTCTGGAAGGCTCAAAACGGCGACGTGGACGAAATCTTCGAGAGCGCGGAGGTGGCAATCGATTTGGAAGCCCGAGTCCAGCGGCTCGTCCCGACCGCGATGGAACCTCGGGCGGTTTTGGCTTCGTTCGACCCCGAACGAGAAACCTTCACTGTCTGGTCCACGACCCAGATTCCTCACCAGGTGCGAGACGATCTGGCCCAGATGTTGGACCTGCCGCCGGCGCGAATCAGAGTCATCGCTCCGGATGTCGGGGGAGGCTTCGGCGCCAAGGCCAACGTCTATCCGGAAGAGGTGCTGGCCCCTCTGCTGGCGCGCAAGTTCCAGCGGCCGGTGCGCTGGGTGGCCGGTCGCAGCGAAGATGCTCTTGCGACCTCTCAGGGGCGGGACCAGCGGAACCTGATTCGCCTGGCGGCTGACCGTGACGGTAGGGTCAGGGCAGCGGAACTCACCGTGCAGGCTGACTGCGGGGCCTATCTCACCCGCGTCACCGCCGCCGTCACGCCCTTCACCGGCATGATGGTGACCGGCGTCTACGACATCCCCAGCGTCCGGGCCGAAGCCATGGGAGTGCTGACCAACCGATCGCCGGTCGAACCCTACCGCGGGGCGGGCAGGCCCGAGGCTGCCTACATGATCGAACGCGCCATGGACGTGCTGGCTCACCGTCTCGATCTGGACCCTGCAGAAGTTCGCCGCCGCAACTTCGTCCCGCCACAACGATTCCCCTACCGCAACGCCCTGGGACTGGAATACGACAGCGGCGACTACGCCAGGACGCTCGACAAGGCCCTCGAATTGGTGGACTATGGCGCCCTGCGCCGGGAGCAGGAAGGACGCCGCCAAAGCGGCTCCGCGAGGCTGCTGGGAATCGGGTTGGCCTGTTACGTGGAAATCTGCGGCTTCGGCCCCTGGGAAGCCGGCGGCGTAAAGGTCGAGCCCGATGGGCAGGTCACCGTCCTCAGCGGTACCTCGCCTCACGGCCAGGGACACCAGACCAGCTGGGCCCAGATCGCGGCGGAGGTGCTGCAGGTGCCTCTGGAACGCATCACGGTCAAGCACGGCGATACGGCCATCGTTCCCGCCGGCATCGGTACCTTCGGCAGCCGCAGCGCTCCGGTGGGAGGTTCCGCCGTCTTCCGGTCGTCCGAATCCGTGCAGCGCGGAGCCAAGGCCATCGCAGCCCATCTGCTGGAAGCGTCCCCGGAAGACCTCCGGCTCCAGGAGGGCAGATTCTTCGTGGTGGGGGCTCCTCAATTCAGCGTGGGCTGGAACGAGGTGGTCGCCGCCGCGCATTCGAACGACCTGCCCGAGGAACTGCGGGGAACACTCGAAGCAGAGACCCGCTACGAGCCGGAGGGGGAGACGTATCCGTTCGGCACCCACGTCTGTGTCGTCGAGGTGGATCGTGACACGGGCGGCGTCGAGATCTTGCGCTACCTGAGCGTGGACGACTGTGGACGGGTCATCAATCCCCTGATCGTGGAGGGCCAGGTGCAAGGAGGAGCCGCGCAGGGAATCGGACAGGCCCTCTGGGAAGAGGCCCGCTACGACGAAGTCGGGAATTTGTTGACGGCGAATCTGACCGAGTACGCCCTGGCCCGAGCCGATTCACTGCCGGCCCTGGAGTCTCACCGCACGGAAACGCCCAGCCCCTTGAACCCGCTGGGTGTCAAAGGTATCGGGGAGGCGGCCACGATCGGCTCCACCCCGGCGGTGGTCAACGCCGTGATGGACGCGCTGGCCCACCTGGGCGTCACACACATCGACACCCCCCTCACGCCTGCCAGGATCTGGCGCGCGCTCTCGCGCGGGTGAGCCCCCGACCCGAGGGCATCACCTCGGGGCGGGGACAGGGCGACTTTTCCCGCCTGAAAACTCGTCTCCCCGCTAAGGGCGGAAAAAGCCCGCAGCAGGTCTCGGCGAAGTCGGCCGAGTCCGATAGAAAGTCGTTCCTTCTGCGGTCCAGGACGGGTGCCGTCAGCGACCCATTTTTTCGATTGCGCCGGACAGCTCCATCATCTCTCCGAAGCTGACCGTTTCGACCTTGTTGAGCCGCTCCCGGAAGTCGGCGACCAACTCCGTGGAAAACACCCTCCACTGCTCCGGGTTGACCGGGTAGATATGCCCTTCGAAGTGCAGATGTGCAGCCCGTATGCCGCCGGGAAAGGGTCGCGGCCATCGGATCGCGGCGGCACTCGCCTCGGTAGTCCCTCCTCCCGATAACTGCCCGACGATCGGTACCGGATCATCCCGGTAGAGATGGTCAGGGTTGATGCGCTGCAGTTGATGCTCTTTGATGAACGCACCAATGAACTCCCGCCTCGTGACCCAAATGTCGGCCGGCAGGCCCCAGATCCAACGCCAATGCCACCAGGCCACGCGCGGCCGGATCAACTCGTATACTCCATCCATAATTGCCTCCTATGCGGGTGGCGTTGCAGTTCGAGCGGTCAATGGTCGCCCGTCACAGGCTCTTTGCCTGGGGGCTCAGCAGACTGTTCACCAACGGCGCGCCACCCAGATGTTCAAAAAAGGTCGCACCTACTTTCTTCTCGAGGATCTGAAAAGCGTCGAAGGCTGCGCCAATGGCGGCTTTCTCCGAAGCACACAGGAAGGGGCCTACCCGGTTGTAGTACCCGGTCGAAAAATAGTTCGAGCAGCCGCACCAGTTCATGCAGTAGTCTCGCAAGCCGCAACTCGAGCACTCAGAATTGACGGATTCGCCCGCGGCCGTGTGGCAAAGCATCTTCCGGGGCTTGATCCCCTCGTGAACGTTGCCGATGCAGTGCCCGTTGGCTCCGTCACCGACGAGCCGCTCGCAGGGGTAGATGTCTCCGTTGGGTGTGAACGCGAATTCCCCGCGGCCCATACGGCAGCGCTCGAGCGGATCATAGCCCTTGCGGAGGATCACGCTGATCTTGCTGTCGATGGGGCTGATGAAGTGGGGATCCTGGCGCAGGTAGTAGTCTACGTAAAGCTTCCCGATGGCACCAAAGACCTGTGGAAGCGAGGCGACTTCGGCCGGTGTCCAGCGGGCGCTGAAATCGGGGTTGAGGTAAATCTGCCTCACGCCGAGTGAAGAAAAATACTCCACGGTGCGAGGCAGCTGGGCCAGGTTTTTGGGGCCGTAGACCGCGTTGACCATGACGGCCGAAAAAGCCTCCAGAGCCTCCCGAATCGTTCTCTCGACGCGATCAGCGGTGCCGCGTCCGGAATGGAAGCGGCGAAACATGTTCTGGACGTCGGGTGGTCCGTCGCAGCTGATCCCGAAGCCCATGTCGTGCCGGGTAACGAAGTCGGCGATTTCCGGTGAGAAGATGGTACCGTTCGTGACAATCGTGAGCTGCACGCGAGTCTCGTCGAAACGAGGGTGGCTCTCGATCAGCTTCGTGATTTCCTTGACGAGGTCGAACTCCAGGAGCGGTTCGCCTCCAAAGAAACCGACCTCCATCTTTTCGCTGAGCGGAGTGTGCCGGTACATGAACTCGACTACGTCTCTTGCGACCGAGCGCGTCATGCGCGCCTTACGCTGACCGATGTAACAGTACCGGCAGGCCAGATTGCAGGATTGTGTCACCAGCAGAGTGTGTTTCATTCCCATCCACAAACGGACTCGCGACTGCTCGCCGCGGGATGATCGCACCCCAATCGAAGACGATCAGGGGTGAGCGAAATTGCCCGACCCACTCGGTCCGCCTTCCGAGTCGTCAGGGTGAGCAGGCACAAGAGGGCGACCAGTCACCGGGTCTCCGACGAGTTCCCACATTGAGAAAACTCAATTCTGTTTCGTGTGACTACTAATGGCGCAGTTGGACTAATGAGTCAATAGCCATCTCTGAAGTGAATTGACACAAAAGTCAAAACAAGTCGGCATTGGGACAGCGGGCGGGGGTGACCGCCGGAAGGGTGTGTCCAAGGTTGGCTGAGTACGGACTGGTGGAAGGGGTCTTTCCCCGGCGGTACGAGCTCTCCACGTCCCGCCAAGGAGCCTGACGAAACGCCGAGGGTCTTCGACCCGCATCCGTCGCGTCGCCGTGCGACCCTTCGGCCTGTCTGCGGAAGTGCCCGTCGAGGGCGGCTTAGGGTGTTGTGGTGGGCTCAGGATCGGCAACGATCTGCGGAACCAGTGTGAGATTGCGGGTGATCGTCTGGCTGAAAGCGGCCACGGCCACCGGGCGGGAAGCTCGGACGACCAACGAACGGGCAGGAGTTCTGGGATGCACGGGGAACCACCGGGGCAGGCGAGCTTCGAGTCGCTCGCGGGGGCCCAGTGTCGCTTTTCGGACGATCAGGGTATAGTTGCGACCTCTGTCCAGCTCCAGTTCGACCTGGGCACTCTCTTCGGACGAATTCAGGATGTAAAGGAACAAATCCGCTGCGCTTTCGGGTCGCAGCTCGAATTGGAACTGGGAGGCGAAGCGGGCCGCCGGAAACAAGACACTTCCTCGACCTGCCCCTTCCGTTTTCACGAACCCGGTCAGGGCTTCATCAGCGTTGACCTCGAGCCACCCGGTCCGACTGGCCCCTTCCCAGCTGGCAGGCCAGGAACGCACCTCGAGCGGTGCAAGCCGAAACATTATTTCGGTCGGACTCGCCCCTGCCAGGAGCGGCATCTCAGCCTCGCTTCCATCGGTTCCGCCCAAACGCAGCGTTCCCTGCGCAGTCTCCAGCCCAGGATTGAACAGGACCAGACGGGTGTCCCAGCCCGGACGCGCTTGGAAGTACGGAAAAACGAGGTGGGTCTGGCGAGCCGCCAATCCCGCCAGCGGCACCTCTGCCGCACCCCACGGCCCCAGGAAGAGCAGGTGCGCGCTCACCGGGGAATCCGACCGCAGCCCGAGCCATCCCAGATCAGCAGGCCCGCCTCCCGGCAACCCGGTCGCGTCGTTGGCCGGCCAGAGCAGGCGGCCGGGGGGAAGGGTGATCGTTTCGCGTCCTCCTTTCGATTCACTCCAGCGGGAGCCGCGAATCTCCAAGATAGTAGTTGATTCGCTGGAATTCTCGAACAGCAAACGAGAACTGGTCTTGTCTCGTTCGGTAACAGGGAAGGAGGCCTCTTGGACCGGCTCGTCGTCCAAGACGGCCTGTTCCTTCATCCCGGCGAAGGCTACCTCCAGGAAGGCGGGATTCGAAGAGTCCGGTGGAAGATTCGTCTCGAACTTCCCGTTCCGGTAGAGCAAATGATAGCTGGATTTGGAGTCGGACGAATTGCGGCGCAGATAATCGTTCCAGTGGGGATAGACCTGCAGGCGGGAGGAGCCATAGGCGAGCCTGAGCAGGAATACTTGATGATAGCGAGGGATGGGGGAGTTTTCGATCACCAGGACCGCATCCGGTGGAAGATCCGGATGCCTCTCGAACAGTGCAGTTGCAAACCCCCGCCACAGCTTGCCCCGGTAGAGAAAACTCCGCCGGCCGCGGTCGAAAGCGTCCCAATGCCAGGTGGCCAAGAGGACCAGAAGGACGCCGAAGGCTCCCAACTGGAGCCCCCGCCTGTCTCTGAACCGCTCTGTGGAAACGAGGCGAACCCCTTGCAGCAGGAGGGCAGCCAGGTAGAGGGCAAGGCCGAGAGCGGGGATGTAGAGAAAGAGTCCCCAAACACGAGGAAGCGGAAGCACCGGCGCCAGGACGAGCAGGAACCAGGCCAGGCCGAAAATCATGTGCCGGTTGCGCAGCATCAAAGCCAGGAGGGCGGCCATGGCGAGTCCGATCGACGCGCCGAGAGCCGAGAGTTCGAACCAGCCACCAGCCAGCTGTTCCAAATATTGAGCGAGGTTGTGAGGAATTGTCGCGTCGAGGTGGTAACGGTACAGAGGGTTTGTTGTGAAGCGGGTTGTTGGACCCCAGATTTTGCCCACGGCGTCGATCAGAGAGATCAGGAAGAAGGGGGATAGCCGGACGGCGGATGCCGCCAGCACCCGCCTTTTCGGAGAGCAGTAGAGCAGCTGATAGAGCAGCAGGATCGCCGGCAGGAGAGCCGCAATTTCCTTGGCGCCGAGGGCCATCCCGAAACTGAGAAAAGAGAGAATGTAGGCCTTTTTCCGCCCACCCTCGAGATAGTTGAGGTAGAAGTGGAAACTGGCGCACATCAAACCCAGCGCCAGGGTCTCGTAAACCGCACCAAAGTTGTACCAGACGGTCACGTAGGCGGGGTGAATCGCCGCCAGCGCAACCGCGGTGGCAGCCAGGAAGCGCTGCTTCGTGATGCGCAGCAACAGGGTGAAAGCCAACACCAGATTGAGACTCGTCAGGATCAAGCCCGTCAGGTAGTAGGCCAGTGGATTCACCCCGAAGAGATCGTAGAGGATCACGTAGACGAGCCCGCCCACAGGGCGCTTGTAGTCCACCCAGAAATGAAGGTTGGCGAGCAGCGCGTCCTGCCAAGGCCTGAAGACGTAGTAGTGCAGGTTGCTGACGTCGTCGCCGGAAAGGTAAGCGCCCAGCATGGGGAGGACGAACGGCACTGAATAGAGGAGGATCAGAGCAAGCAGCAACGCCGAAAACCAGGAAGTTCGAAGACGAGAGTCCGGAGTTCGGCGGCGATCGTCCATGTCGGAGCATTGTACATTTGAGCCCCGGGAGAGGCGACCAGTCCCCGGCCCGAACAGTTTCGCCCCAGCCTCTGGGCGCCCGGCCCACTCTCCAGCTGCCGGTTGCAGAGGATTGTCTTGGGGGAGTGCTGTCCGGTCACCAGGGCGGTGAGATGATCGCATCTACCGGGGGCGCCGGATAGTACTGCATCGTTCGCTTGACCTTGCGCGCCATGTCGGGCGATGCAAAGCGCGCGACGAAATGCAGCGACATGTCGATGCCGGCGCTGATGCCCGCGGAGCTCAGGCATTTGCCATCATCCACGAAGCGGTCGTCGCCGCGAACGTCGATGTCGGTGCCCAGCCCCGCCAGCAGATCGAGACATTTGAAGTGCGTCGTGGCGCCCCGACCGTCGAAGACTCCGTAGGCGGCGTAAACGAGGGCCCCCACGCACACGCTGACCGGCATGGCGCCCGAGTCGAAGGCAGCCTCGAGCATCGCTTCGATGTCCGGTCGCAGACCTTTGTCGTAGTTGCAATCCACGAAGTGGGACTCCATGTTCTGCCCACCCAGGTAGAAAAGGGCATCCAGCGGCAGGACGTTGTCGGGCCAGATTTTGTCCGGGATGAGCTTCATTCCCTTGGCGCCCACGACGTGGTCGCGGCCGCCCGGCAAGGGAAGGGAGAAGGTGAAGAGGTCCACCTGGCGCTCTTCCGTTGAGCCCTTGGCCAGGAAGCGCCACCAGCCGAGAACCTCCAGGGGGCCGACCACATCCATCTCGTCGACGCGATCGAAAACGAAGATCCCGATGCGGAAGGGATTGGCCATGTCGAACCTCCAGGGTCGTGAACCGTGCGAAGGCTCGCGAAACCGGATCGCCGGAGCCTCGATCCACGGTTTTCCTGAGCAAACCCACACGAAGTCCGTCGGGAGGATCTGCAGTCTCGGCGACTGGCTACTCTGATGGAGCCCTCGACGGACCTCTTGCCACCCCCGGGGCCGTCCGTGGCGACGCCTGGTCAGCGCGGCGCTTCCGGCGCCCCGTCGACGAGGAACGATAGAAAGATCGCCCACGACCCCTGCAACATATGTGACTGTGATTGATGATTCCAGCATTACGATATGCGGACGGAAGAGGCGGCGTCAAGGGGAATCTGGGGAACGGAAACGGACCGCACCCACGGCGCGGCCAGACCGAACCCCACTCGTGAAACCTCAACTGGAAAGTTCGAACTCCCCTACCATCCCTGGGGGAGTCTTTGCCAGTCGCGCGACAGGTAGTCGCTCATCAGGAAGGCCAGCAGGATCACCAGCCAGAAGAAGCCGGCGCCGGCGTAGACCCAGGTGAGGCGGCTGCTGTAGCGGACGTGCATGAAGTAGAGGATGACCAGAGTGGCCTTCAGGATGGCGATCGAGAGGGCGAGGATGGTGTTGTAGCTGCCGGGCAGGTCCAGGAAAGCGGCCCAGACGGTCAAAAGCGTCAGGACCATGAGGGAGGAGAAGATCACCAGATAGACCCTGATCGGGACGACGTGATCGGACATCAGTGGCCCCCTTCCAGCAAGAAGTGCCGCCCCAGCAGGTAGAGCAGCGGGAAGAGGAAGATCCAGACGATGTCCACGAAGTGCCAGTACAGTCCGGAAATCTCCACCGGGCCGTAATAGTGTTCGGAGAAGCGGTTTCTGTACGCCATCCAGATCATCACCAGCATGATCCCCACGCCGACCACCATGTGCAGGGCGTGCAAGCCGGTCATGGCAAAGTAGAGCGAGAAGAAGGTCTCGGTGGCTTTCTCGAGGTCGTAGTTCAGCCGGCTGACGTCCACCCAATCGGGCACCTCCTCGAAGTGGAACCCGGCTCCAGGGACGTGGTGCTCGTGAAACTTGTGGTTGTACTCGACCGCTTTGATGCCCAGAAAGACGCCCCCGAGCGCGATGGTCAGGACCAGGAACAGAATGATCTGCCGGCGCTTGTTGGTCTGGGCGGCGTGTACCGCCAGTGCCATGGTCAAGCTGCTGCCGATCAGAACGGCAGTGTTGACGGCCCCCAGGGTCAGGTCCAAGCTGTTGCTGGCCACCGCGAAGGCTTCGGGGAAGCGGTTGCGCAGCATCGTGTAGGCCCCGAACAAGCCTCCGAAGAACATCACTTCGGTCAGCAGGAAGGCCCACATCGCCAGAGTGGTGGTCTCTTTCTGCTGAGGCATGTCGTCGAACTGGTGGGCCACGACCGAATGGGAATGATCAGACAACTTCGGCCTCCCTCGGAGAATAATCGTAGGCTTCGTCGACCACGATGGGCGTCACGTCGAAGTTTTCAGTGGGCGGCGGAGAAGGGGTCAGCCACTCCAGGCCGCGAGCCTCCCAGGGATTGTCGGCGGCTTTGGCGCCTTTGCGCAGCGACCAGATGAAATAGATCATCGGAATCAGATAGCCCACCCCCAGGATCGAGGCTCCCGCCGTCGACATGACGTTCAGGACCTGAAACTCCTCCGGGTAGACGTGGTAGCGGCGCGGCATCCCCAGATAGCCGACCACGAACTGTGGCAGGAAGGTCAAGTTGAAGCCGATGAAGATGACCAGGGCGCCGAACTTTCCCCAGCCCTCGGAATACATTCGGCCAGTCATCTTGGGCCACCAGAAATGCATGCCTCCCAGGTAGCCCATGATGGCGCCACCGACCATGATGTAGTGGAAGTGCGCCACCACGAAGTAGGTGTCGTGCACGTGCACGTCCAGCCCCAGGGTGCCCAGGAACAAGCCGGTCAGCCCGCCGATGGTGAACAGGCCAATGAATCCGAAGGCATACAACATCGGCGTCTCGTATGAGATCGAGCCGCGATAGAGCGTGGCAGTCCAGTTGAACACCTTGATCGCCGAGGGGATGGCCACCAGGAACGTGAGCAGGGAGAAGACCATGCCGGCATAGATGGACTGGCCGCTGACGAACATGTGGTGGCCCCACACCAGGAAGCCCAGGACCGCGATCCCGATGCTGGAAAAGGCGATGAAGTCGTAGCCGAACACCCGCTTGCGCGAGAAGGCCGTGACCAGCTCGCTGATCACGCCCATGGCGGGCAGGATCATGATGTAGACCGCAGGGTGTGAGTAGAACCAGAAGAGGTGCTGAAACAAGACTGGATCTCCTCCCCTGCTGGGGTCGAAGATCCCGAAGTTGAAAAGCCGCTCCAGCGCCACCAGAAGGATCGTAATGGCTACGACGGGCGTGCCCAGCAACATGATGATACTGGTGGCGTATTGAGCCCAGATGAAAAGCGGCAGTTTGAACCAGGTCAGACCCGGGGCCCGCATCTTGTGGATGGTGACTACGAAATTCAGCCCGGTCAGAATCGAGGAGAACCCGGTGATGAATATACCCACGGCCGTCACAGCGACGTTGCTGTTGGAGTAGACGCTGCTGTAAGGGGTGTAAAAGGTCCAGCCGGTGTCGACTCCTCCGTAGGCCACCGCAAACAGGGTGAACAGGCCCCCCACCGTATAGATGTACCAGCTCAGCAGGTTGATTCTGGGCAGGGCCAAGTCCCGTGCACCGATCATCATGGGCACCAGGAAGTTGCCGAGCACGGCCGGGATGGAGGGGATCAGGAAGAAGAAGATCATGATCACGCCGTGCATGGTGAACACCTTGTTGTAGGTGTCCGACTGCATCAGATCTCCCTGGGGCGTCAGCAGCTCCAGCCGGATCAGCACGGCGAAGGCGCCACCCAGGAAGAAGAAGAGGGTGATCGAGATCAGGTAGAGGAGGGCGATCCGTTTGTGGTCCTTCGTCAGCAGCCACGACTTGATGCCGTAGGCCACGTTCAGGTAGTTCTCCCGGCTCTCGTCCGGTCCGCCCCAACTCTGCTGATTTGGCGCGACAGCCGTACTGTTCATGGGTTGCTCACGGTCCTTTCCGGGGCGGTCGGCGCCTGGCTGGACGCCTGCAAAGACTTGACATAGGCAATGATCTGCAACAGGCCGGTCTCATTGATTTGCCCTTGAAAGGTGGGCATGATCTGGGAGTATCCGGCTACCATCTTGGCGCCTGGATTGAGTATCGACTCACGAATGTAGGCTTCGTCCGCCAGGACGGTCTGTCCGCCCTGCAGCCGCACCGGCTGGCCCCACAACTGGGCCAGATCGGGGCCGCGAGCGCCCGAGGTCTCGTTGTGACAGGTGTTGCAGCGCAATTGTTCGAACAGCTTTCGGCCCGACACTTCCAGGGGTTCGCCGGCGCCGGCGCCGCTCAGCCAGCTCTCGTAGTCGACCGGGTCCATGACCGTCACCCAGCCGATCATTTGCGAATGTTTGGTGCCGCAGTACTCGGTGCAGAACAGGTGGTAGCGGCCCGGCCTGGTGGCCTCGAACCAGGCGCTGGTCTAGCGTCCCGGCAAGACGTCCATCTTGATGCGAAACGCCGGGATGAAGAAGCTGTGAATGGTGTCTTCGGAGGTCATGGTCAAGCGCACGGGCTGTCCCACGGGCACGTGCAGGGAGTTGATCTCCCGCTGGCCGCTGGGGTGCTGAATCTTCCACATCCACTGCTTGGCCACCACCAGCATGTCCAGCGTGTCCGAAGGCGCCCGGTTCATCTTGTAGTAGAGCGACGTCCCCCAGACGAAGATCCCCATGGCGATGACGAAGGGAATGATCGTCCAGGTCAGCTCCAGCTTGAGCGAACCGACCAGGGGCCTCGGCACTTCGAGCTCGGACTTGCGCCGGTAGCGGATGGCGAAGTACGTCACCAGCGAAAAGATCAGGACCGAGAAGAAGAGGCTGACCGCGATCAGGAAAAAGTAGAGGGTGTCGACCTCTCCCGCGATCGTCGAAGCCTGTTCGGGAAACAAGAACGAATCAGACCACATAAGCGTTGAACCCGTATCCTTTGTTAGCGGTGCGCAACTCCCCGTCCTGCGGTCACTTCTTTGGCGCGCTCGGCGCGCAGGAACCAGATCATCATGCCGACCACTCCCAGCAGCGTGAGCAGTGCGGCGATCCGGAGCACGTTCATGATCACCAGGCTGTAGCGGCCCAAAGCGGGATCGTAGCGGAAACAGTACAGCAGCACCTGGTCCACCGGCGTTCCGATTCTGCCTGAAGCCGCCTCCACCAGGGTCAGCCGCAAATCACGAGGCGAGTACTCGACGCCGAAGAAGTAGCGGGCGACCTTTCCCTCGGGCGTGAGGACCTGAATGGCGCTGGCGTGGCTGTACAGGTCCGTCTCGGGCTCGTAACGGTAGCGGAAGCCCACCGCGTCGGCCAGGGCCTGGATAGATGCCTCGGGGCCGGTCAGGAAGTGCCAGCCGGCGGCGCCCTCCGGCCGGCCGTACCCTTTGACGTACACCCCCTTCTTGTCATTCGCCATCTGCGCCGTCTCTCCGGGGTCGATACTGACGGTCACGATCCGGTACTCCTCGCCCAGATCGAACTGGAGGGGGCGGATCGCGCGCAGCACTCCGTTGAGGATTTCCGTGCAGAGCATGGGGCACTCGTAATAGGCGAGGACCAGGACGACCGGCTGCCGGCCGAAGTAGTCGCCCAGCCGGACGGTCCGCCCCTGCTCGTCGGTGAATTCGGCATCCAGAGGTACCTGGGCGCCCAGCTTCTGGTCGATTCCCACGTTCTGCAGGCCGGGCGGCCGCTGGTCGGCGTTCAAGACTTGGCCGTGTGCTCCGGACATCAGCGGGCCGAACGCCAGCACCACGGCCGGTGCGGCCAGCCGAAACCAGTTTTGCTTCACTCTTCTCATCCGACTCACGTACCTTCCTCGATGGGCCAGTCCGTCTACCGGGCGTCCGGCCTCTGGGGTGGCGCCTGGACTTCCGGCAGACCCCGTTCCAACAGCAACTGCATGGCTCGTTCGATGGGAATCCGCACGACTTGGCCGTCCCGGTCGATCCACTGGTAACTCTCCAGCATCTGGGAGCTTCTCATCCGGTACTGCTCCAGGTCGATGCCGGGAGCGGGCTGCAGTCTCGGCAGCGGGGGCAGGGGATTGGGTTCTGCCAGGGGTGACGGCAGGATGTCGACTGCCGCCTGCCGCTCTTCCAGGAAGTCGAACATCCCGATCATGCCCACGAAAGCGATCACCGAAGCCACCGCCAGTATGACGGTCAGCCAGACGATCGGTTTCATCTGGACATCGGTTTGTTCGTGTTTGGGAGGTGCAGGCTTCCCCGGCGTCGGGTCAACCATGTTCGACCATCCTCTCTCCGAAGGCCTCTCTCAGGCGCGGATCGTTGATGGGCAGCAGCGCCCGATCCTTCAGTTTGTGGCACAAGACGGCCAGCCAGAGCCCGCCCAGTCCCAGAAAGGCCACCGGGTCGGTCCACTGCACGTTGAAGCCGGCATGATGATCGATCCCAGGGACGATCAGGAAGAACAGGTCGGCGATGCGCAGCAACAGCAGCGCCCCGGCCAGCAATCCCAGCACTCGAGCCCGCTGTTTGTTGCTTCGCGAGAGCAGCAGCGCGAAGGGCAGGGCGAAATGAAAAACGATCAGGAAAATCGCCAGGTACTCCCAGCCGCCGTGGGTGCGGCTGAGATACCAGGGGATTTCCTCCGGCAGATTGCCCGACCACACGATCAGGTACTGCGAGAAGTTCAGATAGGCCCAGAGCATCACGAAGGCGAGCAGAAGGTTGCCCAAGTCGTGGAAGTGCTTGGGTTGAACGATCTTGGCCAGCGGCTCGTACGGGCGCAGCCAGCGCAAGCAGAGAACCGCGAACGCCAGGGCCGCCAAACCGTAGCTCTCCAGGAAGATCAGGCCGTAGATAGTGGAGAACCAGTGGGGCTCGAGCGACATGGCCCAGTCGATCGAGCTGAAGGTGATGGTGGCGCCCATCAGCAAGATTCCCGGCCCGCTGATCAGCTGCAGCTGGCGTGTCAGCCCGGGGTCTCCGGTCCGGTCCTGCTGCACCGAGCGCAGGTTCAGGATGTAGGCCCAGGCGATCCAGAGGGCGAAGTAGAGGGCGGCGCGGCCGATGAAAAAGGGGACGTTCAGGTAAGGCTGCTTGAGCTGCAGGAGTTCGTCCTGCGCGACGGCCTCGGGGCGAGCCCATTCGAACAGCTCGGGCAGTCCGAACAGCAGCGGGATGAAGAGAACCCCTACCAGAGGAAAGGTCCGCGTGACCGCCTCCAGGATGCGACGGATCACGAAACCCCAGCCGCCTCCCACCATGTGATGAAGCATGAGAATCGCCAGCGAACCCACCGTGATGCTCAGGAAGAAGAGGTAGCTCAACAGGTAGGATCGGAAGAAATGCCCCGGGTGGACGGAGAAGGCCACGGCCAGACCCAGGACGCCCAGGCCGCCGGCGATCAGGAAGCGACCCCGGAGTCGGTCCAGTTGGTTGGCCAGGGCTTCGGCGACTTTCATGGGCGTTCCTCGATCGTGACTCCCGCCGGCACGTCGGCGGGTGTGGCATTCTGGCTCAGCTGCAGGGCTCGAATGTAGGCGATGATCGCCCAGCGGTCCTCCGGTGCGACCCGGGACGCATAACTGTACATGGCCCCGAAGCCGTTGGTGATGACGTCGAAATAGTAGCCGGGCGGCGAGCCGCGCAGCCGATCGATGTGGAATGAGGGGGGCGGACGCAAGCCACGTTGCACGATCATCCCGTCTCCGTATCCGGCATGCCCATGGCAGGGCGAGCAGAAGATGTCATAGCGCTCCCGGCCCCGCTCGAGCAGCTCCCGGGTCAATTCCAGCGGGAGGGCGGCGGCCGGCTGACCATTCACCTTGCCCGTGTAGAGATGCTCGTCTTCGTGGAGCTGGCCACGCGCCACGGTGCCCTCCACGACGGGGCGCGAGGCCCGGCCGTCCCGGAAGAACCGGCTCTCGGCCAGCGGCTTGTAGCGCGGCTGATCGTGCATGTCCATCCGGCAGCCTCCCGTGAACGCCCCCAGGGCGAGCAGAAGTCCCGCAGCCGGTCCCCTGGGCAGCCTCATGACTCCACCTCGTGGACTCCGTGGGCGCCCAGGCCCTCCAGAAAGTCCCGGGTCTTCTCCCGGTCGTAAAGGGGATCGCCGGCCTCGATGCAGAGGAAGAATCGGTTGCGAGTGGCCAGCTTGAAGCGATTCACGTTGAACACCGGATGGTACGGCATCGGCAGCCCGTTGAGGGCCAGCATTCCCAGCACGGCGGCCAGAGCGGCTGCCAGGACGGTGGTCTCGAAGGTGATGGGAATGAAGGCGGGCCAGCTGTGCAGCGGGCGCCCCCCGATGTTGAGAGGGTACTCGATGACGGTCGCCCAGTACTGCAGGCCGTAGCCCCCTAGCGCTCCCAGCAGGCCTCCCGTCAGAACGATCAAAGGCAGCCAGGTCCTCTTGAACCCCATCGCTTCGGCCAAGCCGTGCACCGGCAGCGGCGTGTAGGCGTCCATCTTCCGAAAGCCGGCGGCGTGAGCGGCGGTGGCAGCCTGGAGAATCTCCCCCTGGCTGCGGAATTCCGCCAGCATGCCGTAAGCCGGAAGTTCTCGACTCATGCCTCGTCACTCCTCAATGATGCGTCGTGTCCTCGCCATCGCCGCGCCCCGGCAGCAAGGTCCGCATTTCGAAAATGGAAATCATCGGCAGGACCCGGATGAACAGGAACAGCAAGGACAGAAACAACCCCAATGTGCCGATGTAAATGGCCCAATCCCAGAAGGTGCCGGCATACATGCCCCACGAGGAAGGCAGGAAATCGCGGTGCAGGCTGGTCACGACGATCACGTAGCGCTCCAGCCACATGCCCACGTTGACGATCAGCGAGACCACGAACAGCATGCCCGCGTGGTTGCGAACCTGCCGGATCCACAGCACCTGGGGCGTCAGGACGTTGCACAGGATCAGCATCCAGTACATGTACCCGTACGGTCCCGTCATGCGGTTGGCCATCATGTAGCCTTCGTAGATGCTTCCGCTGTACCAGGCGAAGAAGGTTTCCATCATGTAGCCGTAGGCGACGATCAGGCCGGTGGCCAGCATGATCTTGGCCATGTTGCGCAGGTGGCGCATCGTGATGAAGTCTTCCAGCCCGTAGAGTTTGCGGATCGGGATGGCCAGCGTCATCACCATCGCGAATCCCGAATAGATCGCTCCGGCCACGAAATAGGGCGGGAAAATGGTGGCGTGCCAGCCGGGAACGATTCCGACCGCGAAGTCGAAGCTGACCACGGTGTGAACCGACACCACCAGCGGCGTGGCCAGCCCAGCCAGCAGGAGATAGGCCGTTTCATAGCGAAACCAGTGGTACGCCGAGCCCCGCCAGCCCATGGCCAGCATGCCGTAGACGACGCGCGCCAGCTTGACCTTGGTGCGGTCGCGCAGGGTCGCCAGGTCGGGAATCAGCCCCACGTACCAGAACAGCAGCGAAACCGTGCCGTAGGTCGATACGGCGAACACGTCCCAGACCAGGGGGCTCCGGAACTGGGGCCACATCAGCATCGTGTTGGGGTAAGGCACCAGCCAGTAAGCCAGCCAGGGGCGCCCCGTGTGCAGCAGTGGGAAGATTCCCGCGCAAGCCACCGCGAACAACGTCATGGCTTCGGCGAACCGGTTGATCGACGTCCGCCAGTCCTGCCGCAGCAGCAGCAGGATGGCTGAGATCAACGTTCCGGCATGGCCGATACCGATCCACCAGACGAAGTTGATGATGGCGAATCCCCAGCCCACCGGAACGTTGATGCCCCACACGCCCACGCCGATCAGAAGGGTGTAGGCGATGGCGTAAAGCATCAGCATCAGCAGCGTGAAGGCACCGGCGAAGCCGATGAACCAGCCCAGAGGAGTTCGGCCCGTCAGGACGATCGCGCTGATCTTGTCGGTGACCGAAGCGTAGGAGTGGCCCGGCTCGATCACCGGGGGTGGCAGTTCCGGTGGGCTACTCACTGCTGATCTCCGGGTTGGGGTTTCTCAGCCGCGCCAGATAGGTCGTCCGCGGCTTGGTGTTCAATTCCGTGAGGATTCCGTAGTTGAGCGGGTCGGCTTTCCATTGGGAGACCTGGCTGGCGGGATCGTTGATGTCTCCGAATACGATGGCCTGGCTGGGGCAGACCGCCTGGCAGGCCGTCCGCACTTCGCCGTCCCGGATCTTGCGCTTGGCGACTTTGGCGTCGATGCGAGCCGCGTTGATCCGCTGCACGCAGTAGCTGCACTTCTCCATGACTCCCCGGCTGCGCACCGTGACGTCTGGATTTCGCATCAGTTCGAGGCTGCTCGTCTCCCAGTCCTGATACAGGATGAAGTTGAAGCGCCGCACTTTGTAGGGACAGTTGTTGCTGCAGTAGCGCGTCCCCACGCAGCGGTTGTAGGTCATTTCGTTGAGGCCTTCCGGACTGTGAGTGGTGGCGGCCACCGGGCAAACCACCTCGCAGGGGGCGTTCTCACAGTGCTGGCAAGGCAAGGGCTGGTGCACGAACTCGGGGTTGTCCAACTCTCCCTTGAAGTAACCGTCGACGCGAATCCAATGCATTTCGCGTCCCAGAATGACCTGCTCCTTTCCCACCACGGGAATGTTGTTCTCCGACTGGCAGGCCACCACACAGGCGTTGCAGCCCGTGCAGGCGCCCAGGTCGATCGCCATGCCCCAGGCATACCCGGAGTATTCCCAGGGCGGGTAGAGCGTGAAATCCTCCGGGAACTCGTGCCCCATTTCGTGCACGAACTCCGGGTGGGATCGATAGTTCTCCAGAGTTCCCTCGCGGACCAGGTGCCGGCGCTCGGCTTCGGACGAGGCCTCCACCTGAACGGCGAAGTGGCTCTGCGTGGAGGCGAAGCGGTAGCCGCTGCCGCTGCGCGAGATCTGCACCCCGGAGGCGTGCCAGAGGCCATCGGAAGTCCGCAGCGGGTAGGCGTTGAAGCCCACCCGGTTGCCCACCCGTCCGGCGTGGGTCCTGCCGAATCCCAGGTGAAGGCAAAGCGTGCCGTCGGCCTGCCCGGGAATGATCCAGGCTGGTCCCTCCACCCGGCGCTCTCCCAGGCTCAGGACCACCCGGTCGCCCGTCGTGAGGTGGAGGTCTTCGGCGGTGGCCGGGCTCATCAGCACCGCGTTGTCCCAGGTCAGCTTGGTGAACGGTTTGGGCAGCTCTTGGAGCCAGCCGTTGTTGGAAAGCTCTCCCTGGCCGATGGCAGGGTCGGCGCGAAAAATCACTTCCAATCCGGAGGATGGCGGCTCGCTCGGCCCGCTGTCCCAATCCGCCTGCAGCGCCACCGTGACTGGAGCCGCCTGGGTGCCGGCCACGACGCCGTCGTGGATGCTCCTCCTCCAGAGCTGATCGAAATCGCCGCCCGGGGTCCGCTGCTGCCAGTGCTCCCGGACCAGATCGTAGCTGCGAGCCCCGGGACGGCCCAGCAGGGCGGCCACCACCTCGAGGTCGGTCTTGCCGCCGTAAAGGGGCTGGATCAAGGGCTGCAGGATCGACGTGGTGCCGTCGAAGGCTCGGGCGTCGCCCCAGCTCTCCAGGTCGTGCGCTGCCGGAATGTGCCAATGACAGCGAGCCGAGGTTTCGTCCTCGTAAAGGCTGAGATGAACCCGCAGGGCGACCTTGTCCAGCTCTTCCGAAAACTCCAGATCGGCGGGCGCGTCGTAAACCGGGTTCCCCCCCAGGATGAGCAACACTTCGACGCGGCCAGCCTGCATATCGTCGGACAGCCGGCGCAGCGATTCCAGCTCAACGGTGGGCTGGGCTTCCACCGGTTCGGTGTAGTGGATGGTCGTTCCCACCGCTCCCAGGCGTGCGTTGCAGGCGTGGGCCAAAGCGTGGACCGCAGCCGGGGCTTCCTCCCCGGCAATCACGACGCAGCGCCCGCCGCGCCCGCTCGAGTCGCGCGCCACGCTCCGAATCCAGCTCTCGTGCGCGCTTTGGCCACCCCCCTGGACGGCGACACCCAACTCGGCCGCCAGCGACCGTGCCAGGCCTTCCAATTCGCCGGCCTGTGCGGCCAGCCGGTGGTCGGCCATGGAGCCGGTGACCGTGGGCGTCGCCTCCACTACGTAGAGGCGGTTCATCTCCCCGTCTCCCCCGTGGACCCGGCGCCCGGCGGCGAAATCGCGCGCGTAACGCAGGCTGCCCGGGCCGCTGAACAGGAAGTCGGCGCCCAGCGAGACGATCACCTCTGCGCGACTCAAGTCGTAGCGGGTTTCGACGAAGCGCCCGAAGGCCCGGCGAGCCCCTTGGCGGACCGAGTCCCGGCCGGCCGCCCTCCACTGATGCCAACGCGCCTGGGGAAACTGCTGCAGCAACTCTGCCAGCAGGGCGCCGAGGGTCGGTGAGGTGACGGTCTCGGTGAGAATCCGCAGTCCGCCGCCGCCACCCGCCTTCTGGGTTTGCAGAGGTCCCCCCAACTCCTGCAGGAAGGTGTCCCAGGTGCTGATTCGGCCCGTCTTGCGGACGACTTGAGAGCGGTCCGGGTCATAGAGCCCCAGGATGGCGGCCTGGACCTGGGCGCTGGTAGCGCCGAGGCTGGCCGGGTGGTCCGGGTTGCCCTCGATCTTGGTGGGCCTTCCCATGTGGCTCTCCACCAGAATGCCCTGCCCGTAGCCGCCCAGCCTGGAGGCCGTGGCGTAGAAGAGAGGCCGCCCCGGAATCAGTTCCTCCGGCTGTTTCACGTAGGGGACGATCTTCTCGAGGGGCTGCTTGGTGCAGGCGCCCAATCCGGCCAGCGCCAAAGAGGCGCCCATCAAGCGGAGGAAGTTGCGCCGTCCCACAGGATCGGTCCACTCCGAGGCATTCTCGGGGAATTCCCGCTGCAGGAAGGATTTGAACTCTTCAGTTTCAGCCAGCTCCTCCAGGCTGCGCCAGTATTTTCGACCCCGGAGCCGGTCCAGCTTTCCCCGGATGCGCCGCAAGTCGATGAGTTCCCGTGAATTGGCTTTGTCGCTCATCGATGGCAAATCGAACAATTGGTCAAGTTGGCGATTTCGTACGCTTGCATCAGCGCGCGGCCCTGCTCCAGTTGATCGGCCGGCGGCCGCCAGTCGACGTTGAGCACTTCCGGCAGCGGGCGCACGTATTTCTCGGGGTTGCGGTGGCAGTCCAGACACCACTCCATGAAGAGCGTGTTGGCTTTCCAGACCAACGGCATCTGGTCGACCTGGCCGTGGCAGGTGGTGCACCCGATGCCCTTGCTGAGGTGGATGCTGTGGTTGAAGTAGACGAAGTCCGGCAAGTCGTGGACGCGATTCCAGACCAGGGACTCACCGGAGCGGTAGCTCTCCCGGACCGGTTCCAGCATCGGGCTGTCCGACCAGATCTGGCTGTGGCAGCTCATACAGGTCTCGGTGGGAGGGATTCCCGCGAAGGCGCTCTCCTCGACCGAGGTGTGGCAGTAGCGGCAGTCCACCCCCAGGCCGTTGACATGGTGCTTATGGCTGAACATCACGGGCTGTTCCTTCGACTCGCCCACTTCGGTGAAATAGGCCGAACGGTACACCGTGGCGGCCAGCCAGGCCATCGCCCCGAGTATGAAGACCGCGCCGAAGATGCTCACACGCGCCAGCGTGTTCGTGCTCCGGTGAAAAGTCTGCCCCATAAGCGCCCGATCTTACCATTTCTCCGGGGCGGTTTTAAGCGACAGGCGGAGAAAGTTTTACAGGAGCATGGGGCATGGGGCGCGGGGCTCCGAGCCGTCAGGCGCGGAGAAGCGAGGCCTTCCTCGAAAATCAACGAACCAAGGCGGATCGTCCCGATCATCGAGCTTTTCCAGGGCAAACCCGCAATTTGGGAGTTCGCCCTGTGAGGGGGCGTCGGTGGGGGCTCTCACCCCACGGACTGCCGCCGGCTAAAGAGAGTATAATTCTGGTTTTCCCTGCAAAAGGCTGCGGGAGGGGTCTCGGGAGGAAGAATCGCAGGAGCTAAGAATCTAAGAATGTTGATTCTCTTGACCAACGACGACGGGATTGAAGCCCTCGGTTTGAGGTCGCTGCGGCCGATTCTCGAGCAACTGGGCGAAGTCGTCACGGTGGCTCCTTCTGAGGAACGGAGCGCCACCAGCCACAGCCTCACGATCCACGATCCGATCCGCATCCTCCCGCAAGGGGAACGGGCCTATGCCGTGACCGGCACTCCGGTGGATTGCGTCATTCTGGCCCTTCGGAAGATCCTGGATCGCCTGCCCGATCTGGTGGTCAGCGGCATCAATCACGGTCCCAACCTGGGCGACGATGTCATGTATTCGGGGACTGTCGCCGCTGCCCGCGAAGCGGCCCTCTGCGGGATTCCCGCTTTGGCCGTCTCTTCGCTGAGCCGGCGGCCGGAGGTCCTGGTTTCCGCGGCCGACATCGTGAAATTGCTGATCCAGGAGTTCGAGCCGCAGCGCCTTCCCCAGGGGACCTTTCTCAATATCAATCTGCCCAGTTCGCCGTATCAGGGCTATCGCGTCACGCGCCAGGGAAGTAAGCTGGTGGCCAGTGAAGTCCAGGAGAAGCAGGACCCACGTGGACGAGCGTATTTCTGGATCGCCGAAGACCAGAGTGAGTGGGTCGTGGAGACCGACACCGACTACGAAGCCATCCGGCAGGGCCTGGTCTCGGTGACCCCCTTGCAGCGGGACCAGACCGACTACCGCCTGCTGGAAGTCTTTGCCGAGCGTTCTCGAGAGAAGGCCAGGTCCGGCGGCGAGGACTAAGCCCGAATGGTGCAGGTGTGAGTGAGTCGATGCCGGCAATTTCGAGTTTGCAGTCTGCGCAGCAGGCCGCTCGGCCGCGAATCCCCAGCGGCACGCGCCGCTGGTCTCCTTTCGCCTGGTTGCGCTTTCTCTATGATTGGGTCGCCAGTCTGGCCGATCGTCGCTATGCCGCGACTGCGCTCTTCTTGATCGCGCTGGCCGAATCCTCCTTTTTCCCCATCCCCCCGGACGTCCTGTTGATCGCCCTGGCGGTGACGGCTCACCGTCGTGCGCTCTGGTTCGCCTGGGTCTGCACGCTGGGCTCGCTGCTGGGTGCGGCCTTCGGATATCTGCTGGGCTGGCAGTTCTACGAATGGCTGGGAGCGCCAATCGTGCGTTTCTACGCTGCCGAGGAAGCCTACCTGCGTGTGCAGCAGCTTTACGAGGAGTGGAATGCCATCGCGGTTGCAGTGGCGGGTTTCACGCCCATTCCATTCAAGGTATTCACCATCGCGGCGGGGACTTTCCAGGTGGACTTCGCCGTCTTCATGTTCGCTGCAGCCATCAGCCGGGCGGCCCGCTTCTTCGCCGTGGGCGGGCTGATCTGGTGGCTCGGCCCGCAAATCCAGCGCTTGATCGACCGCTACTTCAACCTGCTCGCCGTGCTGTTCACGTTGTTGCTCCTGGCTGGATTTTTTCTTGTACAATATGTACTCTGATTCTTTTCGCCGTCGGGGCGTGGCGCAGTTTGGTAGCGCGCACGGTTCGGGACCGTGAGGTCGGAGGTTCAAATCCTCTCGCCCCGACCACCGGCTGGCCGCCAGCC
>JBFKLX010000004.1:0-58576 GCA_041630155.1 Acidobacteriota bacterium
CGACCTCGCCTCGAGAGCCCCGCCCGCAACCATCACCGTGTTTACGAACCGGAGTGCTTAGGAGCCGGACTGCGGTTCCCGAGATTGGGCCTCGAGGTGGCTCTCCAGCTGCTGGATGCGTTCCTCGAGTTGCTTGACTGCCTTGACCAATTCGGGGAAGCGGTGCATGAGCAGGTAGTTCTTGCGCCACAGAGCCGAGTCCATTTCCGGGGTCCCGGACACTTTGCTGCCTTTGGCCACGGAGCGGGCGATGCCAGTCTGCGCGGTGGCGATGACCTCGTCTTCGATGGTGAGGTGGCCGGCCGCCCCCACCTGGCCCGCCAGCATGACGCGATTGCCGACTCGCGTGCTGCCGGCCAGGCCCACCTGGGCCGCCAGAACACTGTCCTGGCCCACCCGGCTGCCGTGTCCGATCTGGACCAGGTTGTCGATCTTGGTGCCGCGCTCTACGCGCGTTTCTCCCACCGTCGCCCGGTCGATGCAGCTGTGAGCGCCGACTTCAACGTCGTCCTCCAACACCACCGTGCCCGACTGTACGATCTTGCGGTAGCTGCCGTCGCCCACCGGGGCGAAGCCGAAGCCGTCGCCGCCGATCACGGCTCCGTTCTGAAGGATCACACGGTGACCGATGCGGCAGTATTCCCGGACCACGGCATGACTGTGGGCTACGAAGTCGTCTCCGACCTCGGCGTATGGGTAGAGCACGACATGGGGATGCAGCACCGCCCGCTGGCCGAGCTTCACGCCGGCCCGGATCACGACGTGGGCGCCGATGCAATAGTCTTCGCCCAGTTCGGCGGTGTCCTCGATGACAGCCGTGGGGTGGATGCCCGGAACTGCCTCCGGGGGCTGGTAGAAGAGCTCGATGACTCGGGCGAAGGTGAGATAGGGGTTCTCGGAAACCAGGGTGGGTATTTCGGTTGCGGGGGCGTCAGGCGCCAGGATGATGGCCCCCGCCCGGCTCTCCTTGATGCGGGCCGTGTACTTGGGATTGGACACGAAGGTGATCTCGTCCGGCTCCGCCTCCTCGATTCCGGCGGCCCCGTTGATCTCGACCTTGCCATCTCCGCGCAGCTGGCACTCCAGCCGCCGGGCAATCTCCACGAGCTTCATCCCGTCCCTCCTCAAAACTTCAGATGCTGATGATAACGTACCCCGCGGACGTTTGAAGAGCACGGCGAGGCCGGCCGTCAATCGGGCGCGGCCAGGTCCGATCGAGGCCTTTTCGTGAACTCCACTGGAAATCGAGGGTCCAAAGGTCTGCAATGGCGAGGCGTTTGGCGGCCGCAATGGCTGCCGGGAAAGTCAGTGTCGCGGTATTCATCAGCCGCATCCTGGGGTTGGTGCGGGAACAGGTGATGGCTGCGGTCTTCGGTGCCGACCTGCTGATGGATGCCTGGCTGGTAGCCTTTCGCATCCCCAGCATGCTGCGCGACCTGTTCGCCGAAGGGGCCCTGAGTTCGGCGTTCGTCCCGACCTTCACCGCCGCCCTCCGCCAGGAGGGGAGAGAACGTTCCTGGCAGCTGGCCAACCTGGTTTTCTCGACCCTTCTGGTAGTGCTGGGGCTGATGGGGGTGTTGCTGCTGCTCTTCTCCGACCTTTTCGTCTATCTGCTGGCGGGCGGCTTCAGCCAGATTCCCGGCAAGGTCGAAGTCACTTCCACGATGCTGAGGATCCTTTCACCCTTCATTCTTTTGGTGGCGGGCGCTTCGGTCGCCATGGGGATTCTCAATGCTCACGACCGGTATTTCCTGCCCGCCCTGGCTCCCGCCAGTTTCAACGTGTGTGTGATCCTGGCCGGCCTCTTCCTGACTCCCTGGTTTCGAGCCTGGAACACAGTCGGCATTTACGCGGTGGCCGTGGGTGCAGTCTTGGGGGGCCTGGCGCAGCTGGCGGTGCAACTGCCGCTGCTGCGGCGCCTGGGCTTCGGCTTTCGATTCCGGCTGGATTTCGGCGACCCGGGCATCCGGCGCCTGGGGCGGCTCCTGGCGCCCGCCGTCATTGGGGTCAGTGCCGTCCAGATCACGGTGCTGATCAACACTCAGATTGCCGCCCTTCTGGGGGACGGGCCGATCTCCTGGCTGAGTTATGCTTTTCGCGTCGTCTATCTGCCGATCGGGCTGTTCGGGGTGGCGGTGGGAGTGGTCAACCTTCGAGAGGTCAGCGCCTACGCGGCCCATCAGCAGTGGGACGAATTGAAGGCGACGGTGGCCAACTCGCTGAAGCTGATCGCGGTGCTGGCACTGCCGTCGACGCTGGGTCTGTGGGCGCTGGCCGAGCCGATCACCCGCGTCCTCTATCAACGGGGCGCCTTCACCTCGCAGGACACCTCGAACACGGCCCAGGCATTGATTTTCTATGGGATCGGGCTGTTCGCCTACAGCTGCGTCAAGGTCTATGCCCCCACCTTTTACGCGTTGGACGACACTCGCACTCCGGTGCGGATCAGCCTGGCCGCCGTGCTGGTCAACCTGGTGGTCAATGTGCTGTTCGTGTTCCTGCTGCTGCCCGAGTCGATTGCCTTTGCCGGGTTGGCGCTGGGGACCTCCTTGGGGGTCACGTTCAACACCCTCATGCTGGCGCGCAGTTTTGCGGCCCGCTTCGGTTCCCTGCGGGAGCATCGGGTGGGTGAGGTGATCGCCAAGACCCTGCTGGCTTCGGCCGCCATGGGGCTGCTCGTGCACGCCGGTCACGGCTGGCTGGAACAAGCGGTGGGGGTGACGGGCGAAGTGGGGCGTCTGCTGGTGCTGGTGGTATCGATTGCGGCGGGCGCGCTACTCTACTTCTGGTCGTGCTGGGTGCTGGGCGTCGAGGAGATTCAGCTGCTGGTCCGGCGATTTCGACGATGAAGAACTGGCAACGGACGTTCGAGAGTTATCTGAGCTACCTGCGAGTGGAAAAGGGCCTCTCGCCCAATACCGTGGCGGCCTACCGCCTCGATGTCGGCCAATTTCTCCAATTCCTGAGCCAGCGCGGTAGCCCCGCACCCCCACAGGTGGACAAGGACCTGCTGGTGGACTTCCTGCAAACGTTGTACGCTCGCGTGTCCGCCCGCTCTGTCCGCCGCAAGATCGTGAGCCTGCGATCCTTTTTTCGCTTCCTCCAACTGGACGGATTCACGGAGCACGATCCGACCGAAACGTTGGAGTCGCCGCGGACTTGGTGGACGCTGCCCCGCTATCTGACCCCTTCGCAAGTGGAAGCGCTGCTGGCGGCTCCCGATCGGTCCACTCGCAACGGTTATCGCGATCGCACCATGCTGGAGGTGCTCTATGCCACCGGTTTGCGAGTCAGCGAACTGGTACGCCTCAGGACCGAGGACCTCAACTTCGAGTACGGATTCGTTCGCACGCTGGGCAAGGGCTCGCGGGAACGGCTGGTGCCGCTGGGGGAAGTCGCATTCGCTCACGTGCGGGAGTATCTGGAGCGCGTTCGCCCGAAACTGGCCCGGGGACGGCGTCCCTCTCACTACCTGTTCCTGAGCCAGAAAGGAGGGCCAATGACGCGCCAGAACTTCTGGTCCATCGTGACCCGGCTGGGGCGGCAGGCGGGCCTCGAGGGCAAGCTCAGCCCTCATGTGCTTCGGCACAGCTTCGCCACCCATCTGCTGGAAAACGGCGCCGACCTGCGTGCCGTTCAGCTGATGCTGGGCCACGCCGACATTTCCACGACCCAGATCTACACTCATGTGACCCGCGAGCGGCTCAAGAAGATCTACGACCGGTTTCATCCCCGGGCCTAGTGGGCACAGGCCGCGGTTCTCAGGCTGGGGGGCTTCGCCGGCGACGCTCATGGGGCCCGGGTCGGGGCCGAGCTCCTTACCAGATCCCCAGCAGTCTCCACCAGGGAAGGCCGAGGCCCAGCCAGATGACGAGGTTGGCAAGGGAGATGGCGAATCCAACGGTCCACCAGGGCTTCAGCTCGATGTAGCCCGAGCCGTAGTAAATGGGCGCCGCGCCGTCTCCGTAGTGGGTCAGCGAGGCGTACAGGTTGGAGAAGAAGCAGAGCAGCAAGGCGGCCAGCAGGGGCGGCGCTCCGGCGCCCACGGCGATCGCCAGGAAAGCCGCATACAAGGCAATGATCTGCGAGGTCATGCTGGCGAAGCCGTAGTGGAGGTACAGGTAGACCACCAGCACAACCATCAAGGTCCCCATCCCGCTCCAGCCCGCGAACCAGTTCCCCGCCTGATTCACTAGAGCCGGGATCAGGCTCGTCTCGCCCAGGGCTTCGGCCAGGGAGACGAAGCCCCCGAACCAGATGAAGGTGCTCCAAGCCGCGTGTTCCCCGGTCAGGTCTTTCCAGCTCAGCACCTCCGCCACCAGCAGCACCACCACCGCCGAGAGGGCGGCAGCGACGGTGCTGACGCCGTGCAGGCGCGAAGTCGCCCAGGTCATCGCCAGCAGGGTGAAGACGCCGAGCAGGGTCTTTTCGGATACGTTCATGGGTCCCAGGCGGATCAGCTGATCGCGGGCGTAACTCTGGGCCTCCGGGGTGGCTTTCAGCTCGGGCGGAAAAATGCGATAGATCAGGTACGGAATTGTCGCCACCGCCACCGCCCCGGGCACACTAGCGGCAATGAACCAGAGCTCCCAGGAGATCTCGACGCCTGCCGTCTGGCTGGCCAGCTGAGCAGTCAGGCCGTTTGCCGCCATGGCGGTCAGAAACATCGCCGACGTGATCACATTGACCTGGAAGGCGGTCAACAGCAGATAACCTCCAATCCGGCGAGCAGTGGGGCCGGGGTGGGAGTCGAACTCCTGGGACAGGCTCCGCGCGATGGGGAAGATGATGCCGCCGGTGCGCGCCGTGTTGGAGGCCGTGACCGGAGCCAGAACCAGATCGGTCAGGCCCAGGGCGTAACCGAGTCGCAGGGAACTGCTGCCCAACCGGGCGATGAAGATCAGGGCGATGCGGCGTCCCAGGCCGGTCTTGATGAAGGCGCGTGAGAACATGAAGGCGCTGACGATGATCCAAGTGACCGAGTTGGAGAAGCCGGCCAGGGCTTGCTGCAGCGTCAGCAGTCCGGCAGAGGAACCGAAGGCCAGAGACATCAGGACCATGACGCCGATGGGATATGGGTGCCAGAGGACTCCGGCGATCGTGGCGGCGAACAGGAGCAGCAATCGCCATTCCGCCCCAGGCAGGGCTCCGGGAGCGGGCATCAGCAGAATGGCGGTGAGAGCCACCGCGATCACACCCAGCGTGGCGGGGCGCAAAGCCGTCCTTGCTTCCATCGGTCGCTGATCTTACCAAGCCAGGCCGCCGCTGGCGAGACCGCACGGGACTCGGATGCAGCCGATGGGGCGTGGCGGCTCGAGTTTCGTTGCGGCTTCGGACCGGACTCCGGGGCCGCAGAACTTGCGCCATCGGTGCCGTGAACGTTAGCATCGACGGGAACATCTAGAGCATCGACGGATACTTTTCGAACCATTGATGGTGAGGGCGCTCACCTCCCGGCGAGACGTCAACGGACAGAATGGAATCGGGGAAGCGAATCATGAAGCGCACCATCCTGTTGCTCGCAATCCTGTCGAGCGTTGCTGCGTTGTCGGCCCAGAACCCTGGCCGGACCTGGAAACTGCCCCAGCGAGGACCGGAGCGCGTCCAGCCGCTGGCGTGGGGGATTCCGGCTGCGGCGCACCTGATGCGGCGAGCCGGCTTCAGCGCTTCGCTGGAGGAGCTGGACCGGATGGTCCAGCAGGGCTATCCGGCGACTCTGGACGAACTGATCGACTTCGAAGGCGTGGACGACTCAGCCATGGAGCGGGCCCTGGCCGACAAGCAGTACCAGCTCGCTTATTACGAACCCGAGCTCGACATCAGTTTCGCCAGTTTGCTCGACCTGAATCGGGAGTGGCTCTTCCGCATGATCCACACCCGCCATCAGCTGGTCGAGAAAATGACCCTCTTCTGGCACGATCACTTCGCCACCTCGATCGAGGCCGTGCCTCTGGTGGACTGCATCTCGATCCGGACCAATTGCCCGGACGGGTTGCCGCTGCTGCAGATCCAGAACCAGACCTTTCGCGAACACGCGCTGGGAAATTTCAAGGAGATGGTGCGAGCGATCGCCCGCGACCCGGCCATGATCATTTTCCTGGACGGCTTCTCCAACACGGCGGGAGCGCCCAACGAGAACTGGGCGCGCGAGCTGCTGGAGCTGTTCACGATGGGGGAAGGGAATGGCTACACCGAAGAGGACGTGCAGGAGGCGGCGCGAGCCTTCACCGGCTGGACCCTCTCGCCGCTCAACTACCGCTTCGCCTACAACCTCTTCACTCACGATCATCGCTACCCCAAACGCTTCCTGGGCGAGGAGATCTACCCCAGCGGTAACGATCCCGTTCCCGGCAGCCGGGACGGCGAGGCCGTCATCGACATCATCTTCCGGCAATCTCAAGTGGCGGAGTTCGTCACGCGAAAACTCTGGGAGTTCTTTGTCTATCCTGACCCGTCCGATCAGGTCATAGAACCCCTGGCCCAACTCTTCCGTGAGAGCGGCTACGAGTTGAAACCGCTGATGAGGGCGATCTTCGAGCACCCCCATTTTCTGTCCAACAAGGCCTACCGGGCCAAGATCAAGAGCCCGGTCGAACTGGCCGTCAACAGCTTCCGAGAGCTGAGCGTCCAGGACCCGGACAATCTGCCTCTGGTGATGTTCTTCTTCTCCTTGGGGCAGCTGCTCTACCTGCCGCCCGACGTGGGAGGCTGGACTGCGGATCGTGGCTGGATCAACACGGGCACAGCCCTGGGACGCTACAATTTCCTGAATTTCCTGACCAGTAACCGGCCGGGCCTGTATCCCCTGCCGGCACTCGTGAACGACCAGATTCCCGTCGAGGAGTGGATCGCCCGCTACCAGCCCGGCAACGGCTCGGAGGTGGTGGGTCTTTTTCTGGAAGCCCTGGTTCAAGGGGACGCCTCGACGGACACTCGATACACGCTCGAGACCTACCTCGAGACCGGGAGCAACGGCTCTCCGAAGGTCTTCGACATCACCGATCCGGGGGCGGTGGACGAAAAGGTGAGAGGCTTGATTTACCTCATCCTCCTGCTGCCCGCTTACCAGTTGAACTGACCCGTTTCCGCATCGAGGGTCGCCGCGACGCGTGGGAGAGCGAAAAGACGCGATGCGAAAAAACACACATTTCCTTGAAACAAGGCCCCGGCGCTTCCGTAATCAACCGCGAACGACGAGTTTGACCCACGAAAGGTTGAAACCATGAAACGAGTCTTGTTCGCGATGGTCCTGCTGGCTGCTTCCGCTGCCGGCGTGGTGGCGCAAATCCCGGGCCGGGGCAGCTGGCGAGTACCCCAGAGGCCCACGCTCGAAGAGCAGCCCGAGCCCTTGCCCTGGGACCTGGCTGCGGCCGCCCACCTGGCGCGCCGCGCAGGATTCAGCGGGTCGCTGGACGAGTTGAGCGGCATGGTGGAGCAGGGTTTCGAGGCCACACTGGACGGTCTGATCGATTTCGAGGCCGTGGACGACTCGGAGATGGAGGCTGCCCTGGCGGCCCGCGATTACCAGTTCACGCGCATCAACCAGAACGGGATGCTCCAGCCCAACGGGCTGAACCTCCAGCGCTGGTGGTTCTTTCGAATGATCAACAGCCGTCGCCAGTTGCTCGAGAAGATGACGCTCTTCTGGCACGATCATTTCGCCACCTCGCTGGGGGTAGTGCGTTTCGTGAACGGCTCGCAGGAGCCCCTGATGCTGGTTCAGAACAGGGTGCTGCGCGAGCACGCGCTGGGCAATTTCAAAGAGATGGTGCGGGCCGTCGCTCGGGACCCGGCCATGATCATCTGGCTGAACAACTTCGAGAACGTCAAAGGGAGCCCCAACGAGAATTGGGCGCGCGAGCTGATGGAGCTGTTCACCATGGGCGAGGGGAACGGCTACACCGAGGACGACATTCAGGAGGCGGCACGCGCTTTCACGGGATGGTCCCTGGTGCGGCCGCGTCAGGACTTCTTCGGTGGCCGGGCGCTGACGTTCCAATTCTATCCCAACGAGCACGACGAAGGGCCCAAGACGGTTCTGGGGCAGACTTTTCAGGCGCCCCCCGGCCAGGAAGGGATCCAGGACGGTGACCGGGTCATCGACATTATCTTCGAGCAGCCCCAGGTGGCCGACTTCATCACCCGAAAGCTCTGGGAATTCTTCGTGTATCCGCAGCCCGACGACCAAGTGATCGCACCGCTGGCGCAACTCTTTCGGGAGAGCGGTTACGAGATGAAACCGCTGATGCGGGCGATCTTCGAACATCCCCACTTCCTGTCGAAAAAGGCGTACCGGGCCAAGATCAAGAGCCCGGTCGAGCTGATCTGCGGTGCATTCCGGGAGATGGCAGTCAGCGACCCCGACAACCTGGGGCGCCTGGTCGAGTTCTTCGGGCTGGGCCAGAGCCTGTTCTTGCCGCCCGACGTGGGAGGCTGGACCAGCGACGCTGGCTGGGTGAACACGGGGACGATCCTGGGCCGCTTCAACTTCTTCACTTTTTTCACCAGCAATCGGGGCGTCGTGACACTTCCCGGCTCGGGTGACCAGCCCATCCGAAACCCCGCCCGCGACCAGATCGACGTGCAGGCCTTTCTCGAGCAATACCAACCGCTGAGCAGCAGCGACGTGATCGCTCTCTTCGCGGAAGCGATGGTGCAAGGGGACATCTCCGACGACTCTCGCCAGGCGCTGGAGCGATACATGACGACCGGTGACGACGGCATGCCGCTGGAATTCGACGTCTTCAACGAGGCCCATGTGGACGAGAAGGTGCGGGGCCTGATTTTCCTGGTCGGCTTGTTGCCGGTCTACCAGCTCAACTGACGCCAGGAGGCGGATTGAAATGCAGAATCGAAGAGATTTCCTGAAAAAATTCACCTTGCTGTCGACCGCTGTGACAGCTCCCACCTTCCTGGTACGCAGCATCAAGGCGGCTCAGGCCAGCGGCCTGGCCAATCTGGAGATGGGCAACCCCAACCGGATCCTCGTGGTGGTCGAGATGGCGGGCGGATGTGACGGCCTCAACACGATCGTTCCCTACACCAACGACTTGTACTACCAGGCCCGTCCGACCCTGGCCCTGCGGCAAAACCAGGGCCTGCTCACCCTGGACGGGACGCATGCGCTGCACCCGGCCATGACCGGCTGGCACGAGCTCTGGTCCGAACAGGGCGCTCTGGCCATCGTCCACGGCGTGGGCTATCCCAACCCCAATCGCTCCCATTTCCGCTCCATGGACATCTGGCACACGGCCGAGCCGGACAACGTCGCCACCGACGGCTGGCTGGCCAGTTACTTTTCGGAGAATCCCGAGGCCGGATCCCTGCAGGGCTTGAACATCGGGGGCCGGGTACCGCGCGCCATGGTCTCGAGTGATGGCTCTTCCCCTTCGATCCAGAACATCGAAACCTACCGGCTGCAGACCGATCCCAAATACCCCGGGGACGAGGCCAACAAGAACGCTGCGTTTCAACAGATCCTGTCCGAGCCCCAGAACAGCTTCCCCTTCCAGGAATACGTCACGCAGACGGTGCTGGACGCCACGGTCAGTTCGATCCAGCTGCTGGAGGGGCAGGACAACTACTCCAGCACCGTGGAGTACCCCAACACCGCCTTTTCCAACAACCTGCGCAGCATCGCACAGATCATCGCCGCGGATCTGGGGGTGACCGTGTTCTACACCTCGATCAACGGCTTCGACACGCACGCCAACCAGATCATCGCCAACAACAACCTGGTGGGGACGCACGCAACCCTGCTGGGGGACGTCTCACAGGGACTCAAGGCCTTCCACGAGGACCTCGAGGAGATGGGTCGCGACCAGGACGTAGTGATCATGACCTTCACCGAGTTCGGACGCCGGGTGTCGGAAAACGGCAGCTTGGGCACCGATCACGGCACGGCCAATCAGATGTTCGTGCTGGGCACCCCGGTGGCCGGTGGCAGCTACGGGCAGCAGCCCTCGCTCTCAGCCCTGGATCCGGTGGGGGACATGATCTACACGGTCGACTTTCGCAGCGTCTATGCTTCGGTACTGGCCAACTGGCTGGGCGCTGACCCGGCGGCCGTTCTGGGTGGCGACTGGCTGGATCCTTCCCTGAGCTTCGTCTAGTCGGGGGTTTCCTGCGAGAGGTCCGTTTCGTCAGCCGGAGAGCTGCTGGATGATTTCGGACAGCCAGGTTTGCGGACGTCCCCGGGACTCCCGGGCTTTCAGGATCATCTGGAGATTGCGGGCCGTCGTCTGGGGCTCCCACTGTTCCCGCACGGCGGCCAGGGCTGCCCTCGAATGCTGATCGGCGCTTTCCCGGTCCCCCTCCAGAACGGCCAGCTCCAGAAGCGTCGCGTGATCCCAGTAGTCGGCTTTCCGGCCCTTGATGCGTTGACGGACGGAGAATCGCACCACGGGCAGCAATTCGTCCTTCCGTTGCAGCGACCCGGGGTCGCCCTTGACGTCCAGGAGCGTCAGTGCATTGATGCCGGGATAGTGATCGCGCCAGTCGGTCTCGAATCCGCGCAGGTAGGCCGCGATCGCCCGCTCCAGAAACGCTGCCGCCTCGGCCTGAGAGCCTTTCTTGGCGGACTCTTCCCATTTGTCTTTGTAGACTCGGCCGATCAGGCCGCAGGTCTCCGAACTGGGCCCCTGTTGGGTCTCAATGGCCTCCAGGATTTCCAATGCGCGGTCCCGGTCACCGCGCCGATTACAGGCGAAGGCCAATTGCTCGCGCAGCAGGGTGGTGCGGCGCAGTGCAGCCGGCAGGCGCTGATACAGCTCGATCATGCCGGCCCAGTCTTGAAGCGCCCGGTAGGAAAGGAAGAGATCGACCAACACCCCTGATTCCACAGCCTCGAGGTCTCCCAATTCGGCTTCGAACTCGTGCAGCCGGCCGGCGTCACCGCCCTTTCGAACCTCTTCGAGCTGCTGCTTCTTGCGCTCCGAATAGCGGACCCTCTCGCGGAACACGTCGGTCTTGAGCCGTTTCACATCGGGCGCCTGGTAGCCGTCCAGCAGTTCGAAGAGTGGACTGTCCCGGGGCGGCCCCTGGGCAGCTCGCGCGCGCAGCTGGCGGAGGCGCTCAGCCAGCTCTGACCGGAGGGATTGCGCCGCGCTGCTGCCGAATCGGTTCCCTTCGCCGAGGTGGTAGGGAAGGCCGCGAAGAGTGTTCACGTCGAAAGGAATTTTGCGCTGCTCCGCGAAGACGATCACCGACGTGTTGGGTCGCACGGCATGGCGGACGCCCAGCGCGTAGGCGACGTTGGGGTTGGCCGCCGTCATGTCCGCCACCGCGTACTCGCACAGCAGCAGGCGTTCGTAGAGGACCTCTTCGAGCACGCCTACGACGACTTCACCGCCGCTCCGAAGGGGCGCCAAGCCGGCATCCTCGATGGCGGGCGCCAGCGCCTTCTCGTAGATCCGATCGAAATCGATCGAACCGCCGCTGCTGGGGTCCGGCTGTACGCCGGAAGGAATGAGAACGCAGCAGATCGGACGTTCAGCCATCGAGTGCACGATAGCACGTTGGCGGCTGGGCGTCAGGCCACCCAGGACCCTTTCCTGCAGCGACACCGGCCTCGAGCCGCAAGGCTGGCACGGCTCGTCCGCAAGAGCTCAACGTTGCAACCGCCGCAGTTCAATGTTGCCGCCGGAGGTGCGCAGAACCAGGCGGGGGCCGCCGCTCCCCAAGCGGGCCCGGAGTTGGTTGCGCTTCTTCGGGTCACTTTCCGCCTGTAAAGGCAGATCGTGGATCACCCGGCCGCTCGAGGTAACAGCGTCCACGTCCAGGGCAATGCCCTCCGCCAGTTCCACGGTGACGTTGCCTCCCGAAGTGGTGAGGCGGCATTCGCCCTGGGGTTGAGCCGAGATGCGGGCCGAAACACTGCCGCCTGAGGTGGCGGCCTGGATGTCTCCGTAAACCTCGTCGACCTCGATGCTGCCGCCCGAGGTCTTGGCGTCGACGCGCCCGTTGACGCGGCCCACCCGGATGCTGCCCCCGGCCGTCTTCAACTCGGCATCGGCGCTGCTGCCCTCCAGCTGGATGCTGCCCCCGGCGGTCACGCCCCGGACGTGGCCCGCAATCTGGCCAAAGCTCAGGCTCCCTCCGGCGGTCCTGGCGTCTACTTCACCTTCCAGATCGGCCACCCCGATGCTGCCGCCCGCCGTCGTCAGGTTCAGGTCGTACTGAAAGGGGACTTCGATCTGGAAGCGAAATCGCAGCCCCTTGCTTCGGGACCAGTTGTTGCGGTTGCCGATGCGCTCCACTCGGACTTCGACGTCGTTTCCGAATTGCCGCAGCTGAAAATCGAACTCCCGGAGTCGCTGTTCGAACTCCGCCTCACCCAGGTCGGCTTCCCGGAAGATCCGGACTTGGACCCGGTCGGAAGCACCCGAAGTGATCTCGATCGATCCCATGGCAGTAGCGACCGTCAAGGTCCCTCCCGGCTGGACGGCAAAGCTCTGATCCAGGACGTCGGCGCTGCGGGCCGCCAGGGCCGTCGTCAGCAGCAGCGCCCAGACCAAGCACAGGCCAATCATTCGAATCGTTGTTCTCATGGTCGTTGCACCCCGTTTTCTTCAGAAAATTGGATTCAGGTCCCTCAGTTGACGCACTATTGGACTCGGCCTGCTGCAGAAAGGTTGAGAGGGCCGCTTCGAGGTTTTCGAGCAGATGCAGATCGACTTCGTCGAGATTGGGAACATCCTGACACGGGCAGGCGGATTCTTGAAGACCGTTTCGTCTCATTCGGCTCAGCCTTACCGGGGCTGTTCCTTCGGGAACTCGCTCTGTGGGGTCGGCTGCTACGTGCAGCACTACGCACACCTGACCCGGGGGCGCCGCTGGGGAGGGTTTCTGGAGGTTCGGCGCAACGCGGCCGACTCCTACCGCCGGAACTACCCGCGCGAGCGCGCCTGGGCGCGACGCTCAAGGGGCCGCTTCACCATCTTCCTGTCCAGCTCGACCGAGCCGTTTCTTCCCCAGGAATTCCGGTACCGAATCACCCGGGGGCTCCTGGAAGCCATGCTCGAACTGCCGCCTGACGAGTTGATCGTGCAGACCCATTCCCAGCGCGTGGTGGACTACCTCGGCCTGTTGGCTGGACTCGGTAGGGCTTGCCGGCTGCGGGTACACGTCTCCATCGAAAGCGATCGGGATCAATTCCCCGGTCTGCCACGCTCACCCAATCCGGTGAGCGGTCGGCTGGAGGCGGCAAAAGCTCTCAAAGCTTCCGGCATCCAAACCGTGATCACCGTCGCCCCCCTGCTCCCCATCCGCGACCCGGAGCGCTTCTTTCGGCGTGTCGCTGAGTGTGCCCACGCCGTGGTGATCGACCACTTCATCCAGGGTGACGGGACTCCTCAGGGTACGCGCACCGCCAGGACGCCGCTTCCCGCCGCCATGGAAGCGGTGCTCCCGGGCTCTTCCCGCTTGGCCTATCGGGACGAGATGGTCCGGGTCGCCCAGAGGTTTCTGCCCGGCCGGGTGGGCGTCAACGTGGAAGGGTTCGCCGGGCGCTATCTGGACCAGCAAGGCCGGAGCAGGATATCGGGTGGGATGCTGGTGTCACGAGGAGTTGTGCTTTGAGAGCAGGCGCTGGATCTCTCCGTGACCATTGTGTGCGGCCAAGTCGGCAGCGGTTTTTTCGTGTGAGTCCCTGAGAGCCGGATCGGCGCCGCGTTCGAGCAGGGCTCGGACCAGTTCGAGCCGGCCTGCGGCGGCCGCGGCTCGTAACAGCACGCCGGGCGGTTCGCCAAAGGCGGGAGCATTGACGTCGGAATCTCCGAGCAATTCCAGGACCCGCGCCACCTGGCCCGATTCGAATGCGTCGCGCAGGTCGAGGCGGCTGGGGTCGGAACTGAGCATCTCCACGACTGACGAATGTTTCCCGTACCGCGCCCAGCCCAGCGGAGAGCTCTGGTAGCAGCGATCCCGAATCGTGAGACTGGCTCCCCGCTGGAGCAGCAACCGGGCGGTTTCGAGGTGGCCCTCCAGGGCGGCCCGATGAAGCGGGGTCTCGTTCCACACGTGGCCCCGGGTGTTCACGTCCCAACCCAGGTCGAGCATGATGCGGATGCCGGCGGTGTTGCCGGCAGCAGCCACTTCACAGATGACGGCGCGATCGGGGCCCGAAAGCCTCGCCAGCAGGTCGGGATGCTGGGCGAGTGCGGCCTGGGCCGCGGCCCGGTCGCCCAGAGCGCAGGCCGAGATGAAGCGGTCGCTGTCCTCGAGTTCCTCGCTGGCGCCCAGCTCGACCAACCATTGCATGATGTCGGCCCGACCGGCCCGGGCAGCCAGCGCATAGGCGGTCTTGCCGTGGCGGTTGGGAGCGTCCAGGTCGGCACCGTACTGGGCCAGAAGTTCGAAGAAAGGCCGCGAGCGACCTCGCCAGACAGCTTGATGCAGCGCCTGATTCGGAAACGGCCTGGGGCCGTTGGGATCGGCGCCCAGTTCGAGAAGCCGGCGCAGCCCCTCCAGATCGTCGTAATCCAGCTTGTGCCCCAGGGCCGCTCCGCGGTGCAACGGCTCCAGCTTGGGGAAAATGAAGTCCGCGCAAGGGACGCCGTCGTGTTCGACCATGTGGTAGGCGGTCTCTCCGTCGTTGGGGTCGGCGCCCGCATCGATCAGCAGGCGAGCCAGTTCGACCTGATTGGCCACTCCGGCAGCGCCATAGAGGGCGGTCTCGCGATTGCCCTCCCCTTCGTCTGGGTCGATCCAGCAGGCGTCGGGGTCCGCCCCGTGGGCCAGCAGGAGCCGGGCCACCTCCAGCATGCGCTCCGAGCGCTCGCCGCCCGCCCTCAGAAGGCGGGAAAAACAAAGGTAGAGGAGCGGTTCCCAATTGCGGGTGCCCCCCCGTGCCCCGGCCAGGGCGGGCTTGACCTCCAGGAAGCTCCGGGCGGCTTCCACTTCCCCCGCCGCCGCTGCAGTCCAGATGCTGGCGCGAGCCAGTTCGGGGTGCTGGGCCAGGAGCTCTTCGGCCCGTTCGGTGGTCCCCTCGCGATGCCCCCAGGACGGGGGCAGCGTGGCTTCGAGAAATGCGTCGGCGAGATCCCGGACCTCGACCGGTTCGGTCAGATTCTTGGGGGTGTCCGATCGTGTCAAGCTCGTCCTCCCGTGACAATCAGCTCATGGTGCTACTTTCCCCGCCCCCGATAGTCGAAAACCGCCCGCTGGTGATCGCGGTAGGTGCTGGAGAAGTGATGGCTGCCGTCGCGCCGCGCCACGAAGTACATGTAGTCGACAGGAGCCGGGTCCAGCGCCGCGTCGACGGCCGCCACCCCGGCATTGCTGATGGGCCCCGGAGGCAGGCCAGGGTAGAGATACGTATTGTAGGGAGAGTCCAACATCAGGTCACTGCGGTGAATGATCCCGTCGAAGGGCTTGACCAGTTTGACGGCGTAGATGACGGTCGGATCACACTCCAGCTTCATGTTGCGCCGCAGCCGATTGTGGAAGACCGCAGAAACCAGGGCTCTCTCCTCGGCCAGGCCCGTCTCCTTTTCGATGAGGGAGGCCAGAGTCATCACGTCGCGCAGGCTGAAGCCCAACTCCAGAGCGCGCTGCCGGCGGGTCTCGGTCCAGATGGAGAGGAAACGGTCCAGCATCAACCGGGTGATCGCTCGGGGGGAGGTGTGCCGCGGCAACAAATAGGTGTCGGGGAACAGGTAGCCTTCCAGGTTGCCGGCTTCGGAGTCCAGCTCCTGGATCAGTTCGGGGGAGTCGAACAGCTCCATGAATTGAGCGTGAGCCCCGAATCCGGCGCGCGCCCAGACCTCGGCGATCTGCCAGCGATCCAGACCCTCCGGAACGGTCACTCGATACTGGTGAACGCTCCCTTGGTGCAGAGTTTCAGCCACCTGGGCGAGGCTCAGAGGAGGCTCGAGACGGTATTCTCCGGCTTTCAACTGGTACTCGTCGCCCTGCAGCCGCAGGTACAGCCGAAACCAGAAGGCAGAGCGAATCAGCCCCTGGTCCTCCAGGCGACGGGCGATCGACGCACCGCTCTGCCCGTGTGAAACGACGAAGTAGGTTTCAGAACTCCCGGACGACGGAAAGGGGGCGTGGATCTCTTGCCTGAAGCGCCACCAGCCCCATCCAGCCCCCAGCAACGCCAGCAGCACGATGACGGCGCCGGCGCCTAGCCAGAAGCGGGGCGATCTGAGGACGTTTCGCATTCCTGCAAATACCATTCGAGGATGACCGCCGCAGCGAACTCGTTGCGCCGCCGCCGGCGCTCGTCGATGGGCAGGCCCAGCCGAGCCATAACGGCTTCGGCTTCCCGAGTCGAGAGACGCTCATCATACCACTCCAAGGAACATTCGGAACGCTGCCCGAGCCGCTCGACGAGCGGTTCGATCTTCTGGGTGACCTCGGCCGGACGCCCGTCCATGTGACGGGGGCGGCCGACAATGCATCGATCGATTCGATGCTCCTCAATCAATTCCAGCAAGTGGCCGCAATCCGACTCCAGGTCCCGGCGCTGCAGTGTGGTGAGCGGCCGGGCGGTGAGCTTGAGTGGGTCGCTGAGCGCTACCCCGATTGTTTTCGCCCCGATGTCGAGCGCCATCCACCGGGAAGGTGGCTCGGAATGCTGGTTTTTCAAGGTTTTCCCCTTTTTGCCATCCCCGTTGTGCGCTATAATCGGCGCCTGGCCGGCAGTCAGTTCGCCGCCGGGCCGAGATCGAGGTGAGGATGTTTGCCAAACCGAAGCTGTTGATCATAATTCTCTCGGCAGCAATCGTCGTCTACGGATTCTTGGGCGGATTGCTGGAAAGAGTCTCCGCCGAGGAGGACGACGCCTACCGTCAACTGGCGATTTTCAACGAAGTGGTCGACAAAGTGAAGTCGGACTACGTCGACGATCCCGACTTGGAGAAGGCCTTCCAGGGCGCCGTGCAAGGGATGATGGAGGCCCTCGACCCTTTTTCCAGCTTCGTCCCGGCCCAGATGTACCGGCAATACAAAAGGAACCTCGATCAAGCCGGCACGGTCGGCCTCACGCTCTCGAAACGATTTGGATACATGTACGTCGTCGCGGTGGATCCGGGTAGCGCTGCGGAACGCGAGGGGTTGCGGACAGGAGACCTGGTGGAGTCGATCGACGGCGAGGTCACGATGCGCATGAGCGCCTGGGAAGCCACCGCCAGGCTCCAGGGCCCGGCAGGGAGCCAGGTGGAAGTGCGCGTGGTCCGGGCCCGCCGTACTGAACCTTCGACGATGATGCTGCTCCGGGAAGCCCATCAACCCTTGTCAGTGGATAGCCGCATCCCTGAAGAGGGGGTGGGCCTGCTGAGGATCCCGCAATTCGAGCAAGGGGCAGCCGATCAAGTCTCAGCCAAACTGAAGCTGCTCGAGGCATCGGAGATCCGGGGGCTTTTGATCGACTTGCGGGGGAATGCGCGGGGGGAGCTCTCCGAGGCGGTGCGATCGGCCGATCTGCTCCTGTCCAGCGGGCTGCCCATCCTTTCGGTCCGCAACCGCGAGGGGGCCGAAACGAGCTACGTTTCCTTGCAGGAACCCATCCTGACGAACATTCCCGTCGTGCTGCTGCTGGACGGTGGAACCAGCGGGCCGGCTGAAGTCTTCGCAGCCGCGCTCCAGGATCACCAGCGGGCAGAGGTCGTGGGAGAGCGCAGCAACGGTAGAGGCTCGACCCAGAGCGTTTTCCAGTTGAACGATGGAGCCGCTCTGTTCGTCTCCACTGCACTTTACATCCGGCCGCAAGGGAAACCGCTGCAGGGAGAAACCCTGCGGGAGTCGGGTGTCAACCCTGACGTGCGTGCGCCCAATCAGGAATTCGTTACCAACTTTTACTTCGAAAACACGACGGAGAACTTCGAGGACGATGAAGTCGACGACTTCTACCGCCGGCTGGACGAGGCGGTCGAGAGGGAACAGCTCAGCCAGGCCCTGGAACGGGTTCGAGCAAAGGTGCTGGAAAAGGTTGCCTAGTACGATCTAAAACGTAATTCTCTCATCATTAACCCAGTCTAAGGAGGAGTAATGAACAAAGGTGATTTGATTGCCGCCATTGCCAAGGATGCCGACATCAATAAATCGCAGGCAACGGCAGCGGTGGATTCATTGGTCAAACATATCGAGAAAACGCTGAAAAAGGGAGAGAAGGTAACCCTGGTGGGATTTGGATCCTTTTCGGTTTCACGGCGGGCGGGCCGGACGGGCCGCAACCCGAAAACCGGGAAACCGATCAAGATCCCGGCCAAGAGAGTGGCGAAGTTCACGCCGGGAAAAGCCCTCAAGGAAACCATCAACAAGAGATAAGTCTGTTCGTCTTCCGGTCAGCCGGGAAGCGACTGCAGGGCGGTGACTTCCGTTCCCGTGGACGCTTCCCGGAGTCCGGCGGATGTGCTATCCTGAAACGCTATTGAGTAGGTGCGTAGCTCAGGGGTAGAGCACTTCCTTGACGCGGAAGGGGTCAGCGGTTCAATTCCGCTCGCACCTACCATTTTTTTTGGAGGGTCGAGCCGAGAAAGATCGGCGACGGTTCCGTCTCATCCGGGTCGCATGGCCGCCCGGGCGACCGGAGGTGTGATCGGAGCCCCGGCAGAAAGGAACTGCATTCGAATTTGAGGGGATCATACAGGTCGTCCAAGCGCAGCAACATACGGGCCCGGGTGAATCACAGAATCCGCGCACCGGAGATTCGAGTCATCGCCGAGGACGGGGAACAACTCGGGGTGATGAGGCCCGATGAAGCCTTGAAGATCGCCGAAGAGCGCGGGTTGGATCTGGTCGAGGTGGCGCCCACGGCGCGCCCCCCGGTGTGCCGGGTGATGGACTACGGAAAGTACCTCTACCAGCAGAGCAAGAAGGCTCAGGAGGCCAAGAAACATCAGAAGACGATCCAGGTCAAGGAAGTCAAATTCCGGCCCAAGATCGACCAACACGATTACGAGTTCAAGAAGAACCATGTGATTCGGTTCCTGAAGGATGAAAACAAGGTCAAGGCCACGGTCATGTTCCGGGGACGTGAAGTGACCCACGCCGAAATCGGCAGGGAGATCTTGGATCGGCTGCGCCAGGAGGTGGAAGAACTGGCTCAGGTGGAGCGCCCGCCCAAGTTGGAGGGGTACAACATGACCATGATCCTGTCGCCCAGAAAGAGCCAGTAGCGCAGGGTTACGGACCAGGGAGTTCAGGAGAGTTTTTGCGATGCCCAAGTTGAAAACCAAGCGTGCAGCTGCCAAGCGATTCAAATTGACCGGCAGCGGCAAGATCAAGCGGCGCAGCAGCCACCACAGTCACATTCTTACCAAGAAACCGTCCAAGCGGAAACGGGGACTGAGAAAGTGGTCCCTGGTTTCGGGTTCGGACGAAAAGCGAGTTCGCCAGATGCTCAATCTGGGTTGAGGATAGATACGCCATGAGAGTCACGCGAGGCACCAGACGAACCCGGCGGCGCAAGAAAATCTTGTCGCAGGCCAAGGGATACTGGGGTACGAAGAGCAAGCTTCACCGCGCCGCCAAGGAGCAGGTGATGCGCTCGCTCCGTTTTGCATACCGCGACCGCCGCCAAAGAAAGCGCGATTTCCGCGGCCTCTGGGTGGTCCGGATCGCCGCCGCCGCTCGGCAGAACGACATCTCCTACAGCCAATTCATGCATGGCTTGCGCCAGGCGGGCCTCGATCTCAATCGAAAAATGCTCGCCGACATCGCTGCACGCGACGCCGACGGCTTCTCGAAACTCGTCGCCACGGCGCGGGCGGCCCTCGCCTGAGGCCGGCCTCCCAACAGATGTGTTCAACGTTCCGGAGATGGGTGTGTCTGCGCCTCCACCGCGATGGCGAGTAGGATCGGAATGGGGCAGCCGAGCATTGGTTTTCTGTTGACAAGACTTCCTCATGCGCTAGAATTGAAAGTGCATTTGGGGTGCTGGGGGTCCCAGGGGCTTTCGGCGCGCCCGCATGATCGTTCAGTCCGGTTTTTTCCCGAGAACAGGTGTCGTTTATCGCAGGCTTGACCTTTGTCCCGTGGAGCTGAGCTCCACGGGAAGGGCAGCCGCAACGGCGACGAAAGTTTTGCCGCGTCGCAGGTCTCCGTGAAGTCCTGCAAGGCGATCTCGTCGAGGGGCAGTGGTTTTGGACGAAAATCTTTCCGCGCTGGAAAGCTCCATCGCCCAAGTCATCGATCGACTGCGGGCTGCGGAAGCTGCCAACGACCGTCTGCGGCAGGACGTTCGCCGATTACGAGAAGTACTGGAGGAGCTCGAAAAAGACAATCGGGAGTTGTGGGAGAAAATTGGCCAGTTTCGGGAGGATCGGGCAGAGATCCGGGCCAGGCTGGAGCGGGTTCGGGGATGGCTGGCAGTCTGACCCGGGCTCGGGCGCATCGGCACGGAATGCCGGATGCGCCGTGCGCCGCCGGCAGTGCCAGCGGCAAGAGGTGGGCGCGGACCTGTCGCCCGGTTTTTTTCCGCGGCTGGTTGGGTAAGCAATCATGAGCGGCGAGCAGCAAGTCACGACGGTGACCATTTTGAACCAGACCTTCCACATCCGCAGCACGGACGACCCGGAGTACGTTCAGCAGTTGGCGCGATACGTCGATGCCAAGATGACCGAACTCTCCCGGTCCGCGGCCACTGTGGACACCTTGAGGATTGCAGTGCTGGCGGCGCTCAACATTGCAGACGATTATTCGAAGGCGAAGAAGGAGTGCGACACGCTGAAAGAGACGGTTCGCCAACGCACGCGGAAACTGCGGGAGATGTTGGCGCCTTTCTGTGATGCGCCGTCTTGACCGCTTTTTCGCCGTCGGACTAAAATAGAGGTCCCTGCAATGCTCGTGATGGTAGGTAGAAATTGAGCCAACACTTTCTACACGGGATTTCGGGTCCTTTCACTGTGAGCCAGCCGCTTGCCGGCAACGCCTAATGTGAAGGTAGATCTCCCACCTGCACAAAGCAGGTTCAATCTCGCAAGCCACACGACAGAGCGGGGTCTCCCCGACCTGGTTGCAGTAGAGCGCCTTCCTGAACCTCACCCGAATCGCCGCCCGCCGCCAGAGTCCGACTCTGACGCGGCCCTGAGCGGGTTCGGGGGGAGACATCCTTATGGAAAACGCGATCCTGGTCGGTGTCGGCTTGATCGTTTTCGGGGGACTGGGGGTCTGGCTCCTGTTGCAGAACCTGGTCGTGAAGAAGCAGCTGCAAGAGGCCGCCCACCGGGCGGAGAAGCTCACTGAGCAGGCCCAGCACGACGCCGAGCGCCTCAAACAAGAGAAGATCCTGGAGTCGAAACAGGCGTTCCTGGAGTGGCGCACCTCGGCCGAGTCCGACTTGAGACAGCGGCGCCAGGACCTGGAAGACCTCCAGCGCTCGGTCTCGGACGCCCGTGAAGAGCAGAGGCGCAGCGAGAAAGCTCTCCAGCGCAAAGAGCGGGAATCCGTGGAGCGAGAGAAGGGCCTGGAAGCAGGGGTCCAGCAGCTGGAGGCGGAGCGCGTCAAGATCTCTCAGCTCATGGACGAGCAAAGGCACCGCCTCGAGGCGGTGGCCGGAATGACTGCCGAAGAGGCCCGAAAGAACCTGGTTCGAACCATCGAGCAAGAAGCGAGGCACGAGGCGGCGCTGTTGGCCAAACGGATCGAAGAGGAAGCCCGGGAGAATGCGGAGCTGGAAGCGAGAAAGATCGTGGTTCAAGCCATCCAACGTTGCGCGGCGGAACACGTCGTCGAGAGCACTGTCTCGGTCGTGGATCTTCCCTCCGATGACATGAAGGGGAGAATCATCGGGCGCGAGGGTCGCAACATTCGCGCCTTGGAGCAGGCCACCGGTGTCGACCTCATCGTCGACGACACCCCTGAAGCCGTGATTCTGTCGGCATTCGACCCGCTGCGGCGCGAGATCGCCAAGCAAGCCATCGAGCGCTTGATCAAGGATGGGCGCATCCATCCGGCTCGAATCGAAGAGGTGGTTGGGAAAGTCCAGGCGGAAATGGATAAAAGCCTGCTCCAGGAAGGTGAGCAGATCGCTTTCGAACTCGGGATTCACGATCTGGCGCCCGAGCTCTCCAACTTGCTGGGGCGGCTCAGGTACCGCACCAGCTACGGACAGAACGTCCTCTTTCACAGCCGCGAAGTGGCTTACCTGGCCGGCCTGATGGCGCGCGAGCTGGGAGCGGACGTCAAAGTGTGCGTGCGCGCCGGACTGCTGCACGACATCGGCAAGGCCGTGGATCGTGAACTGGAAGGCACCCACCTGCAGCTGGGCGTCGAACTGGCTCGAAAGCACCGCGAGGACTCTGGAGTGATTCACGCCATGGAAGCCCACCACTTCGATGTCGAGTTCCAGACTCTCGAGGCGGTTCTGGTGCAAGCCGCCGACGCGATTTCAGCGGCCCGCCCCGGCGCACGGCGGGAGGTGCTCGAAAACTACGTCAAACGCCTGGAGAAACTGGAGTCGCTGGCCAACTCGTTCGACGGCGTGGCCAAAGCTTTCGCTTTGCAGGCGGGCCGCGAGATCCGGATCATCGTGGAAAGCAGCCAGGTGAGCGACGAACAGGCTTTCTGGCTCACCAAGGACATCGCCAAGCGAATCGAAGGAGAGCTGCAGTATCCCGGGCAGATCAAAGTCACCCTGATCCGGGAGATGCGCGTGGTCGATTACGCCAAGTAGCCCGCGAGGGGGGCGGCGCCGGGCGGCCCAGCCCGCGGACTGCTGCTGTCATGCAGATGCTTCGGGACCTCCCTCCGCGTAACGAACCAGAAGGGGTTCGATGGCCAGCGCTTTCCCGCTTTCCGGGTCCAGCTCCAGGGTCACACCTGCCAGACGGGCATCTCCGGTGGCCACTTTCAGCCGGGCCGAAACGCCCGTGGTCATTCGCTGCAGCGCTCCCTCCGCCTGCATCCCGATGACCCCGCGATAGGCCCCCGTCATTCCGACATCGGTGAGGTAGGCGGTGCCCAGGGGCAAAACGCTGGCGTCTGCGGTGGGGACGTGGGTGTGAGTGCCCACAACCGCTGACACCAGGCCGTCCAGGTGCCATCCCATCGCCAGCTTCTCGGAAGTCGCTTCGGCATGGAAGTCGAGAATGATCAGCGGTGTTTGCTGGCGCAGCCTCTGCACTTCCCGCCGCACCCAGCGGAAGGGACAATCGGTGAGGGGCATGAACACCCGACCCTGCGCGTTGAGAACTGCGACGGAGATCCCCTGGCGGGTCTGCTGTACCGTGCAGCCCCGGCCCGGAAGTTCCGGCGGGTAATTCCCGGGACGCAACAGGCGGGGTTCCTGATCCAGGAAGTCGAGGATCTGGGACTTGTCCCAGATGTGGTTGCCCGACGTCATCACGTCGACGCCCCAGGACAGGACCTGGCGGGCGAGTCTCGGGGTCAGGCCGAAGCCGCCCGCGGTATTCTCCACGTTGACGATGGTGAAGTCGATCCCGAGGCGCTCCTGCAGGCGGGGCAGTTGCTGGCACAGGACGCGGCGCCCCGGTTTCCCGACGATGTCTCCCACGAAGAGAATACGCATGAGGGAGCTACTTCCCGAAGTCTCGATCCACGGCCTCCGGGCGTTCCACCCAGTCGGCCAGGAAAATGTTGGTGTCACGGGTGGGCTGCCGATCCTCGGTCCGGTTGGAAGCGAAGACCAGGTGGCGTCCATCGAACGAAAACATGGGGAAGGCATCGAACGTCCCCGAACGGGTGATCTGTTCCAGCCCGCTTCCGTCGATGCCGATCATGAAGATGTCGAAGACCCGGCCCCCCTCGCCCAACGTATGGTGGTTGGAGCAGAAGAGGATGCGGTCTCCCCGGGGGTGAAAGAAGGGGGCCCAGTTGGCACCCTCGAGCTGGGTGACCTGTCGGACGTTCTTCCCGTCCGCGGCGGCCACGAAGATCTGCAGCGCTGAGGGCTCGACCAGGCCCTGGGCGAGCAGCTGGCGATAGACGTCGCCGTCCGGGCCCTTGGGGCGACTTGCCCTCCACACGATCTCGTTGGAGTCGGGCGAGAAGAAGGCCCCTCCGTCGTAGCCCAGCTGGTCGGTGAGCTGGATCGTCTCACCGGTCTCGATCTCGTAGCGCCAGAGCTCGAGATCTCCCGAACGCGTGGACGTGAACACGACGAAGCGGCCGTCCGGTGAGACAGTCGCCTCGGCATCGTAGCCGGGGCCTCCCAGGAAGATTTCCGGAGGCCCAGAGCCGTCACTGACGAAGATGTCGTAGTCGGCGTAGATGGGCCAAACGTAGCGTCCTGCCGAGAAACGTACCGGCTCAGGGCACTCCGGGTTCTCATGATGGGTCGAGGCGTAGATCACCCGGCCGTCGGCCAGGAAGTAACCGCAAGTGGTGCGGCCCTTTCCCGTCGAGACCAGCCGGTATTGCTCTCCGTCGGGGAAGGGCGCCCTGTCGGCGCGCATCACGAATTGTTGATCGCAACCCTGGGAGTTGATCTCGGGCCAGTCACTCTGGAACATCAGCTGCTGATCGTCGAAACTCCAGTAGGCTTCAGCGTTGTTTCCACCAAAGGTCAGCTGGCGAATGTTGCGAAGGTGCACTTCGCCCTCGAATCGCAGCACGTCGGCGGCCGCATCGTAGGCGGCCTCGGCGGCTTCTTCGTCCGACGGGGAGGCGGTGCATCCCGCCGCGGCGAGAGTGATGATGACGAGAAGAAAAACCAAAGCTCTATTCATGATCCAATAGTCCTTGTCCGTTTGTCCGTTCCGGAGCGAGTCCGGCGTCGGTTGCTTTCCGTGAACCGGAAGCCTGCCGCGGAGGGGCCGCTTTGAAGCGGGCCGCTCCGGACACCTTCGAGAATCCGGGCTAGCATCTTAACGGCTGGGGCGCCGCCTGCCAAGCGGTCAACGGGCAGCCAGCCGGCTGGCCAGAAAGCCGGTTGCGAACGTGACCGCAGTCCCGATCAGAACATACCAGGTCCAGGCCACCGGGGCGCCCGTCAGATGGATCGCCAGGACGGACAGCAGACCGGCCAGCATCGCCAGCAGTCCTCCGTTTTCCGGCAGCGGCCAGGGAGTGAGGTTGAGCAGGAAGATGCCCAGGATGCTGCCCATGACGACACTGGTGATGGTCAAGCCCACGGGGAGGACCTCCCCCCAGCTGCGAGCCAGCAGCGACACCCCCGCCAGGGCCACACCCCACAGCAGAGTGAAGAACCGCGACGCCCACAGATAGTGCTCCTCCGAAGCTCCCGGTTTCAGATAGGGCCGGTAGAAGTCATTGACGCTCGAGGAGGCCAGTGAATTGAGCGAACTGCTCAGGGTAGACATGGCGGCGGCGAATATGGCCGCGATGATCAGGCCCGTGATTCCTGCCGGAATGTGGTGAACAATGAACATGGGAAAGATCCGGTCGGCCTGCTCCAAGGGCTCCTCCAGAGGGAAGTGGTGGTAGAAGGCGTACAGCAGCACCCCGATCCCCAGGAACAGGAGGAATTGAGCCAGCACCAGGAAGCCGCTCGCGATCAGGGCCAGCTGGCTGTCCCGGCGGCTGCGGCAGGCCAGGTAGCGCTGCACCATCATCTGATCGGTGCCGTGCGTCGAAAACGTCAGAAACGCACCCCCGACCAGTCCCGCCAGGAAGGTGTAGGGCTGGGCCCAATCCAGCGAGAAGTTCACGACCCGAAACTTCTGATCAGCCGCGGCCAGCGCTGAGACTTCGGCCCATCCTCCCGGGATCGCATCGAGGATCAGCCAGGCTGCCAGCAGGGCCCCCGCAACGTAGATGACCAGCTGCACGGCGTCGTTCCAGACGACGGCGACCAGGCCTCCGTAGAGGGTGTAGACCACGGTGATCACACCGATGATGGCGATGGTGCCCAGATCGGAGATCTGGGTCGCTACGGACAAGACCAAGGCCGTCGCGAAGAGACGGACGCCGTCGGCCAGCGCCCGGTTGACCTGAAACAGCATCGCCGAGAAGTTTCGGACTCGCCCCCCCAACCGCTGCAAAACCTGGTAGGCCGTATCGATCTCGCCTCGAAAGTAAGGCGGGATGAGAAGAGCACTGACCAGCACACGTCCCAGGATGTAGCCCAGGGCCACCTGGAGGAAGGTCAAGTCGCCGCTGTAGGCGATGGCCGGCGCACCGATGAACGTCAGGGTGCTCGTCTCCGTGGCCACGATCGAAAGGCAAACCGCCCACCAGGGCAGGTTTCGCCCGCCCAGGAAGTAGTCCCGCAGGTTGCGCTGCCCGCGCCCCAGCCAAGCTCCGAAAGCTGCCGTGGCGGCCAGATACGCGAAGAGAACACCATAATCCAGTGCCGTGAATCCCATCCAGTGGAATGGTTATTGGCCGGGCCCGCCGAGTCAATGTTAAACTCCCCCGACTGGCGGTTTTTTTGGCCGGGCGCGGGGCACTCGAGTCCGAGCGGCCCCGAGAGGGTCGCACGAGCTTCCGGCAAGGCATGACGATGAAGTATCTCATGGGCATCGATGGAGGCGGGACCAAGACCATCTGCATCCTCGCCACCTGGGAGGGAGAGGTTTGCAGCGTCGGCCGCGGAGGGCCTTCCAATCACCAGAAGGACGGGATTTACGGTGCCCGAAGCTCCCTGCGCAAAGCGATCCGCGAGGCTTTGTCGGAGGCTCAGCTGAGCGGTGTTGAGGTGGCCGGCCTCTGCGCGGGCCTGGCCGGCGTCGATCGGCCCAAGGACGCCCGGATCATGCGCCGGGTCCTGGCCGAGATTCTGCCGGAAACACAGCTCGTCGTCGAGAACGATGCACTGGTAGCATTGGTCGGCGCCACGGGACGCCGGCCTGGAGCCATCGTCATTGCCGGAACCGGTTCGATCGCGCTGGGCGTCAACGCAGAAGGACGGCGGGCTCGGGCCGGAGGCTGGGGGCACATCCTGGGGGACGAGGGAAGCGGTTACGACATCGCCCGGCAGGGTTTGATGGCGTGTCTGTGCGATTACGACGGCCGCGCCAAGGCGACGCGCATTCGAGACAAGGTCGTCAGGGAGCTCTACCTCGACTCCATCGACGAGGTGATCCCGCTCCTCTACCAGGGCCGCCTCAATCACACGCAGATCGCTGCCTTGCTGCCCCTGGTTTTGGAGGCTGCCGAGGAGGAGGACGAAGTGGCGCTCGGATTGCTCGACCAGGCGAGCCGGCACCTGGCCAGGGCTGCCCAAGCCGTCGTGGAGCGCCTGAATTGCCAAGACCTCGAGTTTCCGGTGGCCACCGCCGGAGGCGTTTTCCTGCACAGTGAACGTTTGCGCCACTACTTTCAGCAACACCTCGTGCAGTCCCTCCCCAAGGCCCAGGTCGTCCAACCAGCCCATCCTCCCGAACAGGGTGCTCTGCTGGTGGCACGGGCCGCGGTGGAAGGAGAACCACTCTTCGGGTCCTGAGAGGCTGGGGGGTGCCAGCTCGGGCCAGGGGGCAGACCTCCCACCTCACTGCCGGATTGGCCGGTGGCCGGCCTGTCATCCCGCAGCCCGGGCCTGTCGAGCCAGCCTACCCGTATCCAGGAGCAAGCGGCGCCCTTGATAACCGACGAGTCCTTCCCTCCGGAAACTGGACATGATCGTCGAGACGTGAGGGCGGTTGCCCCCGGTCAAGTGAGCCAACTGCTGATGGGACAGGGGAATCGTCAGTTTCACGCGTTGCTGGTCCGAGATCAGAGGCTTGCCGTGCTTGCGCCCGAGCCGCACCAAGGTGTCGGCGATTCGCTGGCGCGCGCTCATGCAGCTCAGAGCTTCGATGTCGCGCTGGGCTTCCTGCAGCCGTCGGTTCAGGATCCGAATCAGATTCAACAGGAGCACGGGACACTGCTTGGCCATCCTGAGAAAATGGTCCCGGCTCAGGGCCAGGATCCAGGACTCCTCGTGGGCCATCGCCCGGGTGCGATGAGCCCGCCGGGAAGCCAGGAAACTCTCGCCGAAGACATCGCCGCTGCGCAGAATCGCCGTGGTCTTTTCCTGCCTCCCGGGACCCGTCACGCAGAGGCGTACGTAACCCCGGCTCACGATGTAGAGATGATCAGCGGGAGATCCGGCATCGAAGATCACCTCTTCCTTGCGAAAGATCCGATCTGAACAGTATCCGGTCAAGACCTGCTGATCGCCCCAGGAAAGCCCTGAAACCAGAGCCGTCTGCTGCAAATGCCAGAGCTTGTCGGCGTTCGCGAGCTGTCGCTGTGCCTTTGATCCAGACGTCATTCAACCTCCTCCTCGAGGCCCGAGATCCAAGTCTCGGCAGTCCAATCGTTTTGGAGCCGTGTCAGGCCAGCTACCATTTTGCCCGCTTCGCAGGCCAGAAAAATATCGGCGCAGGCCTCGAAGAACTGTGAGACTTCATGCGGCAATTTGTAGTCCTGATCCGACAAAGGACTGGCAAGCCGCATGGACCGAAGACCGGCGGGTCCCCACCGTTCGTTCCGGGATGGCTGGGGTGCGTCCGGAGGCGTGGAGGCTCGGTGATCGAGACACGATATCGCGAGCGGCTGCTCGCATTCACTCCACCAGTCTGTGCCGGATGGCGTAGCGGGCGATCTCGACATTGTTCTTGAGGCCCATCTTCTCCAGGATACGGGCCCGGTAGGTGCTGACGGTCTTCACGCTGAGAAAGAGCCTCTCGGCGATTTCAGTCACTGTCAGCGCATCGGCAATCATGCAAAACACCTGGTATTCGCGGTCGGACAAGAGTTCGTGCGGGCTCTTGCCCTCCGGTGCCTGCAAATCGATGGCGAGCCTTTCGGCCAGGGTCGGGCTCACGTAGCGACCCCCACGCACCACCTGGCGAATCGCCCGGACCAGCTGGCCGGGAGCACTCTCCTTGGTGAGATACCCAGCGGCGCCGGCCTTGAGCACGCGCCGGGCATACTGGTCTTCGGAATACATGCTGACGACCAGCACCGGAAGGCGCGCGAATTCCGTCCGCAGGTCGGAAAGAACCTCCAACCCCCCCCGTCCCGGCATGGAGATATCCAAGAGCACGACATCGGGAACCTCGAGGCGCACAGCCTCCAGGACTTCAGCACTGGTCCCCGCCTCCGCCGTGACCCGCATGTCTCGAGCACTTTCGATGATGCGTTTGAGGCCTTCGCGGACGACGGGGTGGTCGTCGGCCACCAGGATTCGAATCATGCCGCCCCAGTGCCTTCCAGTGGAATGCGCACTCTGATCTCGGTGCCTCCATTCCGCGGTTGGTGGAGTTTGAACTCACCTCCCAGCAAGCTGGCACGCTCGTGCATGCCCAGAATGCCGAAGGCGTGGCTGGAGGCGAGTCGCTCCGCGTCGACTCCCTTGCCGTTGTCGCGGACTGTCAGACACACGCTGTCGCGACTGGAGGTCAGCGCGACCGTGACTCGGCTGGCCTGCGCGTGGCGGGTGATGTTGGTGAGGGTCTCCTGAAAGATCCGGAAGAGGCAGGTTGCGACGTCCCGATGCAACTGCAGATCGCTATCGGGCAGGCGCAGGCGGCAGCGCACCCGCGTCCGCTCCTGAAACTCCTTGGCCTGCCATTCGATCGCGGCCGGAAGCCCCAGGTCGTCGAGAATCGTGGGGCGCAGGGCCGCCAGGATCCCGCGCAGCGAGTCAATGGTCTGGTCCACCATCTGGCCCGTCTGAGCCAACTGCCGGCGCAGCTGGCTCTGGGACGGCTGCAGCCGCTCCTCCAGCCAGGACAGGTCGAAACGGATGGCCGTGAGGGCCTGCCCGAGCTCATCGTGAATCTCCCGGGCCACCTGGACCCGCTCTTCTTCGCGGACGGTCTGCAGGTGCGAGGAGAGTTGGCGCAGTTTCTGATGCGATTGCTGCAGCTCGTCTTGCGCGGTCTTGGCGGCCGTGATGTCCTGGATCTGAGCGATGAAGGAGAGTGGACGGCGGTGAGGGTCGCGGATCAGCGAGATGTTCACGAGCGCCCAGACGATGCGGCCCGTCTTGTGGATACAGCGTTTCTCGAAACGCGCACTCTCGCTCTCTCCCGCCAGGGCGCGTTCGAGATATTCCAACCCGATGGGCACGTCCTCCGGGTGGGCGAGGTCGTGAAAGGAGAGCTCGAGAAGTTCTTTCTTGGAGAAGCCGGTGATCCGGGCCAGCGAGTGGTTCACTTTGATCAGGCGCCCCTGGACGCCCACCAGCGCCATGCCGATCGGCGCATGTTCGAAGGCTCTCCGAAAGCGCTCTTCGCTTTCCCGAAGGGCCTCCTGGGCCCGCCGGTGCTCAGTCACGTCCCGCATGATGGCGGCCAGACAGGCCTCTTGCCCCTGTTTGCGTTCCCGGGTCAGAAAAGCGTTCAGATGGACGTGGATCTTGCGGCCGCTTTGGAAGTGCCGGAGCTGCGCCTCACCCTCCCAGCGTCCTTCACTGAGGATGGCAGGCAAGATGGTCCGGTTGATTTCCTGGTGGGTCTCCGGTGCGTGGAACTCCAAGAGGTGCCTGCCGATCGCCTGCTGGGGGTCGTGCAGTCCCACCAGCCGAAGCCCCGCCTCGTTCATGTAGATGATCCGGCCATCCTCGGCTGAGGCCATGGCGATCAGGTCGCTGCAGTGCTCCACCAGCGAGACGAACCGGCGCTGTTCCTCTTCGGCCTGCTTGTGATGGTGGATGTCTTGCAGCTGGGCTACGAAGCAGAGCGGCTGGTTCTGTTCGTCACGGATCAGCGAAAAGCTGATGATGGCCCAGATGGAGTGGCCATCTCTGTGCAGGTAGCGCTTCTCATAAGTCCATGAGTCCCGATCCCCGCGCAGGACAGCCTCCACCCGCCGCCGGTCCAGCTGCAGGTCGTCCGGGTGGGTCACATCGCGAAAGCCGATTCGCAGCAGCTCTTCCTCGGAGTAGCCGAGAATCTCGCAGAGGCGTGGATTGACACGAAGGAACCGGCCATCGGTCGAGAGGACAGCCATTCCGGTCGAGGAGTACTCGAAAGCGTTCTGAAACCAAGTCTCGGGCCCTCCCAGCGGCGCCACCGTGCAGCGGTCGGGTTCTTGGGACGGCGTTGTTCCTGCCGATTCCTTTTCCACGGCCATTCTTCCTCCAGAGGCCCGACAGGTCAGTTGGGGTCAAGGGAGCCAGGGCCACCAGGTTGCCCCCGAGACCCTCTGTTGAACAATAAAGCGCCTCAGGTCCTCAGGGGAATCAGCCGAGGAGCCGAGTCTGTGTCAGTATAGTCCTACAGGGCTCCCCCAGGGCATGGGAAAAGGGATCATCCCGCGAGCCAGCTTCCGCTTCGCTCCGGCCGGTTCCGGCACCGGTCGCTCGTGACAGTTTCGAGGCTGCCGGGAGGAGTCAGGCGCCGGCTGGTCAGCGTCTTCTCAAGAGCCGCTCGATATCGGCCGGTGCCTGTCGGGTCTCGGGTTCACCCACGTATTTGGCCACCAGACCTCCCTCACGATCCAACAAGAAGGCCGTGGGCAAAACGCTGACTTTTCCCAGCGGAGTGAGATCGACAATGGTTCCGACGATCAGTGGCTCGGGCGAGGGGCGGGCGATGAGGTAATTGATGTCGGGAAAGTGCCGGCGGAAGCGTTCCACCGCACTCCAACCATCGGTGTCCACGTTCAGGCCGATGACGACCAGGTCGCCCTCGTACTGCTTCTGCAATTCGATCAGATGGGGGACCGCTTTCAGACAAGGGGCGCACCAACTGGCCCAAACGTCGATCAACACCAGCTTACCCCGGAAATCATCCAATGCGAGCTCTCCCTGCGGAGTATCCAGAGGGAGATCCTGGACGGTGCGGCGCTGCTCGTCGCTCTGGAAGTCGACCGCTTCCCGTCCCGCTCGCACCTGCAGGTAGAACCAGGCGCCGACGGCCAGCAGCAGGACCATGACTGAAACCAAGAGCATGCGTCGCAATTTCACGGGTGTCAGGCTACCACTGGGGGGTCGTGGGAGGGAAGTCTGGCCCCGGGGTTTTCGCGAGGCGGCTATCCCGTGACTTTCCGCCACATCGCCCGGCCGATGAAACGGAACTTGTCGCCGAGGGGGAAGCGCTTCAGCACCGTCTCGACCACCCCCTGAGTGAAGCGGGTCCGCTTGGAGTAGTCGATTCGGACGTCTACCAGAACCGGGTGCCCGTCTCGGGCGGCGGCGAGGGCTCGTTCCATGACGGCCGCGATCTGCTGGTTGTCGTCCATTGTGAGGAAATGAGCGCCGGTGAGCCGAGCCAGACCTTCAAGCTGAATCTCAGGTAACACAGTGCAAGTCTTTCGATTGTAGGGAATTTCTTGCCCCTGAGAGATCTGGCTCAGCTCCCCATCGTGGAACACGAACAGCACGACCCCCAGGTTCTCCGCAGTCGCCGTCAGCAATTCCACCCCCGTCATCAGGACGGCCCCGTCGCCCACCACGCCGACCACCTGCCGGTCCGGATTGGCCAGCTTGGCTCCGATGGCGCCGGGGACGCAGTACCCCATGCAGTTGAAGTCGGTGGGGGAGATGAAGGTGCGGGGCTCCAGGACGGGATAGAGTTCGGCCGCCAGGAAGGTGTGGTTGCCGTCGTCGACCACCAGGATGGAAGACCGGTCCAATTGTCGGCGCAGCTGCTCGAAGAACAGCGCCGGATTGACGCGGTCCGTCCGGTGTTTCTTCCATTCGCCCAGATAGGACGCCTTGTCCTCGGCGATCTGGGAGGCCAGGCGCCGTCGGCGTTGCGACGAATCGAGCTGCCTCGCCTGCAGGCGTTCCAGAAGCAGCGGGACGGCCTGACGGGCGTCGGCCGGGATCCCGATGCGGGCCGGGAAGTTGCGTCCGATGGCGGCCGGGTCGATGTCGATGTGCACCAGCGCCTCCGGCACCCGGCATCCGAAACTGCCGGTGGGGATTTCTCCGAAGCGAACCCCTACGGCCAGCAGGGCGTCGATGTCTCGAAAAGCGCGTTCGGCAGCCGGCACGGCAGCCCGGCTGAATCCCATGCCGACGTGCAGGGGATGATCCGCGGGGAAGGCGCTCAGTCCCTGCAATGTCGTCGAAACGGGCCCGCCCAGCAGCTCGGCGATGTGAGCGATCTCCGAAGCCACGTCCACGGCTCCCCAACCGACGAACATCGCCGGGCGCTCGGCAGTGGCCAGCAACTGGGCCGCCTGTTCGAGTCGGTCGGGGTCGGGGGCTGCCGGCGGCGGGGTTGACGGCGCAGACGGGAGCGCTTCCACCCGGCCCCGAAAGAGCTGGAGGTTGACGGGAATCTCCACCGCAGCCGGTCCGGGGACGCCGCTGACGGCGGTGCGGTAGGCTTCGAAGATGGCCGGCACGATCTCGCCGTGTTCTCCGACCCTTCGAAAGCTCTTGGTGACCCCTTGCAGCAGCTGTTGCTGGTCGATCTGATGAAGCTGGAAGCCGAACTCCAGGTCCGTGCGGACGCCTCCGGTGATGATCAGCAAGGGAATCCCGTCGAGAAAGGCTTCCCCCAGTCCGCTCAGGGCGTGCGTGACGCCGGCCGCCGGGACGATCACGAGGCAGCCGATGGCGCCGGAGCCAGAGGTGCGGCTGATGGCGTCAGCCATGAAAGCACCGGCGCCTTCATGGGTGACCAGCACGGGGCGGATCTTCTGGGATCGGCCCAACTCGTCGTACAGCTCGGTGTTGTGAACGCCGGGAATTCCGAAGGTGTGAGCAATGGGGAGCTGTTCCAGCGCCCAGCGCGCCAGCCAGGCGCCACTGTAACGCCCGCCGGAGCGGCCGCTGCTCTTGGCTCCGACGCTCTCTTCTCGTATGGACATGACTTCCCCGAACTGCTCAGGCCCCTCGCCCGATGAAGCGCCCGGCTACTCGTCCCGTCAGAATGCAGCTCCCGAGGAACGTCCCTTCCAGCGAGCCCTTGCCGTGAATGCCTCCGCCGCCGAAGCCGGCCGCCTCTCCCACCGCGTACAAGGACGGGATGGGCTCGCCTCCCCGACTGAGCACCTGCGACTTCAGATTCGTCTGGATTCCTCCCAGGCTCTTGCGGGTGAGAAGGAACTCACGAATGGCGATCAGCGGGCGGGCCCGGGGATCCAGGATGCGCTGGAACTTGCAGGTTCGAAGGCGGTCGCCGCGGTAGGCTCGGAAGCTGAGCAGCCAGCGCAGCTGCTCGTCGTTGTAGTAAGCGCGGCCGCGGGCGATCTGCTCGTCGTACCGCTCGATGTCGCGACGCAAGCGATCCCCGTCGATCTGAAACCCGTCCAGGCTCTGCCGGTTCATCTTGTCGACGAGGGCGTCCAGCGTAGCGGCCACAAGCATGTCCTGGGGACACTCGCGAATCAGCCGTTCCACCAGGTCTCGGTTCCCGAACAGTGCCGATTTGAGGAGCAGCAGCCGGCTCTTCTTTCGAAAAGCCGCCATGTAGTCGCAGCCGGAGACTGCCAGTTCCCGGACGGCGATTTTCCAGTTCAGGACCTGCCAGGAATACTGTCCGGGCTGGCTCAGAATGCTCTTCACCAAGTGGCCGGTGTCGGTATAGGAGACCAGAGGGCGTGGTCCGATCCGGGCCCCCTGGGCATTGATCCAGAGGGCTGAGCGGGGTGGGACCAGGCTGAGGCCGCCGTCAGGTCCGCGTTCTGGATGGTGGATGCCGGCAGCGTAGAGCCAGTGGCGGTCCAGGTGGGTGAGATTACCCCCGATCGCGTCCACCTGATCGTGCAGCAGGCCGTCTCCGAAACGATGGGCTCCGTTGAGGAGATAGCGAGGCGGGGCGCTCCACTCGGTGGGCCAGTTCCGGCGGATCTTGCTGAGATCTCCACCCCCAATGCCTCCGGAGGCGATTACGACGTTTTCCGCCAGGACCTGGAAGTCGGCCTCGCCCGCGAGGTCACGACCCCGCACACCCAGGGCCCGCCCATTCGCCATTTCGATACCGTTCACTTCGTGCTGAAACAGCAGTCGAAGCTTGGCGGAGGCCTGCGGGTGGTTCCGCAGGGCTGCGATCGAGCGCTGCGCGATCTCTTGACCGGTGCCCCAGGCGATGTGCCAGCGGGGCAGGGAATTGCCCGGCTGGTCCCAGCCGCGTTCGGGCCAGTTGACCAAAGGGAGGAATTTGACGCCCCGAGAGTCGAGGAACTCGTAGATCCAGGAAATCGAGTTCTCGCAATACCGGCGGGCCCACTTCTGAGGCCATTCGTCGACTTCCGTTCCCCAGCGCGCATAGCTCTGCCAGTCGTGCCAAGCCAGCTCGGGGGAATCGCGCAAGCCCAGGCGGCGCTGGTGGGGAGTGTCGATGAGGTGGAGTCCTCCGAAAGACTCGGCCGCCAGGCCTCCGAATCGGTCCTGGAGGTCTTTGTCGATCAACAGCACCGAGCGGCCGTGGTCGAGGAGTTCCGAGGCGGTGGCAATGCCGGCCAGTCCGGCACCCGCGATCACTACGTCGGCCCGATACGTTGCGCTTGGCAAGCCGTCCACCCCCCTTTCGTGCGTTCGGAGCCCGAGCCTCCCGGGTCGGCCGGTCGTTGCACTGACGGGAGTTTAACAGGCCGCGAGGCAGGGTCAAACCTTTCATTGACGGCTCTCGAGGTCCGGGAATTCCGGGGTTCGGGAATCTCGAGTCCGGCGCTCACTCGAGATCGACGGGTCGGGGGTCCGGAGCCTGCCCCACGATCTTCTCGAGGATTCCCCGGGAGGCCTCGTCGAGGGAACGAGCTCCCAGTTCGCCCAGCAGCTGAGTGGCACGCTCCTGGGCCTGCTGCCACAAGGGGAGCGCCTTCTCGATCTGCTTCACGCCTCGAGGGGTCAAGGCAACATAGTGAGTCCGTTCGTCTCCAGCCGGCAGCGTTCTGAGCCATCCTCTTTTCTGCAGCAGCTTGACATTGCGGCTGACCGTAGAGGCGTCCATCTGCAGCAGGTCCTGGAGTTCGTGCGGCCTGACACGCCCCATGTAGCAAGCCATGCAGAGCAGGGTGAGCTGGCCGTTGCGCAAGCCTGCGGGGCGCAGTGCCTGATCGAAAATCGAGATGATGACCCGGTTGAGCAACCGGGTGCGTCCCGCAATGCAGGTCTCCAGCATCCAGCCGGCCATTTTCCGTTGTTCGTCCACCGTCTTGCACATCTTAGCGGGTTCGCTCTTTTCATTCACCAGTGGGGTTTTCCGAGAGGGCGCACACCCACCGTGAGAGGCCTTTCCCGCCGCTATTCTGTCGGCCACCAGACAACCTCTCCGAGTTGGAACGAAACAGCGCTTGCCTTTCCTCGAATCTTTATTGTATATACAATATTTGTAATTGCAACAAAAAAGGAGGATCGAAGGATGGGACGTACATGGCTGGTTTCGGCGTTGATTTTGGCTGGAGTGGGGGCGCTGTGGGCGGGAGATTCGTCCAAGGCGGACCGGGAGCGTCTGCTGGCGGAGCTGGCCGAAAGCCGCGCTCTGCTGCTGGGCGAGCTGGACGGGCTTTCCGACGAGCAGGCTCGTTTCCAGCCGGCTGAGAACAAGTGGGCTGTCATCCACACCCTGGAGCACATCGTTTTGGCCGAAGACACGATTCGGGGCCTGATCGGGCAGCTGCTGACGGGCGAGCAGTCGAGTCGAGAGCAACCCACCGCGGCCACTGACGAGCGGGTCGCCCAGTTCGTGGTGGATCGCACTCAGAAGTTCGACGCGCCGCAGAGGGTTCAGCCGACCGGCAAATACCGGACTCTGGAGGAGGGCATCCAAGCGTTCCAGGCAACGCGTCGGAGCACGGTCGAGCTGATCGAGGGGCTCAGTGTGAACCTGCGCGACTACCGGGCCAAGAATCCCGTGCTGGGAGAGATCGACGGCGTCCAATGGGTGACCTTCCTCTCGGGTCACTCCCGCCGCCACACCCAGCAGATCCGCGAGATCAAGGCGGCCGAAAATTTCCCGCTTCGCTAGAAGCACAACCGAGATCGGGGGCTGCTGTGCCCCGGGGCCTGGGGAGCCGGGCCAGCAGCTACCCGGACTTCCTCAACTCGGCCAGGAAACGGCCCGCAGCCTTGGAGAAATCCTCTGACCACTGGTGGCCGGCCTCGAAGAGGCAGGTTTCGACACGGGCCGCCAGGGTTTTCAGGGCTTGCAGATCGGCCTGCATTTTTTCCTCCGTATACCAGGGATCCTGGAGCCCTCGCCCCAGCAGGACGGGCGGGAGGACCGCGCCCCCTCGCTGCACCACATCGGGAGGGACGTCTCCGGCCAGGATGACCAGCCCACCGATGGGAAAGTCACAGCGGGCCGCTGCGCGGTAGGCCATGGAGGCGCCTTGTGAGAAGCCCAGCAACACCAGGAGGTCAGGTCGACCGCAGCGTTGCTCAAGTCGTTCCAGGACTTCCGAAACGTAGGCGATGTTGTCCTCGATGGCCTGCAGGCGGTGCTGCCTGGTCATCCAGCTACCCACGACGTCCCGCGTCTTCGAGTTGTAGAAGAGATGGAGCGACTGTACGGCGCACAGGAGCCACTGCCGGGAGCCTGGGATGCGCTTCAGCTGGCGGAGGTTGGCCTCGGCGTTCTCGGCATAGCCGTGAAAGCCGACCAGCCAGAGGGGCGCCGCGGGTCGCGCGGGAGCGTCGACCAGAAAGCTGCCGTGAATCCGAGTCGAGAGCAAGTCGCTGCTGAGCTGTCTTTTTTTCCCCATGAAAGCATGCTACTGTCCTGAGCTGGAGTTCGTCATCTCGGCCGGCGAAACCGAGCCTGGATTTTGCATGAGTTTTCAACGGCGGCGCCGGCATCGTGCTTCGGGCACCCCGGAAGGGATTCCGCTGTGCCGTCCAGCGTCGCGGGGCTTCCGGAGCCTCGCAACCATCCCTCATGCAAAACCCCGGCTCACCAAGGGAGAGAGTCATGTGGAAGTCACTGGTCGGACTGCTGGGCCTCGGAAACATAGGATTCGGGCTGATCGCTCTGCTGGATCCTCCTCGTGTAGCCTCGTGGCTCGGCCTGGAATTGCTGGGGGTTTCGGCCTACGGCGAGCTCCGCGCCGTTTACGGGGGCCTGGTGCTGGCCCTGGGCGGAGCGATGATCTGGGGGGTTTTCGGTAACCAACCGAGTTGGCTCGCGCCGCTGGCGTTGTTGTTTGGCGGCCTGGTGTCCGGCAGATTGATCAGCCTGTCGCTGGACGGGTGGTCCACCTATACGCTGGCCGCGGCAATTCTGGAGGCGGCCGGCGCTTTGCTCCTGGCCAAGGTCTCGTCTTCCCGCGACGGGCCGCTGCCGGAATGACGACGCAGGAACGCGGGCTCGGCTCGACCGCTTCGATCGGAGCGTTCCGGATCGTCCTGGAGAACCACCTCGAGCCGGGCGGGCCTCCCTTGCCTGTCTCGATGGGCTTCGCGTAGAGTGGGCTGTCGTGAGCGAGCAGACGGGCCGCACCGCGACCATCGCAGTCCAAGTCGAGCTGGACGAGAAGAACGTCCCGGAGTCGATTCACTGGAAGGCCTCCGAGGGGCCACCCCAAGGGATGTCCGTCGAAGCGATGATGTTTTCCGTCTGGGACCCGGAACGGCGGAACACGTTGAGCATCGATCTTTGGACTCCCCGGATGACCGTCGACGCGATGAACTTCTTCGTGCTCCAGGTGCTCATCAAGACAGCCGAGACCTTCCGCAAGGCAACCGGAGACGACTCCACCTCCGGGCTCCTGGACAGTTTCGTCAGCCAACTGCAGCAGCACCTGGAGACACGCGCGAAAACTGAGGGCGAAGGAAGCCGCTGAAAGAACGGGGGCGACTCACGGGATCCAATTCTGCTTTAGAATGAGCGGATGGACCGAGTGACTGGCGACTCTCGGGGCAATTCGGGGAGCGCGGCCCGGCGCCGCTACGTTCCCGCCGTCGGCCCTCGACTGAAGAAACTCCTCTTCCTCGTGTTCGGGCTGTTCGCGGTGTTGACCGTGAACGCCGCCTACCTGGCCAGCATCTCCCTGCTGGAGTGGACGACCGGAAACGTCTACCAGAACTGGTTCTACCTGATCATGTTCCTGGCACATCTGGTCCTGGGCGTTCTCTTGATCCTGCCCGTACTGGCTTTTGGCACCGGTCATTTCCTGAACGCCCGCAATCGCCCCAATCGCCGCGCCGTCTACGTCGGCTGCGGGCTGTTCGGAACGGCGCTGCTGCTGCTGCTGTCCGGGATCCTTTTGACGCGGGTGGAAATCGGCGGAACCATCGTGGGCCTCCTCGACTCGCGGGCCCGGACGATCGCCTACTGGATTCACGTTCTCGCCCCCCTGGCGGCCATCTGGCTGTTCGTGCTGCACCGCCTGGCCGGGCGGCGCATTCGCTGGCGTGTGGGTTTGAGCTGGGGGGCGGCAGCCGCCGGCTTTGCGATCGTGATGCTGATCATTCAGGCCCAGGACCCGCGCAGTTGGAACCTGGCGGGAAACCCACGCGGGGAGCAGTACTTCTTTCCTTCCCTGGCACGGACGGTGAGCGGCAATTTCATCCCTGCCGACGTGCTCCAATATGACGCCTATTGTCAGGAGTGTCATCAGGACGTCCACCGACAGTGGTCGCACAGCGTGCATCGGTTCGCTTCCTTCACAAACCCGGCGTATTTCGCGTCGGTGCGCGAGACGCGGCGAGTCGTCTTCCAGCGAGACGGCAGTGTCCAGGCCTCGCGGTTTTGCGCGGGCTGCCACGACCCGGTGCCCTTCTTCAGCGGCGAGTTCGACCAGCCCAGGTTCGACTCGCCCGACTACGACCTGGCGTCGGACCGGATGGCCGGCGCCGGAATCACCTGCACCGTGTGCCATTCCATCACACACATCAATTCCCCCCGGGGCAACGCCGACTACACCATCGACGAGCCGGTGCACTATCCGTTTGCTTTCAGTGGGAGCCGTGCCTTGCGCTGGATCAACCGTCAGCTGGTCAAGGCGAAACCAGAGTTTCACAAGCGGACCTTTCTGAAACCGCTGCACCGCACGACCGAATTCTGCGGGACTTGCCACAAGGTACACCTGCCGGAGGAGCTGAACGATTACAAGTGGCTGAGAGGCCAAAACCATCACGACTCGTTCTGGCTGAGCGGGGTTTCGGGTTATGGTGTGGCCAGCTTCTACTACCCGGCCCAGGCGGAACCCAACTGCAATCAGTGCCACATGCCGTTGGTGGACTCGCAGGACTTCGGGGCCCAGGTGCGTGACCAGTCGGGGCGGCGCACCGTTCACGACCACCAGTTTCCTTCGGCCAACACCGCCATTCCGCATCTCCTGGGGATGCCCGCATGGGTGAACGAAGCGCACCGTAAGTTTCTCGAAGGTGTGATGCGAGTCGACCTCTTCGGGATTCGGGAAGACGGTCGCATCGACGGCGCCCTGACCGCGCCTCTGCGCCCCCGTGTTCCCGCTCTGCGGCCGGGCCGAACGTATTTGCTGGAGACCGTGATTCGAACTTTGAAGATGGGGCATCATTTCACCCAGGGGACTGCCGACAGCAACGAGGTCTGGCTGGAAGCGACGGCGGGCCAGGGCGATCAGCTGATCGGCCGCAGCGGCGGGCTGGACCCATCGGGAGAGGTCGACCCCTGGTCCCATTTCGTGCGCGCCTACGTCCTGGATCGACACGGCAACCGGATCGACAGGCGCAATGCCCAGGACATCTTCGTGCCCCTTTACGACAACCAGATCCCGCCGGGAGCGGCCGACGTGATTCACTACTCGCTGCGGGTTCCCCGGGGGGCGCGCGGAGAGATCACGGTCCGCATCCGCTTGCTCTACCGAAAATTCGATACCACCTACATGCGCTTCTTCCAGGGCGAGCGGTTCGAAGGGAACGACCTGCCCGTCCTGGTGCTGGCCCAGGATGAAGTTACTTTCCCGGTGGCAGGAGAATCGACGGTCGCGGCGCCGGAATTCCCGCTCTGGCAGCGCTGGAACGATTACGGCATCGGCTTGCTTCGGCGCGGCCAGCTGCGTCAGGCCGAGGAGGCGTTTGTGCAAGTCGAAGCCTTGGGATTCCCCGATGGGCCTCTGAACCGGGCCCGCGTCTACCTGCAGGAAGGGCTGATTCAGGTGGAGGCGCCGGAAGCGCTGGCGCGGGCGCAGGCCTTCGCCGAGCCGCCTGCCAATCCCTGGACGCTCCTGTGGCTGTCCGGGCAGGTGAATCACCAGAACGGCAACTATGACGAGGCCATTGCCAACCTGCAGGAGATCGTGACGGGCGGGTTTGCCCAGGCCCTGGGGCGCGGTTTCGATTTTTCCAAGGATTATCGACTTCTGAATCAACTCGCCCAGTCGCTTTTCCAGAGGGCCCGCCAGGAGCGCGGTGAGGCCGGCCGGGAGCGGCGCGACTCGCTCTTGCGCGAAGCGGAGGGCTGGTATTTGCGAGCACTGGTCTATGATCCGGAAAATCTAGAAGCACACTGGGGCCTGAAGCAGGTCTACCGGCTGCTGGGGGAGAGCGAGCGGGAAGAGCATCACAGCAGGCTGCACTCCCTCTACAAGCCGGACGACAACGCCCGAGACTATGCCCTGGCGGTGGCCCGCCGCAACGACCCGGCCGCCAACCACGCCGCCGAACGCGTGGTGATCTACGAACTTCGAAGAGAAGATCGGCCCGAGCCCGCCACCGGCCAGAGCCCCAAGAGAGTATCGCAATGACCGAGCCGAGACGGGAAGATCATCACGACGAGTTCGTACCCGAGGACGACGCCATCATCGGACGCGCCTTTCGCTGGTCCCTGCTGGTGATCGTCCTGCTGGCCGCGGGAGCGGGGTTGGCCTGGTTCGTGTCACGCGACGAGGCGCCTGCCGAAGTCGTGCGTGACATCCAGCCGCGAGCGCCTGAAAGGCTGGTTCAGGAGAGCTCGGAGATGCCGGCAGTGCCTTTCACGGAAATCACCCGCGCGGCCGGAATCGACTTTCGGCACGTCAACGGCGCTCGCGGGGAAAAGCTGCTGCCGGAAACGATGGGCTCGGGAGCCGCCTTTCTCGACTTCGACAACGATGGCGATCAGGACCTCCTGCTGGTCAACGGAACGAGCTGGCCCCAGGACCAGGGCTCGGGACCAACAGGTCGGATGGGCCTCTATCGCAACGACGGCGCCGGGAATTTCACGGACGTTGCGGCGCAGGCGGGTTTGAGGGACAGTTTCTACGGCGTGGGTGTGGCCGCCGGAGACTACGACGGGGACGGATGGGTGGACCTGTTCATCAGCGCCCTCGGCCCCAACCGCCTCTATCACAATCGTGAGGGCGTTTTTCGAGAGGTCACAAAGAGCGCCGGTGTGGGCGGCGACCCGGAACAGTGGAGCAGTAGTGCCGGTTTCTTCGATTACGACAATGACGGAGACCTGGACCTGTTCGTCTGCAACTACGTCCGCTGGTCCCGCCAGATCGATCTGGACCTGAACTTCACGCTCAACGGCCGGGATCGCGCCTACGGCCCCCCCACCAATTTCACCGGCACCCACTCCTACCTGTATCGCAACGAAGGGGAGGGAGTCTTCGCCGACGTCTCTGCCGAAGCCGGAATCCAGGTGGACAACCCGGCCACCGGCCGTCCCATGGGCAAGGCACTCGCCTTGGCGCCCATCGATCTGGACGCCGACGGGTTCATCGACATACTGGTGGCCAACGACACGGTGCAGAACTTCCTGTTCCACAATCGGGGCGACGGCAGCTTCGACGAAATCGGCGCCTTTGCAGGGGTCGGCTTCGACGTGCACGGTAGCGCCACCGGGGCCATGGGCATCGATACGGCCCACTACCGGAACGACTCGGCGCTGGCGGTGGGCATCGCCAATTTTGCCAACGAGATGACTTCCTTTCTGGTTTCGCAGGACGATCCGCTGCTGTTCACGGACGAGGCGCCGGGCGAAGGGATCGGCTCGCCCAGCCGCCTCAATTTGAGCTTCGGCCTCTTCTTCTTCGACTACGACCTGGACGGCCGGCTGGACCTGCTGCAGGCCAACGGGCATCTCGAAGAGGAGATCAACCAGGTCCAGGCGAGCCAGCACTACGAACAGCCGGTCCAGCTGTTCTGGAACGCCGGGGCCCAGACCCCGTCCTGTTACCTGGAAGTGCCGCCGGAGAAATCGGGCGGACTGGCGCGCCCATTGGTGGGACGCGGAGCGGCCTATGCCGACATCGATGGTGATGGGGATCTGGACGTGATTTTGACCCAGCCCGGGCGGTCGCCCGTGCTGTTGCGCAACGACCAGAATCTTGGACATCACTGGATCCGACTCGAGCTGGAGGGCCGGGGGCTGAACCGGGACGCCATCGGCGCCTGGGTGGAGGTGAGGGCGGGTGGCATCCGGCAGCGCCGCCAGGTCATGCCCACGCGAAGCTACCTCTCGCAGGTCGAACTGCCGCTGACATTTGGATTGGGAACGGCGCTCTCGATCGATGCAGTGCAAGTGCGCTGGCCCGACGGCCAAATGCAAACGCTCGAGCCGTTGCCACCAGTGGACGCCCCGATCACGCTTCGCCAACCCTAGCGTCGGAAATGCCGCGAAGAACTGAACGTCCGAGCTACCCAGGGGATGACGTTTCAGGGCCAGGATCGTCGCTGCGATGCCATCCACGGGCTCTGTGCTAGGATACCGGTATGGTGGAGAAGGTGATTCTTGCCGCACCGCGAGGCTTTTGCGCCGGCGTGGTGCGGGCCATCGACATTGTCAAGATTGCGTTGGAGATCTATCCGAAGCCGGTGTACGTTCGCAAGGAGATCGTCCACAACCGGCACGTCGTCGAAGAGCTGAGAGGCAAAGGCGCTGTGTTCGTCGACGAGCTGGAGGACGTTCCCGAAGGCAAGACGGTCATTTTCAGCGCTCACGGCGTCTCCCCGCAGGTGAAAGAGCATGCGCGGCAGCGACGGCTCAAAGTGATCGACGCAACCTGCCCGCTGGTGACCAAAGTGCACCTGGAAGCGGCCCGTTATGCCAGCCGTGGATACACGATTGTCCTGATCGGCCACCACGGCCACGACGAGGTAGTCGGAACCATGGGCGTGGCGCGGGAGAGCATGGTGCTCGTGACCTGTGTCGAGGATGTGGAAACGCTCGAGATCTCCGACCCGAGGCGCGTTGCCTACCTGACCCAGACTACTTTGAGCCTGGAGGACACCCGGGACATCATCCGGGCCTTGCGCGCCAAATACCCCGCCATCCAGGGACCACCCTCCGAAGACATCTGCTACGCCACGCAGAACCGGCAGTTGGCGGTTCACGAGTTGGCCCGCCGGGCTCAGCTGATCCTCGTGGTGGGTTCCCAGAACAGCAGCAATTCGAATCGCCTCGTCGAAGAGGCCATGAAGGCCGGTGCACGTTCCCACTTGATCGACGATGTGGATTGCATCGAAGAGGCCTGGCTGGAGGGGATCGGCAGGCTGGGCGTGACCTCCGGCGCCTCGGCTCCCGACATTCTGGTCGAACAGGTGGTGGACCACTTTCGCCGCCGGGGGGCGGAGGTCGAAGAACTGGTCACGCGCCGGGAAAGCGTCCAGTTCGCGCTGCCGGACAACTTGCTGGTCGATCTGACTCCGCTGGCGTCGGACACCGGCACTCCGGCCTGAGGCAGGGCCTCCCGCAAGCGTTTGTCTGGATTGCTTGGCAGCAGCTGTCTCGCTACAATCAGCCAAGTGAAAAAGCCGCCGCTCTATCCTACCTATCCCATCGAGACGCTCCGAGATCTGCTCGAAGAGGCAGTCCATCGTTCGAGTGTCAAGCCGGCCCTGGTCAGCAAGCGGGACGGTGAGTACCGGCCCACCAGTTATGAGGACATGGGGCGGCGAGTGCGGGAGCTGGCAACCTTTTTCGGCCAGCTGGGCGTGGAGCCGGGCGATCGGGTCGCGGTTCTGGGTGAAAACTGCACCGAGTGGGCGATCGCCTATCTGGCGACTGTGACCTCGGGCCGCATCGTGGTCCCGATCGACAAGGACCTCACGCCCCGGGAGATGCGACACATTCTGGAGTACTCGGGGGCCACACTGCTGGTCTCGTGCGACCACTACCTCGAGTACTTCAAGGGAGACCGAACCCCCTCGGCACTGCGCAAGACGATTTCCATGGAGGCCGAGGCGGAACATGCTGATTGTTCCTTCCCGGAGGCGCTCGCCCAAGGTGCTCGGCAAATCGAAGAAGCCGGCTCTGGCGGCTTCGAGGACGCCAGGCCGTCAGCCGAGGACCCGGCGGCGATCATCTTCACCTCCGGCACCATGGGCAGCTCCAAGGGAGTGATGCTCACGCACGGCAATTTGAGCGCCAACATCGTTTCCACCTCGCAGATGGTCTCGATCAGCAAGGACGATGTCGTGCTGTCGGTCCTCCCGCTGCATCACACCTATGAATGCACCTGCGGCTTCCTCACCGCCCTTTACCAGGGCGCCACCATCTACCATGCCGAGAATCTGCGCCGCATCGCCGAGAATTTGCAGGAAGCGCGTGCCACCGTGATGCTGGGAGTCCCTTTGCTCTTCGAAGCCATCTACCGCCGGATCGAGAAGGGAATCGAAGAAAAGGGCGTACGCAAGTTCCGTTTGGCCAAGGGGCTGGCCTCGATCGTGCAACGGGTCTCGGGTGTCAACCTGCGGCGGCGTTTCTTCAATACCCTCCACGAACGCTTCGGCGGCAGGTTACGCCTGTTGATCTCCGGGGGGGCCGCCATCAATCCCGAGGTCTCCAGGGGCTTTCGCGGCCTGGGCATCAACTTCATCCAGGGCTACGGCATGACCGAAGCCTCGCCTCTGATATCGGTCAACCGGGAAGGCTGCCTCAAAGACGACAGCGCTGGACTTCCCATCCCGGGCGTGGAGGTCGACTTCATCGACGGGGAGATCGTCGTGCGGGGGCCCAACGTCATGAGGGGATACTACCTGAATCCGGCGGCCACCCAGGAGGCGCTTCGCGAGGGCTGGCTGCACACGGGAGACCTGGGTCACCTGGACAAAGACGGATTTCTCTATATCTCCGGCCGCAAGAAGGCTCTGATCGTCACACCCAACGGAAAAAACGTGTACCCCGAGGAGGTCGAGGCCGTCCTCAACGAGAGCCCGTTCATTCTCGAATCACTGGTTTGGGGCGGCCCCGAGGAGGATCCGGCTCAGGTAGAAGTGCAGGCTGTCATCGTGTTCGACACCGAAGCCTTCGACCAGAAATTCGGCGCCAGCCGCTACCAGGCCGAGCGCGTCAATCAGGTGATTTCCGAGGAGGTGAAAGCCGCCAACCGGAAGCTGGCCAGCTACAAGCGGATCAAGAAGTTTACCCTGAGAGAAAGCGAGTTCGAAAAAACCACGACTCGGAAAATCAAGCGATATCTCTATACGGGAAAACCCAAGGCTCTGGAAGCCAGGTCGTGAGGTCCCAGAGCTGCTGCCATGGAAAAAGAGCAACGCCAGATTCTGGAAACCGTGCCCAACCAATACCCGGGACGGGAATACGAAGTCGAGATTTCCTGTCCCGAGTTTACCTGTGTCTGCCCCAAGACCGGCCAGCCGGACTTCGCGACGATTGAAATCCGGTACGTCCCCGACGAGGAGATCCTGGAGTTGAAGTCGCTCAAGCTCTATCTGTTTTCCTACCGCCAGATGGGGATCTTTCACGAGCACGTCACCAATCGCATCCTCGACGATGTGGTGGCCGTCGCCCAGCCTCAGCGCTGTCGAGTGAGAGGCGATTTCAATGTTCGCGGCGGCATCAAGACGGTGGTCACGGCCCAGTTCGAGAAGGGGTCCGCTCCATGACCGAGGGTTCCCGTCCAGAGGGCCCGGTTGAGCGAGCCGTGGCACTGACCCGAGCCCTGGTGGACATCCCCTCCGTGACCGGAGACGAAGGGCCGGTGATGGAATTCCTGGAATCCCACCTGCGAGCCTCCGGTTGGCCCGTGAGCCGGCAACCGGTCCAGGGAAATCGCTTCAACCTGTGGTGCTCGCCCAGCCGGCGGCCTCGTGTGATCTTCTCGACTCACCTGGACACCGTGCCCCCCTTCTTTTCCTCCCGGGAGGACGGCGAGTTCATCTACGGGCGCGGGAGCTGTGACGCCAAGGGCATTGCCGCCGCCATGGTCTGCGCGGCCTCCGCACTGCTCTCGGAGGGGGTCTCAGACCTGGGCTTGCTCTTCGTGGTGGGCGAGGAGACCGACAGCATTGGAGCCCGCACCGCCGTTGTCTCGGGGGTCCAGGGAGATTTTCTGGTCAATGGAGAGCCGACCGACAACGCCCTGGTCACGGCTCACAAAGGCATCGTCCTGGGACAGCTCACGACTCAGGGGAAAACAGCCCACTCCGCCTATCCGGAGCAGGGAATCTCGGCGATCGACCGGTTGGTGGAGTGGTTGGGAAAGCTGAAGAGCGTCAGCTGGCCGCGCGACGGCGGGCTGGGCCAGTCGTACTTCAACGTGGGGCGCATCTCAGGGGGAGAGGCGGCCAACGTGGTGGCCGGTCAGGCCCGGGCTGAGTTCTTGATCCGCACCGTGGCTCCCAGCCGGCACTATCTCCGCTTGATGGATGAGAGCATCCCGGAGGGAGGCCAACTCGAGATCCTGAAGACGACCGAGCCGCAGCAGATGCTGGCGGTGCCCGGCTTCCCCACCCGGGTAGTGAGCTTCTCGACCGACATTCCGGCCCTGCGGTCCCTGGCCCGGCCGCTGCTGATCGGTCCTGGTTCCATCCTGGAGGCACACACAGCCGACGAGAAGATCGCCAAGCAGGAACTGCTCGACGGGGTGCGGACCTATGGCAGGCTGGCCCGCGCTTTGATCGACGCCGACCCCGAAGACTTCGACGAGGAATGAAGATGTTGAGAAACCTCATGCTCTCGGCCGCCGAAAGCCCTTTGATGGTGAGACTCTTTTCGTCCATGGGGAAAAGCTCCGGCTTGGCTTCCCGCTTCGTGGCAGGTGAAGAACTCGGTCAGGCCGTCGAGGTGGTGAAGGAACTCAATCGGGCTCGAATCGTCGCGTCCCTGGACCTGCTGGGCGAAGGCGTCACGGACCCGGAAGCGGCGCGCCGTGCCACCGAGTCCTACATTGGCTTGCTGGAGGCGATTGCCGACTCAGCGGTCGACTCCAACATCTCCATCAAGCTGACTCAACTCGGCCTGGACATCGACCGCGACCTGTGCAGCGCCAACCTGGGCCGGATCCTGGATCGAGCCGAGGCCGACCAGAACTTCGTGCGCATCGACATGGAGAGCTCCGAATACACGGCTGTGACCCTCGAGTTGTTCGAGCAACATCTGGCCCGCTACGGGCCCCGGCGCGTCGGGGTGGTGATTCAGTCCTACCTCTATCGGAGCGAGGAGGACGTGCAAAGGCTGAGCCGGCTGGGCTGTAACATACGCCTTTGCAAGGGGGCCTACATGGAGCCCCCGGAAGTCGCTTTCCCCAAGAAGGCCGAGGTGGACGCCAACTTCGTCAAACTGCTGGAAGTGCTCTTGAAGTCCCCCTCCTACACGGCCATCGCTTCCCATGACCAGAAGATGATCGACCACGCCCGCCGCGTCGTCGCTGAGCAAGGAATCTCCGGCGACCGCTACGAGTTTCAGATGCTCTACGGGGTGCGGCGTGACTATCAACTGCAGTTGGTTCAGGACGGCTTCCGGATGCGGGTCTACGTTCCCTTCGGGACCGAGTGGGCGCCGTACCTGATCCGCCGCCTCGCCGAACGCCCGGCCAACCTTCTCTTCTTCACCCGCGCCATCTTCAAGAAGTGAGCCTCCGGCGCGCCCTCTCGAGTCGGGAACTGGCTCGGCGGCGGCTGAGTCATCTGGCGCGGGCACGGCCCACGACGTAACTCTGGCAGCTCTCCAGGTCCTTGAAGAAGTGGCCCTCTCGGAAACACTGCGCAAACTCCCTGCTGAACCCGATTCCGAACAACAGCATGGGGATCTGGTAGGAGTGAGCCACGCGAGCCAGTTCCGCGACGTCCTCAGCCAGGGGGTTGAGTTTGCGGTTGGACACCAGGCAGACCAGGTTGACCGGTTCGACCCGCACCATCTCGGCCACGTGGGCGAAGGCCAGTCCCGCGCCCAGATTCAGGCATTCGTAGCCCTCGGCCAGCAGGAGCCGTCCGAGCCCGTTGAGCGCCAGGGGACGCCGCCGGTCCAGGGAGGCGCACAACCCCATCTGGTCTTCTTCCGGCCGCCAGGCGGCGTCGGCAAAGAGGCGCGCCAGAGCCTCTTCCAGGTTGTTTCGAATCAACTGGGCCTGGCTGAGCAGAATGGTTTGCTGCTGCAGCCTTTCGCGAACCTGACGGTCGACGGGAAGGACCAGGCGGTCGTACAATTCCGAGAGGGTCGCTCCCTCGAGGTAGACCTTCTGGAGCATCTCGAGCAATGGCCCGCGCTGATTGTTGGCGGCGGCCTGGAGCAATGCCTCTCGCCAGTCTTCGAGAGGGCGCACCGGCGAGACGATCTCCTCCTCCGGCTCCTCCCAGTGCCGCATCTTGATCAGACCGGTGGCCTTGAATCCGTGCTCCTGCTGAAACCTTCGGATGTCTGGAAGCATGAAGCGCCGGTGACCCCCAGGAGTGCGGTGGCAGGGCAGGAGTTCCGAATCGGCCCACCGCTTGATGGTCGACTCGCTGACGTTCCACATTTGGGCAAGTTCACGGGTGGAGAAAGCACGGCTCATGGAAAAAAACGAATCTTGAATTCAAAATGATCGAGCAACCCCGGCCCCGGCTTCTGCTGGACTGACTGCGAATCATAGAGGCTGCCCGATGGGAAGTCAATTCTTTCGCTTCCCGTTTCGGGCAAAGGTTTGCGAGAGGGATGCGATAACCGCGGCCCTGCCCGGCGATGCCGTGTCGCCGGCTGAGCCCGTTGTTGTAAACTAGCGGGATGTTAGCCGAGAGATACTTCCATCTGTCACTCTTTGCCGCCTTGGCGCTGTTCGGCCTCGCCGGAACGGCCTGCCTTCGCGCCGCTGAATCGCTTCCTCTGGCGAAGCTGAAACTGCCTCCCGGTTTTCAGATCGACTTGTATGCCACAGGGGTCAAGAACGCCCGATCCATGGTCCGCAGTCCTGAGGGGACTCTTTACGTCGGCACCCGGCGAGAGGGTAAGGTCTATGCTCTCGTCGATGCGGACGGCGACCATCGAGCGGATCGAGTGCATCTGCTCGACTCCGACCTGAAGATGCCCAACGGTGTTGCCTTTCGTGACGGCTCCCTGTTCGTGGCCGAGGTCGACAAGATTCTGCGTTACGACAACATCGAAAAGCGGCTGGCCGATCCCCCGGAACCGGTCGTGGTCTACTCGGGCTATCCCGGCGAGACTCATCACGGTTGGAAGTTCATCGCCTTCGGCCCGGACGGAAAGCTGTACGTTCCCGTGGGGGCCCCCTGCAACATCTGTGAGAGTCCCCAGGACGAACGCTTCGCCTCCATCACTCGACTGGAGGCCGATGGCACGGGTCTGGAGGTCTTCGCGTACGGCGTGCGCAACACGGTCGGCTTCAGCTGGCATCCCGAGACGGGAGAGATGTGGTTCACGGACAACGGCCGAGATCATTTGGGGGATGACCAGCCCCCGGACGAGTTGAACCGGGCGCCGCGGGCAGGGATGCATTTCGGCTACCCCTACTGCCACGGCGAGGATATCGCGGATCCGGAATTCGGCCACGAGCGTTCCTGCTCGGAATTCGAGCCTCCCGCCCAGAATCTCGGTCCACACGTGGCTGCGCTGGGGCTGGAGTTTTACACCGGCGAGATGTTTCCCGGCGATTACAGAGGCCAGATGTTCATCGCTGAGCACGGCTCCTGGAATCGCTCCGTGCCAATCGGATACCGGGTGACACTGGCCCGGCTGGAGAACTCCGAAAAGGTCCGCAGCTACGAGGTCTTCGCCGAGGGTTGGCTGCAGGGTGACGAGGCCTGGGGGCGGCCCGTGGACCTGCTGCAGTTGCCCGATGGGTCGCTGCTGCTGTCCGACGACAAGGCCGGCGTGATCTATCGCATCAGCTACGACGCAGCTGCGATCTCCAGCCCGTGATACCGGGTCAATCCCTCTCGAGCGCGCGCTTGGTCGTCCATTTCCGGTAGGTGAAGAGCCCCAGCAGCGGGATCTTGCCGAACATCAGTCGGCTCAGCCAGCCTCTCCAGCCGGAAGGATATTCGTACTCGATGTGCTCCCAAATCAAGGTGCGGTCACTCTCCTGGGGAATGAACGAGTGGGTGTGGCGCCAACGTTGCAGCGGGCCTTCCACCTGAACGTCGGTGAAACCGTGATCCGACACCTCCTCGTGGCGCGCTTTCCATTCCATGGCCAGCGGACCGAGGCCCACAGCGAAGGAGGCGACCATCCCCTCTTGCATGTTCCCAAACTCGTGGAGTCGAACACTCAAGGGTGGGGGTGTCAGGGTGCTCAACACTTCCGGACTCGAGTGGAATTCCCGCACTCGCGCCAGCGGGGCGGACACCGTGAAGCGAAAATCGAAGACCGGCATGTGTCCCAGTATAGATGGGGATCTGCGGCAGTGTAGAATCGCAGCAATGGAGCGACACTGGGAGCAACTCGCCGGAGACGTGGCACGGGCCGTGGGGGTCATTCGCGCCGGAGGCGTCCTCCTCTCTCCCACCGACACGGTCTACGGGTTGGCTTGTGACCCCTTTTCGCACGAGGCTGTCCGGAAGGTTCTCGAGCTGAAAGGGAGGGAAGAAGAGAAAGGGTTCTTATTGCTGATCGGAGATCCGACGCAGGCAGCTCTCCTGGCTGCGCTGCCGCCTCGCTTCGAGGAGCTGGCCCGGCGGCTCTGGCCAGGGCCCGTGACGCTCCTGCTGCCCGCCCTGCCGGAGGTGCCCGTCTCGATCGCGGGGCAGCAGGGGAAGATCGGCTTGCGTATCCCACGAGACCCCTTCTGGGAGCGAGTACTCGGCGAATGGGGGAAGCCCGTCCTGTCCACCAGCGCCAACCGGTCGGGCCAGCCGGCGCCGCAGACCCTGGCCGAACTGCGAGCTCTCTTTGCGGAGGAGGTCGACCTCTTTCTCGCCGGCGGCGAACCGGTCGCCAAGCCCCCCTCCACGGTCGTCGACCTGACGGCGCGTCCGGGCCGCATCGTGCGAGCCGGGAGTCGCGTCGAGACAGTCGAGCGGTGCCTGCGGATGTGGGAAGAGGGAGCTCCCGAGTAAAACACAGGCAGGGGAGCGGCACCAAGCTAGTCCAACAGAAAACTCAGGTCCGAACCCGGCGGATACTCCTCAGGGTCCATCCCCTTCCGGAAGAGGCGGGCCGGAGTCGTGCCCCCCAGCTCGAGTCTGGGCCCCTCCCGCCGGAGCCAGCACCCTTCACGCAAGCCGAGCACGGGAACATCGTGAATTTCGTGGAACTCCCCGATCCGCTGCGCGCGCGTTTCGCCCTGGTGACGCGACTGGGGGGCGGGGTCCAGATAATGGGGGTTGATCTGAAAACTGACCAGACCCAGAGCGTCGAAACTGGGAGGGTAGACGATGGGCATGTCGTTGGTAGTCTTGATGGTGGGGCAGGCCACGTTGCTCCCGGCGCTGGAGCCGATGTAGGGCCGGCCGGCTCGCACGGCCTCCCGGACTCGTTCCAGCCAGCCGCTCCGATAGAGCTGATCGAGGAGGCGAAAGGTGTTGCCGCCACCGATGAAGACGGCCTCGGCCCACTCCAACGCTGCCCGGGGATCCTCCCATTCCTGAACGCCGCGCACTTCCAGCCGTTGTTGCTCGAGGCGGTGGCGGACCTGGGCCGTGTAGGCCTCCCAGTCGGCGATCGCGAAGGGAACGAAGAGAACTCGGATGCGCGACTCCAGGAAGTGCCCGATCGCTTCGCTGCAGTGGTCCAGGTACCCTCCACCGTACTGGGTGGAGTTGCTGATCAATAACAGTTGCATGGTACGCGGACCCGATCGGACGGCGGCTCAGGTTCTCCGGCTCTTGGTGCGCTCACGGCTTCGCTCGAGCCTGGTCTCCCGCGGCAACTTGCTCCGGCGGGGCTTTCCCCTCCTTGCCGGCGGTGTGCTGCGCAAGGATTTTTCGCACGAACTGTTGTTTTTCGCTGCGCCGGTGGACGCCTTTTTGCAGCGCGATCAACTCGGCCATCACGCTGACCGCGATCTCTTCCGGGGTCTCCGAACCGATCTCCAATCCGATCGGAGCGTAAAGGCTCTCGAAGGCCGCCGGCGGATACCCCTTTTCGAGGAGACTCTCGACCAGGATCCCGATCTTGCGTCGGCTGCCGACCAGGCCCACGTAGCGGGCCGGAACCCGGATGGCGCCCTCCAGAGCGACCTGATCGTGGCTGTGGCCCCGGGTGACGATCAGAATGAACGTTTCCGAATGCGTCTTCAGATTTTCGAGCCCCTGTTCGAAGGGCTGGACCAGGACCTCTTCCACTCCAGGAAACCGCTCCGGGTCGGCAAAGTTTTCACGATCGTCGATCACCGTAATGCGGAAGCCCAGTGGCTGAGCGGCACGAGCCACCGCCAGACCGACATGGCCGGCCCCCAGGATCACCAGTCGCGGTTCGGGTAGGATCGGTTCCACGAACACCTCCACGGAGCCCCCACACACCAGTCCCTCACGGGAGGCGTCCTCTTGCGTGAGCTGATAGCGCAGCACTTCAGCACGCCGCCCTTCCAGGACCCTGCGCGCCGCCTGCCAGATTTCGGCCTCCACGCATCCGCCCCCCACGGACCCCAGGGACGTGCCGTCCCGGCGGATCAGCATCTTGGCGTGATCCTTGCGAGGGGTACTCCCCACCCTGCGGACAATCGTCGCCAGCGCTGCAGGCTCGCCCAGGCGGCGCAGGCGGACGATCTCCTCGTAAAGGTCGGGACAAAACCACTGTTGATCGGCCACTTCTACTCCTCGTGCTGTTCCTGCTCAGATCCAGATTCCCCGTTGGATCGGCGAATCGTTCGGGGGATCCGTTCCCGGCCTCTTCGCACTGCATCAGATCTCATCCGGCTCTCTCATTCTACCGAATGCCGAAGGGGGACTGCTTCGTGGACCTCCAGACTGCCGGCCCGGTAGGAGTCATGCGTCATGCGGGCCACGACCCGGCTGAGCAGCAGCAGGGCGATCAGGTTGGGAAACGCCATGGAGGCATTGCAGATGTCCCCCAGGTTCTTGACGATGGGAGAGTACGGGCCCGTGAAGAAAGCCCCGGCGAACAGAAGCAGCACGAACAGCACACGGTAAGGCTTGACGATTTTCAAGCCGAACAGGTACTCGAAGCAGATCTGACCGTAGTAGCTCCACCCGATCAGTGTTGTAAATCCGAAGATCAGTGAGCCGAAGACGGGGATCAGGCCTCCCCAGCCGGCAATCGCCTCGGGCATGCCGATATTGAAGGCGCGAACCGTCAGGTTGGCGTCCTGCAACTCTCCTCCCAGGAAGGTCGCCTCCTGATAGGCCCCGGAGACGGTAATGGCCAGTGCTGTCAGCGAGCAGACCACGATCGTGTCGATGAAGGTTCCCATCATGGCCACCGTCCCCTGGGCAACTGGAAAACGGGTCCGGGCGGCGCCGTGAGCGATGGCTGCGCTTCCCAGGCCCGACTCGTTGGACAGCACGCCCCGAGCCACACCGAAGCGGATCGCCTGTTGAATCCCGATCCCCACGGCCCCGCCGAAGGCCGCCTGGGGGCTGAAGGCCGATTCCACGATCAACGCAATCGCTCCGGGGATCGAAGTCAGGTTGGTGAAGATCACTCCCAGAGTGCCCAGGAAATAGAAGACGATCATCGAAGGAACCATCTTCTCGGCCACCCGCCCGATGCGCTTGATGCCGCCCAGAATCACCAGGCCCACACCGACGCTGACGACCAGGCCGGTGATCCACGGTTCGATGCCGAACTGCTGCTCGGTGGCCGTGGCGATCTGCTGGGACTGAAACATGTTCCCGGTGCCGAACAATGCGGTGATGCCCCCGCAAACGGCGAAAAACGCTCCGAGGAAGGCCCCCAGCCGGTTGCCGATGCCATACTTGCAGTAATACATCGGCCCGCCGGCCATCGTCCCGTCTTCCATGCGCAATCGAAACCGAATCGCCAGAACCGCTTCGGCGTATTTGGTGGCCATCCCGAAGACCGCGGTGATCCACATCCAGAAAACCGCCCCGGGGCCCCCGGTGGCGATCGCCGTTGCGACGCCGGCGATATTTCCGTTTCCCACCGTCGCCGACAGGGCAGTCATCAGCGCTTGAAACGGGCTGATGTCCCCCTCCGCCTCCGACCCCGGGGCGCGGGAGCCGGTCAGGACCAGTCGCACAGCTTTGGAGAAGTTCCGAATCTGCACGAATCCGGTCTTCCACGACAACAGGAGCCCGGTACCGAACAGCAGCACGACCATCGGAACTCCCCAGATGAAATCGGAAGCGGTGGTGGTCAGCGACAGCAATGATTCCAAGAGTCCATTCATGCTTGCTCCTCGTAGCGCGTCTCTTCTGCCACGGCCGCGATCCTAACAGGGAGGGCTCGGGAATTTCCAGTTCGGGCCCGGGCGAGGGTTCTCCGCCGCCGGCGCGAGAGAGAAGAGACGCGCCCCCGGATCACGAGGACTCGCTCACTGTCGCTCTACGGCGCGGGGCTCCCGTCCGTTCTGGAAGCGTCGGACGGATCGTCGTCCTCCGACCCCTCGCGGACCAGGTAGGTCGGCTTTCCTTGGGATTCGTGGTAGGTGCGGACGATCAGTTCGGTCATCAAGCCGAACAGGATCAGCTGGATTCCCACCAGGAGGAAGAAGACAGACAGAAGGAGCAGGGGATTCCGATGCGCTTTCACGGCTTCGAAAAACTTCTGGTAGAGCGTGACGACGCTCAGGAGAGTCCCGATCGCCATCGAGAGGCTTCCCAGGCCGCCGAACAGGTACATCGGCTTGGTCGAGTAGCTGCCCAGGAACTTGATCGTCATGAGGTCCAAAGGCACCTTGAAGGTTCGCAGCAGGCCGTACTTGGAGCGGCCCCGGTAGCGGGGATGGTGGCGCACGGGGAGCTCGGCCACGCGGGCTCCGGCCCAGTGGGCAAAGATCGGAATGAAACGGTGCATCTCACCATAGAGCCGGACGTGCCTGAGAATCTCGCGGCGGTAGCCCTTCAAGGTACAGCCGAAGTCGTGCAGGCGGACGCCGCTCATCCAACTGATCAACCGGTTGGCGACGCGCGAGGGCCAGACCCGCATCCACGAGTCCTGGCGGTTCTGGCGCCAGCAGCTGACCACGTCATAGCCCTCGTGCAGCTTCTCGAGGATGCGGGGAATGTCCTGGGGGTCGTTTTGCAAATCAGCGTCCAGCGGAATGATGACCTTTCCGCGGGAATGATCGAAGCCGGCCGACATGGCCGCGGTCTGTCCGTAGTTCCGGACCAGCTCGAGGATCCGCAGGCGGGGATCGCCGCTGGCCAGCTCCCGCAGCAGCCGGGTGCTTCCGTCCGTGCTGCCGTCGTCGATCAGAATGATTTCGAACGAATGTCCCAGGGACTCCAAGACCTGGCACAGATCGCTGTAGAGGATCGGCAGGTTGTCACGTTCGTTGTAGACGGGAACCATCACCGAGAGCAGAGGCGACTCGGCTGGCCGCGGCATGGCCCGAGAGTCGGTCTGGGATTCCCGGAGAGATTCCAAACCCATTCCCCTCACGCCCTCTTCCATGCAGATCGCTCCAGCCTAATCCATCCGAAAAGTCCGCGCAGAGTATACACCTCACTATCGGGAAACCTCCAACTCGTCGTCGGGCCGAAGGGAGAGAAGAGGACAGGAGGGAGCCGCCGCGGGAGGCAACTCTTCGCTCGGTCGCATCGGATGCTGCGAGCCGAGAGAAGTCTGCCCCTGGGTGGGTTGGGGTTTGGAGGAGCGGTTCCAAATCCGCGGCACCCCATCCTGTCCAAGTGGGTCTAGAGAGGACTAACGAGGGCGGGAAGAGAAGCGAACCAGTGGAGCAGGTTTTTTTGGGCGGAAATCACCCGCAGCCGGAGCCGCTCGCTCCCGAGACTTCACTCTTCCGGTCGATTGCTCACCAGATAGACCGAATACATCCAGGCTTTGCGAGATCCTTCCTCGCGGCGCAACAGGGCTTCCAGCAGGGTGCGCAGCGTGATCACCAGGCGGGGGCTCCGGGCCACGACGCGAAGCCGGGTTCGAGTGGCGCGCTGCAGATCGGGCCAGTCGGACTCCTGAACCACCAGCAGCGTTTGAATCGGCGAGTCCAGCTCAGCGGCGGCCGCCGCGACGTCGAACAACTCCAGCACCGGCTGATCCAGATAGAAGCGCAGGCTGGGCGCCGCCAGACCGAGGTATCCGGCCCGGCCTCCCGGTTCCAGCTCCAGCTGGGCTCGAGCCGCCAGATGATGCACCGGTCGGTAGTCCTCCAGCCGGGGCAGAAGCAGCGCAAAGACGACCACGAATACCAGACTCAGTGAAGCGGCCGCCCAGTGCCAGCGGCGCAGCGCAGCCAGCAGTCCGAAAACCAGGAAGAGGAGCGTGGGAAGCCACCACAGCCACGACGGCCCGAAAAGTTCGCTGGCCAGCAAGGCCTGTCCGCAGCCCAGGAGTGAGGCTGCGGCACCACCCACCACAGCCAGCCAGCGTGCCCACCCGCAAGCCTGGGCCACCTGGGCGACCCAGATGGCAGCGGCCGGGTAAAGCGGCAAGATGTAATATTCCTGCTTGTTGCGTGAGAAGGAAAACAGCACGAACCAGACCGCGATCCAGAGCGCCAGCAGCCAGCCGTTTCTGCGCTCTTCCGCGGGCAGCCCCCGCCAACGCCAGGCCTGCCAGCCCACCGCTGCGAAGAACAGCAGGGACCACGGAAAGGAATCCGCGAGGATCACTCCGAGATAGTAGAACCAGTTTCGCTCAGGCCCGTAATCCAGCGACGCGAAGCGACCCAGATTCTCGCGCAAGAAAAAATTCAGTACTGACTCCCAATCTCCGCTCCAGCCCAGGGCCAAATACCAGGAAAAGGACACCGTCACGAGGACCGCCAGACTGCTTGCCCAGGCGCCGCGCCGCAAGGACCGGCAGCGGTCGTCGCAGAAACAAACCAGGAGCAGGATGGCCAAGCCGATCCATGCAACCGGGCCCTTGGCCAGGAAAGCGAGGCCGAAGCAGAGGGCCGCCAGTCGCAGCCGGGAGGCTGAAGGCCGCTCCCGCCAGAGCACGAAACAGAGGGTGCCGGCCAGGATGCAGGCCAGCATCAGAATGTCGATCAGTAACCGGCGTGACAACATCAGGAAGCGGAAGTTGGTCGCAAAGACTCCCGCCGCCAGCAAGGCCGAGGAAGGACAGACGAACCGTCTGGCGATCGCGAAGGCCAGCAGCACGCAGCCGGCACCCAGGGCCGCCAGCAGCCAGCGCTCGACAGCCAGCGAAACCCCGAACACCCGGTACGCGCCCGCCACCAGCCAGTACGACAAGGGCGGTTTGTTGAGCCGGGGCTGATCGTTGAAGTAGGGAACCAGCCACTCGCCGCGCTCGAGCATCTCGCGGGGCGTCTGGACGTAGAACGCCTCGTTGGCGTCCCAAACCGAAGAGAGGTGCGGAGCCACCCCCAGCGGGGCCAGGTAAATCAACAGCAACAGAGCAGTCCGGACTCGCTTGTCCACGGGCTGTTCAGTAAACGGTCCGCCGGCGACAGAGTCAAGGGGGAGGCACCGGTATCATCCGGTGGCGCCGGCAGGGGACGGGCCCAATCCCGGCGATTGACTGCTGCGTGCGGAGAGGCGCTGATTCTGCGCTTCGGACCCTCGCAGCCACTCTGCAAGCGGCCTCCGGAGGGCGCTTACTCCGAGACCGGCGCAGCCTCTGAGGCTGTATCGACTTCCACGGGGTCCAGGAACTGCATGCGGGCGCGCAGC
>JBFKLX010000005.1:0-57392 GCA_041630155.1 Acidobacteriota bacterium
CGATCGAGCCCCCTGAGGTCTTCAGATCGGCATCGAATTGCTCGGGCACGCTGATATCAAACTCCAGGCGCCGCTTGCTCCACCCAAACCAGCCGCTCCACCAGCTGCTGGAGCCCATGTCAAGGGTCACCCGGACCTCGTTCCGCCGGCTGTCGAACTCCAATTGCAGCGCGTCCTGGACGCGCTGCGAGTCCCGCCCGCTGTAACTCACCAAGATGTCTACAGCTTCGTACGCACCTCCTCGCAGCGAGATCCGGCCAAAATCGGTCTTGACCACGAGTTTTCCGCCGGGCGCCGCCGGGAAGGAACGATCGACCGTGAAGTCGGCTGCCGGCAGGACCGCCGAGGACCAGAGAAGAGCGCCGCAGAAAACCAGAGCACAAACAGGTCGCTTCATATCGATTACTCCCAAAAGAAATCCTTCGAATCCTGAGCCTTCTGCTGGTGTTACGCAGGCGTCCCGGCAAAAGTTCAATCCTTCTGGGTCGGATTCCAAGACGCGAACAAATCAATGTCCTCGCATCATGGCCGGCCTTGCCGACAGTGATCCCCTGCGGATTACCGGAGAGGGAGGCTGGCGAGGCGCCTGAGGTGGCATCAGAGGAGGCTCACGACATTGGCTGCCCGAACCCGGTTTTTTTCAAAACCGCGATTGGTATATCGTGGGCGGGTTTGAACGGGCCTCGGACGGGGCCTTCAATGATGTTTTCTTCAACAGGATGGCAAGGTATGCGTTTGTCAAAAACAACCTGGCTGGGCGTGATTGGGTGGCTATTGATCGGGGTGCTACCCGCTCAGCCCGAATCGACGGTTCAGAGCATCGAGGACGTCACCGGCGGCTTCCAGAAAAACGAGGGATTCTTCACCTTCTACTGGGACGAAGCCGGGGGGAGGATTTGGCTGGAGATCGACCGATTCGAGCAGGAGTTCCTCTACGTCAACTCACTGGCAACCGGCCTGGGCTCGAACCCAGTGGGCCTCGACCGCAGCCAGCTGGGCCGGGACCGAGTCGTCCGGTTCGAGCGTTCCGGACCCCGCGTGCTGCTGGCGCAACGCAACCTGGATTATCGGGCTGAGACCGAAAACGCTGACGAGCGCAGGGCGGTTCAGGAGTCCTTTGCCGAGTCCATCCTGTGGGGAACCGAGGTCAAGGCACGGACCGGTGACCGGGTCCTGGTCGACGCCACCGACCTGCTGATGCAGGACGCGCACGGTGTCACCGCCCGCTTGCTGCGGTCCCGGCAGGGAACCTTCACCCTGGACCGCTCCCGCAGTGCCGTCTACTTGCCGCGCACCAGGGCTTTCCCCAGCAACACGGAATTCGAGGTCCTCCTGACGTTTGCCTCCAGTCAGCCAGGGCCGCTGGTCCGAGAGGTGACCCCCAGCCCTGAATCTGTGACCCTGCGCCAGCACCATTCCTTCATCCAGTTGCCCGAGTCCGGTTACCGGCCTCGGGCGTTCGATCCCCGCTCCGGAGCCATTTCAATCAGCTACTCGGACTACGCGACGGCCCTGGACCAACCCCTGGAAAAGCGTTTGGTGCTGCGGCACCGACTGGAGAAGAAGGACCCCTCGGCAGACGTCTCCGAACCGCTCGAACCCATCGTTTACTACCTGGACCGCGGCGCCCCGGAGCCGGTGCGCAGCGCACTTCTGGAAGGCGCGAGTTGGTGGAATCAAGCTTTCGAAGCGGCCGGCTTCCAAGATGCTTTTCGAGTCGAAGTCCTGCCCGAGGGCGCTGATCCCCTCGACGTCCGCTACAACGTGATTCAATGGGTGCACCGTTCCACCCGGGGGTGGTCCTACGGGAGTTCGGTGGTCGATCCCCGCACTGGAGAGATCCTCAAGGGACACGTCCAGCTGGGTTCGCTGAGGGTGCGGCAGGATCGGATGATCATCGAGGGGCTCCAACCCCTGTTCAACGGCAGCGGCCAGGCCGCCAACTGTGCGCAGACGTTAGGGATCGAGACAGAGGCCTTGGCGGCGTTCGATCCCGAGACCAGCCCGGTGGAGGTGGCGTTGGCTCGGATCCGCCAGCTGTCCGCCCACGAGGTCGGGCATACGCTGGGCTTCGCCCATAATTTCGCAGCCAGCTCCTACGGCCGGGCCTCCGTGATGGACTATCCGGCTCCCCTCGTTCGAGTCACTGCTGAGGGAAAGCTGGACCTGAGTGAGGCCTACGCTGTGGGGATCGGCACCTGGGACAAACAAGCCGTCCGATACAGCTACAGCATTTTCTCCCAAGACACCGACGAGGCGGATGGACTTCGGGCCGTCATCGACGAGAACATTCGCCAGGGCTGGTACTTCCTGAGTGACGCTGACGCCCGGCCGCAGAGTGCCGCCCAGCCCATCGCCAGCCTCTGGGACAACGGCGCCGATCCGGTGGCTGCTTTGCGGCAGGTGATGCGAGTGCGGAGGATCGCACTCGACAGCTTCAGCGAACGAAACATTCCGGAAGGCCGGCCGCTGTCCGATCTGCAGAGCGGCTTCGTCCCGCTCTACCTGTATCACCGGTATCAGGTAGAGGCCACCTCCAAACTGATCGGTGGAGTCTCCTACCACTACAAAGTCCGTGGAGACGGCCTGCCTTCGGCCAGCCCCGTGCCGCCGCAACACCAGCGAGCTGCGCTGGAGGCGGTGTTGGACACATTGTCACCGGCAGAGCTGGCGATACCGCGTCGCTTGAACCTGCTGCTGCATCCCCTGGCCTACGGAAGTTCCGATCGTCGCGAACTCTTTCCTTCTCGACTGGACCCGATTTTCGATCCGCTCGCAGCTGCCGAGACTGCTGCCGGCACGACACTCGATTTCCTGCTCAATCCCGGGCGGGCCGGCCGGCTCCAGCTGTGGCACTCCTACGAAACGGAAATTCCCAGTCTCGCGGAGGTCTTGGATCGGCTGCTGGAAGTGACCTGGAAAGCCCCCACACCAGGAAACGCGACCGAGGCGGCCACGGCCCGAACCGTCGAGCGGACCGTCCTGGGCAAGCTGCTAAGCCTGGCCGGGCTGGACGAAGCCTCTCCGGATGTCCGCTCCATCACCAGCCTGAAGCTGGCCGAACTGGCCGAATGGCTGGCTGAGCAGGAGTTCGCTGATGCTTTGGAGCGAGGCCACACAGAGGAGGCAATTCGGGAGATCTCCAGCTTCACTGCCAGACCCTACCCGCCAGCCACCCCTCCGGCGTCGCTGGAAGCCCCTCCGGGCAGCCCGATCGGCCAGCCCTGAAGGTGCCGGCCCGAATTGCTCAGGCGCCGGCTTCGATCAGTGCCGGACCTCCTGGTTCACTTCGACAACTGCTCGAGATGCGGATCACTCTCGATGATCGGCTTCGCCAACAAACGACTGAAGGAAAAAGAGAGGATGAAGACGAGCACCACACTGAACAACACCAGCCAGAGAAAGTTGGTGTGAATGTCGAGAAAACCCGCGTAGGCTTCCCGGTAGGGTTGGCGCACCACCAGATACCAGTCCAATTCTGGATAGGTGTCCTTCAAGCGGCCGCGGGGCAACCCGACGAAACTGCGATCCGAGCCCTCTCCCACTTCGACCGAGAATCGCTGGTTTGCGACCGCAGCTCGAACCTCGTCGAAATAGGGAAATGCCACCTGCCGTTCGACTGTCAGATCACGGCTCACGACGACCAGGCCGTCGGCCCGGAGCAAGCTCGCCTGGCCTCCCCCGCTCACCTCGATCGAGTTGACGAGGCCAAAAATCTCTTGAGCATCCACCAACACCTTGACCACCCCCACACAGGAGTTGGTGGCGTTGTCGATGATGGGTTCGGCAATCTCTACAGCGTAGGCACCGACGCTGGGGTCGAAGTGCAGGTCCCCCAGGAAGTGCCCCCCCTCTCCTTGCCGATACGCATAGGCCCACCAGCGCTCATCTCCCTGGAAGTAGTCCTCGGTCTTGTTGGTGGCCGCAACCGTGCGTCCCAGGATGTCCGTGACGATGATCTCCCGGAATGAAGGTACCAGGGCGGTGTAGTCTCGCAGGAAGCGCGAGGCAGGATTGCCCAGCAGATTCCGCAAGACCGGCGACTTGTTGACATCCAGCCCGTCCCACTCTTGTTCCAGCCTTTTTTGAGCATCGGTCAGGTCCTGAGCACCGGACCGCAAGACTTCCTGCCGGATCTCGGGCACGGTTCCCAGAGCCGCGACTTGGACGATCAGCCGCTGCAAGTAATTGCTGAGAGTCACCTGAGCGTTGTCGGCAAGCTCGCTGAGGTGTTGATTGTTCGAGGCGATGTAGTCGGCCCGAGCACCGTAAATCAACACCAGCGAGCCCACGCCCAGGGGTAGGAGCCCAAGCACCATGAAGAGAATCAGGATTTTTGGGTCGAGTCGGGACTTTTTTTTCGCCATCGTACCTCCCACGGAGCAGAGTCAAAATGTCAAAAATCGAGGCCGGAATCGGTGTTACGGGCAACGTACCAACCGCTTTCAATTGTAGTCACAGCCTTCAAAATTTTCAAGAAGAACTCATGAAAAGACAAGCACTTAGCCTCACGAAATCAATAAAAGCGGAGACTGATCCCGCCCACTACCGTCCAGTCCGCGGTCTCGCTCGTGAGGCCACGGATCAAGGAGAGATCCAACTGGAGATCGTTGGTCAGAATGTGCGTAACGCCCCCATCCACCACGAGTGTTGAGCCCACCCCGTCGGTGCTCGACGCCGTCCCGGCCACCTCCAGGAACCACCCACTCCGCTGCCCCAGACTTCGGCCCAGAGCGACAGCGTAGAAGACCTCCTGGAAATGCTCGCCGGCGTCTGAATCAAAGGGGAAGCTCACACCAATGTTGGTGGACAGCGTGGTCTCGCCGTCGAGGGCGAAATCGGACGCGAGAACCAAGCCCGGCTCCGGCTCATCCGGGCGAAAAGGCCTCGAACCGGCCGGCAGGTTCAAGGAGAAAAGGAGGGCCAGGGAGGGTGCGCTGGATTGCTCGCTTGCCTCGGCGAACCGCCATTTCAGACCGACCGCCGGACTGGAGATCCCCGATCGGCTGGAGCGCGAGTTCATCGTTGTCTCCTGGAGACGAGGAACGGCAGTCGTCGACACCCGGAACTCCAAGCTTCGCAGCAACCCCAGACGCAGAACTACCGGCGCCAGGATGGCCTCGCTCTCAAGACCGCCAGCCTCATTTCGCTCAAAACCCAGTCCGGCCTCGATCTGAAAAACCCCAGGCGGCATCACGTAGGTGCCACAGTAGAGTCCAGGCCGGTCGGTGACCAAGGGGGGAAGAGGGTTGCTCTGGGCAGGCAGGACAATCGTGCTCGCCCCCATCGCGAAGAGTCCGAACAGGAGCCGCGCGGGGCGCTCCCAAAGCACCGGCAGTCGGCCTCTCGCAATTCCCTGCATCTACCATCCTTTCCGTCTGCGATCTTTGAAAAGTGGCTGGAGTGGACTGTTGGGTCGGGCTCCTCGCTACCCGAATTGCTCGCCCGGATCCTCCCCCGGCCCGGACGTTCAATCATAGACGAGAGCCAGGGCCAGCCGCCACGCCCCCCCCGATTTCACCCCTGGAGACCCAATCATGATCGATCTATCATGGGTTCATGAAACAGGTACTGTCGGTCCGAACCAGCCGCGGGATGGAAATGCGCGAAATCACGGCCGAGGTTCAAAAAACGGTTCGCGAACAAGGCCTCGAAAACGGTTTCTGCATCGTCTACTGCCCTCACACGACGGCGGGACTCGCCATCAACGAAAACGCCGATCCGGACGTTTGCTCGGACCTGGTTCGCGCCTTCGAAGCTGCAGTGCCCAAGGTGCGGTTCGATCATGCGGAAGGGAACTCCCCTGCCCACTTCCTGTCGTGCCTGGTCGGCAGCTCCGTGCAGCTCCTCGTCGAGAACGACCGCCTTCAGCTGGGGCGCTGGCAGGGAATATTCTTCTGCGAATTCGACGGCCCCCGGGAGCGCTCCGTCTGGGTCCGCTGCGTGGAGGGTTAGGGAAACGCAGGACTCAGGGCGTTGGGCTCAGGAGTTTCTTGCGGCGGCAACTAGTCGCGGGCGAAGGCGGCATCGAAGGCTGCTGCGGCCGGTTCGAAGTCGAGACGCTTGACGAAAGCGGCGGCTTCGCTCGCGCCGTGCTCCCGGTCCATTCCGGGATCCTCCCATTCCACCGAAAGCGGACCTGCATAGCCGATCTGGTTGAGCACCCGAATGATTTCCTCGAAGCGGATACACCCCCTTCCCAGCGAACGGAAGTCCCAGAAGCGATCGGGATGCCCAAAGGGCAGATGCCCGCCAAAAACTCCAGACCGGGTGGGCCTCGAAGACCAGTACACGTCCTTCATGTGCACGTGGTAGATGCGGTCTGAGAACTCGCGCAAGAACGCCACGTAGTCCACGCCCTGGTAACCCAGGTGGCTGGGATCGTAGTTGAATCCGAAAGCGGGCCGCCGATCGACTGCTTCCAGGGCGCGTCGGGCGCTGGACAGGTCGAAGGCGATTTCGGTGGGATGGACCTCCAATGCAAACCGCACCCCCACCTCGTCGAACACGTCCAGGATCGGGTCCCAGCGTTCGGCGAAATCCTGAAATCCAGCTTCGATCGTGGCGGGGTCGACGGGCGGAAACGAGTACAGCAGGTGCCAAATCCCGCTCCCGACGAATCCATTGACCACCTTCACTCCCAGGCGAGCTGCCGCCCGGGCGGTAGCCTTCATCTCCTCGGCCGCACGCTCCCGCACTGCTTCCGGATTGCCGTCACCCCACACGTGCGGCGGCAGAATCGAACGATGCCTCTCGTCGATCTTGTCACAGACGGCCTGACCCACCAGGTGGTTGCTGATCGCAACGCACTGCAGGTCGTGAGAGCGCAGCACTTCCCACCTGCCCGCACAATAGTCGGTTTCCCCCAGGGCCCGGCCAACCTCGAAATGATCCCCCCAGCAGGCCAGCTCCACACCGTCGTACCCGAACTGGCGGGCCTTTTGGCATATCGTCGCAAAGTCCAGGTCCGCCCATTGCCCCGTGAAAAGAGTCACCGCTCGCGCCATCTCGTCGTCCTTTCCATTTGCGGTTTCGCAGATTAGCATGGCGCCTGCGAAATCCCAAGTTGGGCCTCCAGCCGAGAGCCCTCCGGCGGGCTGTGCCGGCGGCTCGCACCTGCCCTGCCTGCTTTGCGAGGCCCTGCAATTTTGACTAAGATGTCTCTCATGGAACCGATCACAGCGCACGAGGGGTGGTTCGTACTACACCTCTACTACCGAATCGAAAGGGAGAATTGGGATTCTGTCGAGACCGAGGATAGAAGACGAACGCTCGACGAATTCCGGCAACTCATGGACGATTTCCGTGCGGGCAAGAACTGTCAGGCCTATTGCTACTCCGTCTGGGGACACAAGGCCGACTTCGGCGTGATACTGGTCGACCCCGACCTGGATCATCTCAACCAGGCCGAGAACGACCTGCTCTCCTGCTTTCCCCCCGGCACGCTCGATGTGGTTCGGTCGTTCACGTCGATGAGCGAAATCTCCGAATACATTTCCCAGGAGCGTGACTACGACCGCACCCTCCGGGAAAAAGAAGGCCTGGAGCCGGGCTCACCGGCCTACGAAGAGAAGATGAACGCGTTTCGCGAGCGGATCCAGGTCTACATCGATGAGCGGTTGAAGCCCGAGCTGCCCGAACACCGGCTGATGTGTTTCTACCCCATGAACAAAGCCCGCCGCGACGGGGCCAACTGGTACATGCTGGATTTCGATAAACGCAAGCAATTGATGGGCGGACACATGATGACCGGACGCAAGTTCGCCGGCAAAGTCAAACAGCTCGTCACCGGCTCCATCGGGCTGGACGACTGGGAGTGGGGCGTCACTCTCTTCGCCGATGACCCCTACTACTTCAAGAAAATCCTCTACGAAATGCGCTACGACGAGGTCAGCGCCGCCTACGGCGAGTTCGGGGAGTTCCTGGTGGGCATCAATCTCGAACCCGAAGAACTCTTCCAGAGGCTGCGCCTGACCGAGAGGGTCGGAAGCCCTGTGGGTTTCCGACCCTGAGCCGTCGCAACCTTCGGAGTTACGTCGGGCTCTGGAAAACCTCGAGAATCACCGGCAAGATCCCGGTTTCACACGCACTCCGTTCTACGCCCCCTCCAGCCAGCCCGAAGGCTGCCTCGAATGCCAGTTCGTCCTTTGTTGATACCAATGGCCCAAGGCGAAGAGGCTTGCCTCCTGATTGAACCCGGCGATGAGTTGCATGGACAACGGCAGCCCGTCCCGGGAAAAGCCGCAGGGGAGCGCCAGGGCGGGTACGCCCGCCACATTCTGGGGGGCGTTCATGCGGACCAGGTTTTCGACGATTGGCTCTTGCTCCCCGTTGATCGACAGGTGTCCCTGCCCCACCCGCGGCGGCAGGCTGGGGACGGTGGCTCCGACCAGGCAGTCGACCCGGCGAAACGCCTCACGGAACGACTCGATCAGTCCGCGGCGCAGGTGCAACGCCTCTGCCATTTGGACGCCGCTGATCGTCTCCCCCTGGCGCAGCCGCTCCAGGACCGCGGGATCGTAAGCCTGAGGCTTGTCGCGGATGAATTTGCGATGATACGCTAGGGCCTCGCTGGCAGCCAGGATCCGCGAGGCCTCGAGCGCCTCGTCGATGGAGGGGATGGAAACGGGATACAACTGGAAGCCGTGCTTCTCGAACGCCTCCACTGCTTCGTCCAAAGCGTCCTTCGTCTCGCCATCGAGTCGGGTCCAGTAGTAGTCGCACACTCCCAAGCGGAGTCGCAGCTTCCAACTGCCCGGAGAAAGCGCGGCTAGATAGTCGGTTCTGCCGCGGGGGCGAAGCACCTGAAACAGCAGCGCCGCGTCGCGCACGCGGCGGACGATGGGGCCGGCGTGATCCAGGGTCCAGCTGAGCGGGAGAACTCCCTCCAGCGGGATCGTACCGAGAGTGGGTTTCAGTCCCACCAGGCCGCAAAAGGCGGAGGGAATCCGCACCGAGCCGCGCGTGTCCGTCCCGATGGAGGCGAGGCACATACCAGCGGCTACCGAAACGGCCGACCCACCGCTGGACCCGCCGGAAACCCGGTCCGGATCCCAAGGATTCCGGGCGGGACCGAAGTGAGCATTCTCATTGGTGACTCCGAAGGCGAATTCGTGCAGGTGCGCCTTGCCGACCACGACCGCCCCGGCGCGCCGCAGCGCCCGCACCAGGAGGGCGTCTTTCTTCGAAGTCAATCCGGTCCCGAACACCCGTGAACCCGCCGTGGTGGGGAGGTCCCGCGTCAAAATCAAGTCCTTGATCGACACCGGAACTCCCGCCAGGGGACCCACGGACTGCCCGGCTCGCACTTTCCTTTCAATGGCGAAAGCAGCGTCCAGCGCTGTCGGAGATAAGGAAATAAGCGCGTTCAATCGTGGATTGCAGCGTTCGATTTGTTGCAGCGCCGCCCGGACGACATCAGTGGGTGAGAGTTTCCCGTGCCGGATCGCGCGGGCAGTTCCTTCAACGGACGAGAAGAGATCCCAGCCTTGCTTCATGGCGGCTCCATTTTGACTCGGAGGGAACCTCAGCGAAAGAGCCCGACGGCCGGGCCCTGGTGGTGGGGGGCGGGCATGGCGAGCAGCGGTCTCCCCGGGTGTCGCTCTGGTAGATTCGAATTCGGCTTCGAGATCACAGGGAGGCTTGTTGCGATGGGTCGAGTCGGGCTCCCCACTTCGAAGCAGGCCCCGCGCATTGCCCGCCGCTTCGCGAGCCCTGAGCCTTCGGGTTAGAATCATTCCTTTGCGAGGCTCTATGAATTTGAATCAATCCGCGTCGACCGACTTCGTCTTCGACCTGGGTGGTGTGCTCATCGATTGGAACCCGCGCCATCTGTACCGAAAGCTCTTCGCCGACGAGTCCGACATGGAGGCTTTCCTGGGACGTGTCTGCACCCCCGAGTGGAACAGCCGGCAGGACGAGGGGCGTTCGCTGAACGAGGCCACCGAAGAGCTGGTCCACCGATTCCCCGAACAGGAAGCGCTGATTCGGGCCTACTACCAACGCTGGGAAGAGATGATCGGGGGGGAGATCAGCGGCACCGTCAAGATCCTGAAACGCCTCCGCGAACGGAGCCGCACTCTGTACGCCCTGAGCAACTGGTCGGCTGAGACCTTCCCGCGCGTGCGGAGCCGCTTCCAGTTTCTGCAATGGTTCGACGACATTCTTCTTTCGGGGGCTGCCGGTGTTCGAAAACCGGACGCGGAAATCTTCCAGCAGTTTCTGACGCGGATCGACCGGCGCGCGCCCGACTGTCTGTTCATCGACGACAGCTTGGAAAACGTCGAAGCCGCCTGCAGACTCGGCTTTCAAACCATCCACTTCGCATCGCCGGAGCAGCTCGAAGGAGAACTGGTAGGGCGAAAACTACTCTGAGTTCACGCTCGAGTACGCCCTACGTTCCAACCTGTGCCTCGAGCCTTCTTCCGAATTTCTGAGAGGCCCCATCCCAGCTGGGGGAAGGGACGGGGCCGGAGGACAAGGTAGGGGCGTTGAGTATGAAGATTATTTATAAGGCGCGACGGAGACCGAAGCCGAAACGCGAAAATCGGGATCGCGGGGGAGGGGGAGCAACTCCGAGTATTTCACCCAGCTCCGATCTCCGTCTTCCTTAACACCCGGTCAGCCTTGGCCAACCAGATGCGAATAAATTAACATCTCTCGCGCACCCAAGTCAACAAAAATGTGAAATATTTCGCATAAATTCTTGGGGGCGCCGTCAATTCCCCGTTCTCGCCTGCAATGACGGCACTTTCGGGACTGGCCGGCCAGGTCTCAGTGCACGGCGCGTCATGAGGCTCCAGCGTGAGACTGGCACCTTGCCGGTGATTCCCTGGGGGATTGAGTTCTCATGCTTCTCCTCTACGCCCCCTCCGCCACCTGCAGGGCCTCCCGGGCCACCACTGGAATCAACTGGCCAAAGGCTGCAAAACGGGGGTCGGAGGTCTGTCCCCGCCGGAAGCGAAAGTAGATCTGGGCGATGATGACGGCCAGCCTGAACAGCCCCAGGCAGTGATAAAAGCGGGCGTGCCGAAGATCCCGGCCGCTCAGGCGTTCGTACAGTTCGAGCAATTGCGACCGGTTCCAAAAGCCTTCGGACGGCATCATGGCCATGGCTCGCAACTGTGCTGAGTCTGCGGGTTCCGACCAGTAGGCCAGCAGCGCTCCAAGGTCGGAAAGGGGGTCTCCCAGCGTGCACATGTCCCAATCGAAGACGGCCACGACTCGGCCGGGATCGCCGGGCTGGACCATCAAGTTATCGAGTTTGAAATCATTGTGAACCAGGGAAGAGTCCGAGGCCGGCGGCAGGTTCTCGGAGAGCCATGCCGAGCAGGCGTCCATCTCGCTGAGCGGTTCGGCGGCGGCCTCGAGCCACCTCCGAGTCCAGCCTTCGACCTGGCGCTCAATGAAGCCTTCAGGCTTGCCCAGATCGTCCAGTCCCAGCGACGCATAATCGACCGCGTGGAATTCGACCAGGGTTTCGATCAGGGCCCGGCTGATTTTCTGACCCGCTCGGGGATCGGCGGCGAAGGCGTCCGGCATGGTTTCGCGCACCACGATTCCCCTGCGCCGCTCCATCACGAAGAAGGGGGCACCGATGACCGCCGGGTCTTTACAATAGAGAAATGCCCGAGGGGCCGGGCGAAAGGCCCGGTGCAGCACCGAGAGCACCCGGTATTCCCGGTGCATGTCGTGCGCCGACGGGGCGACGGGTCCCAGGGGCGGGCGCCGCAAGACGTACTCGTGCCCGGGGTAGTGCAGCAGATAGGTGAGGTTGGCCTTGCCTCCCCCGAACTGCCGAACGGTCGGGGTGGTGACCGCGCCTTTCAGCCGTCCCTCGAGACAGCGCTGCAGCCGCTGCGCGTCGAAGGCCTCCTCCGGCCGCACCTCAATCGTGTCGTCTTCCCTCCGATTCGGCATGATCCGCCTCGGGCCTTTGGGAAGTCACCGGCAAGACCTCCGCCGCAGCCCAATTGACAACCAAACCTGAGACCCAATCCCTGAGCCCCAAGTCCCTAAGCCTCTCCCGCCCGCTGATACTTCTTCAAGATTCGCCGGGCCAGGGCCAACTTGTGCACTTCGTCCGGCCCGTCGTAGATTCGCGCGGCGCGTTCCTGCCGGTAAAAGTAGGAGAGCGGAGTGTCATCGCTCACCCCCAGAGCGCCGTGCACTTGAATGGCTCGATCGAGTACGCGCTGCAAGGTGCCGGCGACCAGAAACTTGATCCCGGATATCTGGTGTCGCGCCGCCTTCGCCCCGTCCCGCTCGATCAACCAGGCCGTGTGTAAGACGGCCAGGCGGCTGGAGTCGATCTGGACACGGCTGGACGCGATCCAGTCCTGGATGAGGCTCTCTCCCGCCAGGGGTCGGCCCGGTTCCAGCTCTCGCTCGGTAGCCCTTCGGCACATCAGGTCGAACGCCCGTTCGCAGATTCCCAGCCAGCGCATGCAGTGATGAATCCGGCCCGGCCCCAGCCGCTGCTGGGCCAGCCGGAACCCTTCACCCTCTTCGCCCAGCCGATTCTCCACGGAAACCCGGCAATCTTGGAGTGCGATCTCCCCATGGCTGGTCCAACCCGAGCCGGCTTCGCCCATGTGCGAGATGTTGCGCTCCAGCCGGTATCCCGTCGTATCGGTTGGGACGATGAACATGGTGGCCCGCTGATGGGGGGAAGCGGCCGGATCGGTCACGGCCATCACGATGCAGAAGGCGGCGCCTTCGGCCCCGGTCACGAACCACTTTCGCCCGTTGAGCCGGTAGCCTTCTCCGTCGCGCTCCGCTCGGGTGCTCAGCCACAACGGGTTGGAGCCGGCGCGCTCGGGCTCGGTCATCCCGAAGCAGCTGCGGATCTCACCCCGCGCCAGGGGTTCCAGAAAACGGCTCTTCTGTTCTGCGGTTCCCCGCCCGGCCAGCACCTCCAGGTTTCCGGAGTCGGGTGCCTGGCAGTTGAAGAGATAGTGACCCACCATGCAGCGTCCCAGTTCGGCGCTGAGGAGGCCGAATTCGACCAGATCCAACCCCATGCCGCCGTGCTCCCGGCTGAGTTGGGGCAGCCACCAGCCCCGGCTTTTCACTTCGGACCGCAACTCGGCCAGCCGAGGCTCCAAGTCGGTCCAATTTCCCTGCATCAAGAGGTTCTCCAGCGGGAAAGCCCGGCGCTCGAGCCAGGCCCGCACCTCCTGAAGCAGGTCCTGTGTTGCAGGCGCTATCGAAAAATCCATGCCCCGAAGACTGGCACAGAGTCCGCCTGAGGTCTAGCCCGATGCCTGCCCCGCAGCTCAACCCTCGCGCCTGATCCCGTCTTCCGCGTATTCTTGCAGGAATGAGCCGCCTCGGTCGGGTCCGGACTTTTCTGGGTTTGGAACGGAGCATCGTGGCCCTGCTCGTGATGGTCGTTCTGGTGGGCATGGGGGAGCGGCTGGCGGAGCGCTTCCTGCCGATCTACCTGGTGGCTCTGGGCGGCGGCGCGATGGCGGTCGGCCTGCTCAGTGCCCTGGACAACTTTCTTTCTGCGCTCTACTCCTTCCCCGGCGGCTACCTGTCGGAACGGATGGGTACCAAACGGTCGCTCCTCGTCTTCAATCTGATCGCGATGGCGGGCTTTCTGATCGTCATCCTGGTCCCGAAATGGGAAGCCGTCATCGTGGGCGCGGTGCTCTTCTTGAGCTGGAGCGCGATCTCTCTACCCGCCACGATGAGTCTGGTGGGAAAGGTGCTTCCCAAGAACAAGCGCGCCATGGGCGTCTCGATGCACTCGATCGTGCGCCGCGTTCCCATGGCTCTCGGGCCCCTCATCGGCGGGCTCGCCGTCGACACCTGGGGAGCCGTCAGAGGAATCCGAATCGCGTTCGTGGGGGCACTGCTGATGGCCGTGGTGGCGGCTCTGGTCCAGCAGCGCTACCTGGAAGAAGACGGGCGTCGGATCGGCATGCCGGGAGCCCTGCCGGCCCGGCCCGAAGCCAATCCCTTGCGCGTGCTTCGCACGATGCCTCCGGCTCTGTGGGACTTGCTGGTCTCGGATATCCTGATTCGCTTCTGCGAGCAGATTCCCTATGCGTTCGTTGTCATCTGGTGCATGAGCACGATTTCGGAGCCCGTCTCGGGTTTTCAGTTCGGGCTCCTGACCAGTGTGGAGATGGCGACGGCGGTGCTCATCTACGTTCCCGTTGCTTATCTTGCCGACCGCGGGACCAAGAAGCCCTTCGTCCTGATCACTTTCGTCTTCTTCACCTTCTTCCCGCTGCTCCTGCTCTACTCGCATTCTTTCTGGCCGCTGGTGGGAGCTTTCGTCTTGCGCGGCCTGAAGGAGTTTGGAGAGCCGACCCGCAAGTCTCTGATTCTGGACCTGTCTCCGGAGGGCCGCCAGGCCAGCATGTTCGGCGCCTACTACCTGGTGCGCGACTCGATCGTGGCTCTGGCGGCCCTGGGAGGAGCGTACCTGTGGAAGGTCGGGCCGGAAGTCAACCTTGTCACCGCGTTCGGCTTCGGCCTGCTGGGAACGCTCTGGTTTGCCTGGAAGGGGCGGGACGTGAGGAGATGAGATTCGTTCAGCCCGAATTTTCGATCTGCTGCAGTAGCCGAGCCGCCAGCTGCGCGTCCGCACGCACGAGTCGCTGGTGAACTCTCCGGGCCTCTTCCGGACGACTCGCGCGCAGATAGGCCAACCCGAGCAGGTAAAGGGTTTCTCCCTGATCGGGCTGCAGCGAATCGGCCTTTTCGAAAGCCTCGATGGCATCCTTCCAGCTCCCCGACCAGGAGTGGGCCACGCCCAGCCAGTGGAACGCCGCAGCCGACTGTGGGTCCCGCTGGCCTGCCTCTTCGAAGAGCTGCCGCGCTCTGTCCCAGCGCCCCAGCCTGGACTCCGCTTCTCCGTAGGACAGCAGCACCTGAGAAGTGCGCAAGGCGGGCCGGGCTTCCAGGGCCCGCTGGAATCGAGCAACCGCCTCCTGCCACCGCCCCAGCAGGGCAAGCGACTTGGCCTCGGCCAGCAGCAGGCCCTCCTGCAGAGTCTTTGGGTCGCCCAGGAGGTTCTTCCAGTACGGGCTTCCAGACTCCTCCAGAGACTCGACCCTGGAGGCTGCGCCGAAGGCTTCCAACGCTTCCCCGTGCCGTTGTAGAGCGGTCAACGCGTTGCCGATTCCGAACCAGGCGTAGCGGCGGCGTGAGGGCGCGAAACTGAGTCGGAGCGCCTCGCGGTAGTGGCGCAACGCCGCTTCCGGATCTTCCATCAGCAACTGTGACGTCCCCATGACCGCTTGGGAATCAGCCAGATTGGGGCGCAAGAGCAGAGAGGCACTGGCCAGCCCCAGCGCATTGCGATAGCTCTCGATCCGGAAGAATATCGCTCCCGCCAGCGCAGCAGCTTCGGCGCGACCAGGGGCGTCCCTCATGACTTGGCCGAGCCGCTCGACAGCCTCTTCGTCGTTTCCCTGATTGGACAGCACCAGAGCGGCCAGTAGATCGATCCAGGACCGATCCAGCCCGGCCGACTTCAGCTGGTCGAGCTGCTCCAAGACTCCCGGTTGATCCAGGTAGATAGAACGTCGAACTGCTTGAAACCTCTCCCAGCTCGAGGGAGGGGCGTCGCCCGGCCACATCCAACCCTCTCCCCTCGCTACCGGCAGGTCCGCCAGATAAGCGCCCGTCAGCGCCAACCAACGGTCGGCTTCCAGCGGCAGCAAGAGCAGGCCGGCGAGTCGTTGCTGCTCGTCCAGCAAGGGAAGGCCTGGCGAAAGGCGAGCGTCGCACTGCAGCTCCAAGATCTCGCCAATCGCGGGAAGGCTGCGGACGCTGCTCAGCAGGACGGGAGCGAGCGGCCCCCCGGGTGGACTCGCCCAAAGCACCCGATTCGCCGCGGTGGCCAGCCAGGAGGTTTGTTCTCCGGGAACCGCCTGGGCACCGAGGCTCACTCCCAAAAGGCCCGAGAGGGGGTCCACCGCGACGGATCGAATCGGTATCGACTGGTCATTGGCAATGACTTCGATCCTCTCCGCCGGCAAACCCAGGTCGACAGCGAAGAGCGCCGTCTCCGGTCTGGACAGAGCTCCCGTGTAGCGGATCGTTCGTCCTTCCGGCAGGTAAACGATCAGCGTCGCATTGGGCACGGCCCCCATTGCCGACAGTCCCGCCAGCGCGACCAGCGCCAACAACGCAGAGACCTTCAAGCTTCCGGGTTTCACGCTCGAGAGCATACAGCAAGAGTAGTGCATGAGTGGCAGTGCGTACGACTGCTGAGTTATCCTTGCTCTCTGGAAACTCTGGCTGGACTGGGGCGCCCGAAAGGCGCCGGCCGAGAGTCCGACCCTACCCCACATCGAGGTCGCGAGCGAATGAGGCTACTCTCGGAACTCCTTCCCGACCAGAACCTGAGCGCTCGGGCGCGCCGGACCTGGATGCTCATCCTGGTGCTCGCTCCACTGGCTTACCTGGTGGGGGGATGGTTGCTCACGCAGCTTCAGCGGGTTCAAGGGGTGAGCTTCGAGATCGGTCGTGAGCAGGCCATTGGGATCGCCCGGGAATACGCCTCGTCCCTGGGATGGAACGTCGAAGACTTTCAGGCCTTTACGACCGTCGAAACCGACAAGACCCTCCACTTCTACTATCGGTCCGCATCTTCAGAGTTCCACGACAGTTTGATGCAACTGAGGCCCGAGGCCGTGATTCGCATCGTCTTTCTCTCCGGCGAACCCGATCGGATCTTCGAGGCCAGGCTCGGACCGGACGGTTCCCCTTTGGGTTTCTCCACCCGAGCACCGGACTCGGCAATAACCCAGTTGGGGAACGTTGCCATCGGAGTCGATCGAGATGCCGATTCTCCCCCGAAACCAGCCGAGTCGCCCCTCGACGAAGACCAGCAGCTGGCCGCGGCTGAATTCGAAAAGGAAGCAACGGACCTCGGGTTTTTGACCTTCGATCCACAACCGGCGGTGGAAACGGAACGCTCCGAAACTCACCTCATCCGAACCTTTTCCTGGAAAGGGCGCCGGGATGAGTACCCGGAGGTCACCGTAAAGCTGCGCTATCAAGTGGACGATGTGCGGCTGGTCTCCCGGGAGGCGACCGTCGAACTCGATCCGCTCTTCGTGAGCGAGCGGCTGACCTTTCAAAGCGGGCTCAAGACTGCGGCTTGGGTGCTTCTTGGCATCGTGGCAGCAGTCCTGTCGATCTATGCATTCGTGCTGTACATCCGAAAAGCTCTCCAGAAAGAAGTTTCCCACGCCAGAACGGTCGCCGTCGGAACCGTCATCGCGGTTTCGTTCATCACCGTCGCCATCACCACTGCCGGAGAGCAGCTGGTGATCCAATCCAAGCGTTTGCCGACGGACCCGTTGCTTTTGGCGATGCTCGGCCTGACGAGCTTCGGCTATCTGCTCGTGGGGTTCTGGGTCGGAATGTTCTGGGGAAGTGCCGAAGGCGAGGTTCGAGAGAACTATCCCGGGAAGCTCAGTGCGTTGGATGCGCTGATGATGGGGAAGGTGTTCTCCAAGAAGGTCGGCCGCGCCTCCGTGGTGGGTGCGGCTCTCGGCGGATGGCTCCTCTTGGCCGTCGCTCTGGCCCAGGCTTCCTGGATCCAAAGCTCCCAGTTCGGCTTCGGGATGGCCGAATACTACGTGCTGCTCTTCTCGCGATTTCCGGGCACCCTCGCCTTGTTGAGCCCCATACTGGCTTCGGTGCCGGTGGTGGCGCTGGGGCTGCTCATGCCACTCACTCTCGCTCACCGGACGTTCCGTTCGGGCCGGCTTCGAAGAATTGCGCAATTCGGCCTGACCATCGTGGCTTGCAGTTGGATCGGCCTGCGCATCAATCCGATGGCCGCCAGCATCCTGGTGACACTGGTCCTCGTAGTGGCTTTGATAACAGTCTTTCGATCCTACGACCTGCTGGTGTGCCTCGCCATGTTGAGCACTCACGGCTTCGTGGGCAGTCTGGCAGCCATGGTGACTTTCACCTCGGTCAGCTGGAAAGCCGCCATTGCACCCGGGCTTGTGTTTCTGGGGATTCTGATCGTTCATTCCTGCGCAGCGGTCTGGGGCAAGGACTACCGCGAGGAGGAGATCCGTCCTGTGTATGCCGAGAATCTGGCTCAACGGCTCTCCCTCCAGGCCGAGGTTTCGGCGGCGCGGGAGGCGCAGCTGCGACTCGCGCCTCAACGCATCCCCCAGCTGCGGGCAGCCAGTCTGGCGGCCTGTTGCCAGCCCGGTCGGGTCGTGGGGGGGGATTTCTACGATTTCTTCCCCATGGCATCAGGCAATTTGGGTGTCTTTCTGGCGGAGGGAGGCGGCACGGGCCTCTCTTCGGCGTTGACCATCGCCTACGCCAAGGGGCTCATTCTCCCCATGGTTCGGCAGCAGCCGGAGCCGGGAGAAGTGGTCCGAAAACTGCTCCGCGAGATGGGGCCGCTGATCGACTCTCAGGAGGGCGAGATCGGCTTCATGTTCGGGATCATGGATGATTCGGAGCGGACGTTTCGGTTTGCGCGCCACGGCCGCTATCCTCGGCTCCTGGCCGAAGGAATCTCCGAGAATGCCGATGAGTCGACGGTCCGGCTCGGGGACGCGGCCATGACTTCCGGTCGGGTGCGACTCGAGTCCAGGGCCCGGCTGGTCCTGTTCACCAACGGAATCGCCGACGTTCTCGAAAGCAGCCGGACCGCCCCCGAAGACTGGGTCATCCGGCTCCTGCGGAGCTATCCCGACGCCTCGGCCAATGAACTCCAGCAGATCTTCCTCTCCAACCTCGAGCCATTGATACGGCAGGCCAGGCGCCGAGGTATCGAAGACGACATCTCAGCAGTATTCTTGAGATTCGAAGGCGCTGGAGACGGGGAGCGAGGCGTGTGAGATTTCGCACTGCGGCCCTGCTGGGAGGTTTCGGAGGCTACGCCCTTTTCTTTCTCCTCTTTTCGGGCAGCGACCCGTCCGCTGGCTGGGGGCTCACCTCGGGCCGGGCCGAGGCGATTGCACGGGCCGGTCAGCTGGTCTCCGAGTTCGGTGAGAGCGTCTCGGGATGGCGGTCTGCCGTTACGATCGAGGAGAGGTCGCTGGCCGGGCGCTTCGTGCAGCTTCAGCCTTCTGATCCCGCCGCCCCCCTGATCAACCCGCTGCGAATCGGTGTGTGGCTGCGCTCTCCCGACGGATCCAGCCGCTGGAAAGTATGGATGGGGCCCACCGGTTCGTTCGAGGAGATTTCTCAGCGCTCTTCGGGAGAGAGCGAGCCGCTTCAACCCGAAGAGTCGCACGCGATCGCCCGGAGGGCGCTGCAACAACTGGTCCCCGAACCGGACCGCTTCGCTCTCCTTCCCGATCAGCCCTCTGGAGACGGCCAAGATCTTCGTTACCGGTGGGAGCTTCAGGACTCCGGAGGTGAGAGCGTCCCCCAAGTGGTCGTCGAGCTGCGCGGCTCCATGATCCGCCAGGCAAAGCTGGAAGCGGAAATCCCCGAGACCTTCGACGACCGGGAAACGGAACGCCGGGAATCCATGGGAATCCTCTCGGTGCTGGTTGGGATTCTTGCGGTGGTCTCTCTGCTGGTGGGGCTGGCTTTTTATGTTTCCGCCATCTTTCGGCACCTGGTGCACCAGCCAAGTCTGCTCGTGTTGATCGGTGTGGCGACCTTTCTGCACATTCTGGCGGTCCTCGGAGGAGGCCCTTGGGACCAGCAGAGCATGCAGGACGACACGTTGCCGGAAGCGTTGCTGTTGGCCGGGTTGCTGATCGTGGGTGTGGTCGCTCCATGCATTGCCGGCGTCGCCGGCGCGGGTTTCAGTCTCACCAGTTCGTCCCTGACCGAAAAACGGGTCACCTTCGAACTGCTCTTGCGAAAAGGCCCGTGGGTGCGGGGCGTGGCTGAATCCCTGCTTTACGGCTGGGCTCTGGCGGGGTGGGTGGGCGCCGTGCCGCTGCTGGTCGAGCGCATATGGGGCCCCCAGACAGTTTGGCTCCCTTCGCCCGACCCCTCCAGCCTGATCGCGGCGGTGCCGGTCTTCCCGGCACTGGATCTGTTCACCAGGGGAGAAATGCTGATCTGGGCCATCGTCTTCGGGCTTTGGTACCCATTGGCGGACCGCTATTTGGGTCGTCGCTGGCTGCAACGACCGAGCCAGATTGCCCTTTCCGCGCTGGGATTGTCGATCCTCTACCTCCGGGCGCCCTTGGCGCTGGCCCTGCTGACGGGGCTGGCCCTGGCCCTGCTGGCGGACCGGCTCTACTGGCGCCGTGACCTGCTGGCGGTACTGGCCGTGGTGCCGGCACTCCTGCTGGCTCGAACCGGTGCCACGCATCTGGTGCAGCCCGCGGCCTCGGTCCAGAACTGGGGGTTGATCTTGCTGGGCCTTCTGCTGGCACCGCTTCCGCTCTTCTGGTGGCTCTCCCGGAAGGGAGTCGAGCTGGACCTGGATTTGGAGGCCCAGAAGAGGCGACAGCAGGCTTTTCGACTCGAAAATCTGCGAAAGGCTGAGAGGGAACGGCTGCTGGCGGAGTTCTCGGTGGCCCGCCGTGCCCAACAACAGATGCTGCCCCAGAGTCCACCCGAACTGCCTGGCTATCAACTGTCCGCCATCTGCCAGCCGGCCCGCGAGGTGGGAGGCGACTTCTTCGAGTTCGTACCGCTGGGGGAGCGCTGCTGGGGCGTCCTGGTGGCCGATGTGTCCGGAAAAGGGGTGCCGGCCGCCCTCTACATGACGCTCACCAAAGGCCTGCTGCGGTCGCTGGGAGGCGGCGACGGAAACCCGCCGGCCACCATCGTCTCAGAAGTCAACCGCCACCTGTATGAAGTGGCTCACCGCAGCGTTTTCGTGACCATGGCGCTGGGTGTCGTCGACCCCCGGCGGGGCTCGGTGGATTGCTTCAGAGCCGGCCACAACCCTCCCATCTGGCGCAGAGCGGCGAAGGGGGAGAACCGCATCATTCGCCCCTCGGGCTTGGGTTTGGGGCTGACGTCCAGCCGTCTGTTCGAGCGCAGTCTGGCCTACGAGACCATACCGCTCGAGCCGGGTGACGCGCTGTTCTTCTACTCGGACGGAATCACCGAGGCGATGAACCGCGACGGCCACGAATATGGTGACGACCGGCTCCTGGAGACGATCGCACGAACCGACGGGCTGGCGGCCGACGAGGCCCGCGCGATGCTGCTGGCCGACGTGGATCATTTCCTGGCCGGCCATCCGGCCAACGACGACATCACGCTGCTGGTTTTGCGAGCGGTGTGAGCTGTCGATGCGCGACGGCGCACCTTTTGAGAACGGGAAGGCATTTCGGGTCACGGGTTTCCCCACGTGCCCGTATACCGTTACAATGTATGCTTTTGCGCGGCTTCTTCCACGCAAACTCTGCGAGGTCGCTTATGTCAAACTCCTTCGTGGTCGAAAAATCGGCGGAAGGGCAAATCGCGATTCTGAAACTTGCCGGTTTCCTGGATGCTCACACGGCTCCCGAATTCGAGGCGGCCATGCAAGGGCTGATCGACGAGGGCAAGAACCGCATCATCGTTGAATGCTCCGGCCTGACCTATATCTCCTCCGCGGGACTCGGGGTCTTCATGGGTTTCGTCGAGGACATTCGGGATCGGGGCGGGGATATCAAGATCTGCAGCCTGGTTCCAAAGGTTCAGCAAGTCTTCGAATTGCTCGGCTTCCACCAGCTCTTTCACATCGTCGGGAGCCTCCCCGAGGCGGTGCAGAAATTCGAACACTCTCCGGTCTGGGAGGAATGAGAGGATGGCCACCATCGAAAAGCGCTTCGTGCTGCAAGTTCCGTCGTCCACTCGCAACCTGGCCCTGGTCCGGGAGTTCGTCGGCTCGGTCGGACAGCAGGCAGGAATGGAGGCCAGTGAGGTGGCCAAGCTTCAGCTCGCAGTGGACGAAGCCTGCAGCAACGTGATCGAACACGCTTACTGCCACGACGACACTCAGGAAGTGGTGATCCGAGTTTCTTTCGACGACGCGGAAATGCGCTTCGACGTGATCGACACCGGCTGCTGTTTCGACCCTCACGCCATCGCCCAAAAAGACCTGGATCAGCTCATCGCCGAGCGAAGGAAAGGAGGCCTGGGCCTGCGGCTGATTCAATCCCTGATGGACGAGGTCCAATACGAGATCGAGCCGGGCAAGAAGAATCAGCTCCACATGGTCAAGCGGCTGCGCAAAGACCCCACGGCCTGACTGCCTATGAAAGCCCCCCTCGAAGCCTCTCGCCTCGAATCTCTCCTGGAGTCGGCTCGGCTCCTGCACGCTTCCCTGGAACTCCAGCCACTCCTGGAACACCTCCTGCGCACGGTGATGGGCCGGCTGCTGACCAGCAAAGCCCTGATTGCCGTCTCCGAAGAAGGGGTCTTTCGAATCGCGGCGAGGCGAGGGCTGAGCCAATTGGAGATTGGCGATCCATTCGAAGAAGAGTCGGCCCGCGCGGCCGGGATCGAACACCTGTTTCCCATCGGACCGCCCAAATCTCCTGCGGGCAAGCTGGGGATCGGCAAAACCGTCCGCCCCCTCGAGAAGGGCGACGAGGGGTTTCTCCAGGCACTGCTCGGCATCGCGGCCAGCGGCATCCGAAATGCTTCCGCCCACGCCCGGGCCCAGAGCCTCAACGAAAACCTCAACCGGCGAGTCCAGGACCTCCGCACGCTGCTGGAGCTGGTCCAAGGCCTGACCTCAACTTTGGACCCCAGAGAGATCGCCCATCTGCTGGTCCTGACACTGACGGGCCGCTGGCTGGTCAGCCGGTACGCTCTGGCCACCTGGAAGGAGAGTCATTCCCCCCTCGTCCTGGGACGGGGCCTGGAGCTGCCGGAATTGGACCTGTTGAAGAAGGAGGCCGCGTCTCTGCGGGAACCGGTGAAGGTCGCCGCACTGCCCCCCGGCCAATTGAAGTCGTCCCTGGAGGCCAAGCAGGGAGCGGTGATCTTTCCCCTGGTGTCCAGTCACGGCGTGCTGGGCATCGTGGCGCTGGGCCCCCGCATGCAGAAACTGCCCTTCACGGATGCCGATTTGGAGTTCGGCGCCGGGCTCGCCGCACAGGCCACCGTCGCTTTCGAAAACTCCTGGCACTTCCACGAAACCGTCGAGAAAAGGAAGATCGAACAGGAGTTGGAGCTGGCCGCGAGCATCCAAAAAGATCTGTTCCCCAAGGAGCTGCCCGCCCTCGAGGGCATCGATCTGGCCGCCCGAAGCCTGGCCGCCCGCCAGGTGGGCGGGGACTACTACGATGTTCTGAGTTGGGACACCTCGGCCCGAGACCAGCCGCATCTTCTCTGCGTGGCGGACGTCTCGGGAAAAGGCATCCCCGCCTCGCTCCTGATGAGCAACATCCAGGCCACCCTCCGGGCTCTGCTCTCCCCCGGTCTCCGGCTGGTGGATCTGGTCACCCGCACCAGCCAGCTGCTCTATGCCACCACGCCTTCCAACAAGTACGCCACCGCCTTCCTGGCCCTGGTCGACCCCGCCAAGGGCAAAATCACCTACGTCAACGCCGGCCACAACGACGGCCTGCTGCTGCGAGCCAACGGGGAATTGCTCCGGATGACGTCGACTGGCCCGCCCCTGGGCCTGCTCCCCGCGATTCCGTTCGAGGAAGGGCAAGCCCAGATGCAGCCCGGGGATCTGATCGCGATTTGCTCCGACGGGGTCGTCGAAGCACAAAACAGGGCAGAAGAAGAGTTCGAGGAGGAGCGCTTCCTGGACTCGCTGCGCTCCGCCAACGGTTCCGGAGCAAACACCATCATCGACACGGTCTTCCAGGCAGTGCAGCAGTTCGCCGGCGACGCCCCCCAACATGACGACATCACGCTGATGGTGTTACTACGGCAGTAGTAGCAAGGTGCCCGGCTCGCAGGGGGTAGCGCTCAATCCGGCTCGAACCCCAGGGGCCCCCCGCCCCAATCCCGAGAGAATCACCGGCAAGATGCGGGTGTCACTCTCGCTGCGCTCTACGCTCGGACACCTGCCGTCCGGCGACGTAAACGGCTTGGATCACCGAGTTCCCGCAGCCGAAGATCAGAGAGTCCAGCAGATTGTCCGGGGTCCAGCCGTGCAGGGACGGATGCTCGAGGTCGATGCGGATGAAATCGGCAGGCAGGCCAGCTTCGATTCGGCCAGACCGGAGTCCCAGAGCGCGGGCGCCTTCGCGGGTCGCCGACTCCAGGAGGCGCCTGGCGACGTCTCCGCGCTGGTCCGCCCACACTCCTCGTTGCTGACGCTGCAGTCGCTGGGCGTATTCCAGCCAGCGGGCTTCTTCCAGGAAACACAATCGGGCGTTGCTGTCGGTTCCGAGGCAAAGGTGCCCACGGGCGGCCTTGACGGCGGGCAGGTCAGCGATGCCATCCCCCAAATTGGCCTCGGTCAGCGGACAGATACAGACGTTCCCGCCCGCCCGAAGCAACGGTGCCAGATCTTCGGCGCTGCTGTGAGTGCAGTGCACGGCGGTAAACCCTGCGTCGATGTCCAGGCGGCGGTTCAGCAGCTCGAGGGGACCCCGACGGTAGTGAGTTCGACACTGCTCGATTTCCTGGCGCTGCTCCTCCACGTGCATGTGAAAGACCAGGCCTCGGCGACGGGCTTCACGGTGAATCTCCTCGATATCTTCCACCGGTGCAGCACGAATGCTGTGCACGACCGCGCCCAGTGTCTGGGTGGTGGGATCGAGAAGCCGACCCAGCTGGTCCATCTGCTCCCAGTAAACCTCCGGCGTGGGCGTGGAGAAACGCCGCTGAGTCCCCTCCAGCGGCCTTCCCACTCCGCCCGTTCGATAGTAGGCTTGAAGCAGAACGAGACGAATACCCGCGTCGGCAGCGGCCCTCACGACCATCGGGTCGAACCGGAAGTCAGCACGTTCCGTCCGGTGGTGCAGGTAGTGGAATTCCCCGACCGTGGTGATTCCCGCCGCCAGCATTTCCTGAAAGCACTCCAGGCAGAGATGATAGAACGCCTCCTCGTCCAACTCCGACACGAGCGAGTACATTTCCTCCCGCCACGACCAGAACGAGCCTGCCCCGCTGGGGAATCGCTCTCCGCGGCCTCGGAGCCCTCTCTGGAAGGCGTGGCTGTGGGCGTTCACGAAACCAGGCAGCAGCGCGGCCCCACGCCAGCGCAAAATGGTCGAATCGGAGTCGGAGGACGCCGCCGAGATGCGCTCGATCTTTCCATCCGAGCGCACCGCCACCTGGACTCCCGCTTCGAATCGAGAACCGGTCCAGGTCAAATCAGCCTCGAAGATCCGAGACCCGTCGCTCATCGGGCTCCGATTGTACCCAAGCAACCGAAACACCCCCAAGTTTCCCGACCCGATGGGCGGGGGCAGGCTGAGGACGCGAGTGAACTTTTCAATTCGGTCATCCGTAGAATCAATCAATAGCTGGAACTGAATTCGAGCGGGCAAGTGTGCACTGCTCGACTCGAGGAGGGGAGAACAATGAGTGGCGCCCATTCAAACCGACTGGCCCTGCTTTTGACGGCGTTTTGCTTGACCGTCGCACCGGGCTTTGCGCAATCCAAGGAATTCAACGAAACGGTTCCTCTGCAGCCGGGCGGAACCGTCTCGCTCAAGGCTTACAAGGGGACCGTTCACATCAGCGCCTGGGACCGCCCCGAGATCTCGATTTTCGCGCGAATCACGATGGACGCGGACGAGGACCCAGCATATGCCGAACGAGTGGTGCAAGCGACCCGTGTGGAAGTCCGCCGGCGCGGCAACGGCGTCGCGATCCGGTCCGATTACGATGATGTTCCCTCCCGAGGAGGCTGGTTCTACCAGAGCAGGTCCCTCGCCTACATCCATTACGAGATCCACACTCCGCGCCAGGTCGACCTGCGCCTGGAGGACTACAAATCGGAGATCGAGGTTTACGAGCTGGAGGGAAGCCTGGAGATCGAGACCTATAGAGGAACCCTCTTTGCCAGCGGCCTGAGCGGCAGCGTCAAGCTCGAGACGTACAAAGGAAAGGCCGAGCTGCAGGCGTTGCGGGGAAGCCTCGACATCGAAACCTACAAGGGCGACGTGGTGGCGGAGGCGCTGCAGATCGACGGCTCTTCCCGGCTCGACACCTACAAGGGCCAGATCCAGTTGGCGGTCCCGGCAAACCAGGGCTTGACACTGGTTGGCGAGATGGGGAGGCGGGGTTCACTGACCAGCGACTTCGAAATGGTGAACCCCCAGGTCGAAGAAGACAGCTCCCGCCGGCGCTCCCGCCAGCTGGACAGTCAGATCAACCAAGGCGGCCCTCGCCTGGAGATCTCGAGCCACAAGGGCGAGATCCGCATCAAACGGCTCTGAGAGCGGCGTGGGTGCAGCGCCTGGGGCTCGAGCTTCGAAGCCTCGAAGGCTCTCGATCGCATTTCTCATGAGCGTCGACTGCGGCGCAACGGACATCTAGCGCCGAGGCTAGAAGTCGAACGTCTTGGAGAAGCCGATGATGAAGCCGGAATCGGGGTCCGTGTCCTCGATCCCCCAGAACCCGGCCAGATCCCAGTAGATGCCCCCAGCTTCGATCTGAGCGCCGGCGCGCACCCGCGTCTGATCCTCGGTCCCGATTCCCCCAGGACCGGTTCGACCGTACACTTCCGCGAGCAGCGTGACGCGGGGACTCAGGTCGAGGGTGGCCGCAGCGCCGTAGGTGAACAGGTCGTCCTGGCCGCTGGCCGAGGTGGGGTCCCCAAGGATGGCGACTCCGGCGTTTCCGATCAGCCGCAGGTTGGCGACTTTCTTCTCGATCAGCAAGCCGCCGAAGGCATTGGTTTCATCGTTGCCCAGCCCGCTCTCCGTTGAAGCGTTGGGCAATTCCACTCCAAAGCGCACGCCGATCCCCGGAACTCCGAGCTTCTCCTTGACCAGCTGAACCTTGGTGGCCAGGGTGAAGTCACCAAAATCGCTGGTAGAGTTTCCTGAGAAATCGAGGGAGTTGGAGTTGGGCGCGGCGAAGCGCCGGTTGACGTTGAGGAAGTCCTGAATCGTGCCCAGGATTTGAATTTCCACTTTCTCGCCAGCGCCGAATCGGAGCCCCAACACCCCGACTCGGGACAAGTCTCCCTCCAAGCCGGACAACGGAAACACTGCGTCTTGCAGGAATTCGAAGCCCAGTTCCAGCCGGAAGCCGCCACGCGGGACGGTCTCCACGCGCTCTGTGATCAAAGGACGCTGCTGAGCCGACAACGGAAGAAGAAAGAGAAGAAAAAGGGCCGGGAGGATTCTGAATTTCATGCGGGGAGTTTAGGTGCAGCCTCCGAAGCAGTCAACGCAGAAGCTGCTGGATCGCGAAAAGGGTGCCTCGAATCGGCGGAGGTATGACCAATTGGCCCCGAGGAGCTTCCTCAAGAACTCGATTTCGAATCCGACAGACGCCGGTAGGTCCCCAGGAGCAGGTCCCAGAGAGGCGAGGTGACTCCGAAACAGAACCGGTCGTCGATGAAATGGTGATAGAAGTGCCAGCGCCGCTGGACACCCAACAGTCCGTTGCTCTGCTTGCTGACGTGGATACGGTAGTGCACCAGTTCGTAGTAGAGAAATCCGCTCCAGGTTCCTACCATGATCCAGACCCCCGCGGACCAGCCGAAGGAAGCCGCGAACGAGGCCAGCAGCAGAAGTGAGATGGGCAGGCTGTAGTGGGGGCGCACCAGGATGTGGGACGGCTCCCTGGGATCCCCATGGTGCCGGAGGTGCAGCTTGGCCAGGAAACGGCGGATGGCACGATTCTCGGGAATCCAGTGAAAGAAGAACCGATGAAGCAAGTACTCCAGCAAGCTCCAGACGAGCAGGCCCGAAAGCAGCCAACCCGGCAGGGCGAAACCCGAGGGCATCCGGCTCTCTCCGAGCAGCCCGATCAGGAGCGCGGCCAGGAGCGGATAGAGCCAAAAAGACACGAACAATCTCAGGCTCGACATCTGCTCTTCAGTATACGGATTTCTGGCTGACGCGGCGACCAGGGGACGCAACCATTGCCGCGTGAAATCCCGGGCGGGGCGGGGATTGGTGTGGGAATTACTCGGGGAGGCTCCGGGAGGTCTACCCGTGGGCGCTCAATTCAGCCACGAGCGGGTCGAAGTGCAACCCGCGGAAGTCACTGACGATGCAGTGGGGATTCAGGGAGCGCAGTTCGGTTTCAGAGTGAGTAGTGGCCACAGCCACGCAGAAACAGCCGGCTCGCAGCGCTGCTTGCACCCCCGACGTGGAGTCCTCGAAGACGACGCAGCGTTGGGGCGGCAACCGCAGGCGCTGGGCGGCGACAAGGAAGACGTCCGGGTGTGGCTTGCCCCGTTGCACGTCAGCGCTGGTCACGAACGCATCGAACTGCGATTCGATGCCGAGTCCCTCAGTCACGAGGGTGACGTTCTGGATCGGCCCGCTGGTGGCAACCGCCGTTTTGGCGCCACGTCGGCGAATCTCCAGGAGGAAGTGGCGCAGACCCGGAACCATGGCCCGCTCGAGGTCTCCGGCGACCACTTCTCGATAGAGCGATTCTTTTCGATCTGCCAGGCGCTGGGCTGCTTCATCGCTCAGGTCCGCTTGGATCAGGGCCTGCAGCATCTCCTGGTTGCGCTGGCCAAAGGTGGCCCGAATTTCCTGATCCGTGAGTTCCTTTCCGTTTTCAAGGCCGATCCGGCGCCAGGCTTCCAGATGATGCGCCACGTTGTCCAGAAGCACCCCGTCCATGTCGAAGACGAATCCTTCGATCAAAACCGTCCCCTTTCTCGAATCGTGTGGATGGGAATTTTCCTTCGCCGCGGGTTTCCGGAGGCAGTCTCGGGCCGTTCAGACAGAGGTTCCCCGGTCGGCCAGGACTCGGTCCAGTTCACGCTTGATCAGATTGTAATGGTTCTCTTCTTCTTCGGCGAACTTCAGAAAGATGTCGCGGCCTCGGGTGTCATTGAACTTCTCGGCGTATTCCGCGAAGAAGTTGTGAGCATCCAGCTCCATGGCCATGGCCAGCTGCAGCGCCTCCACCTCGGAGAGATTTTCGCGCATCTTCTTCCGGACCTTTTCGCGCGAAGGGAAAATGCGCTCGAGCGCCTCGAAGTCGAAGTGCAGGAAGACCGGTGCGTCCAGTATCCTCTTGTCCTTGGCGATCAGCTCCCTCCACTCCTCCTGCAGATTGCTCAGGTGTTCCTTTTCTTCCTGAAGCATCTCCTGAAATGCCGCGCGCGTGGAGGGGTCCTTGGAGTTTTCGGCAGCCGTCCTGTAGAAGTTGATCCCCCGCCGCTCGGTCTCCATGGCGATCTTGAGGGCATCCCGGGCGAAGACCAGGTCCGAGTCGTAAGCCTCGAGGCTGCCGGGGCGCTCCTGTTTCTGGCACTCCTCGCAGACCCCAAAGATCTGGAGCCGCTGGCGGACCGGTTTGACGTGATACTTGGAGACGATTTCCATCTCCAGCTCATGCAGTTCGGGACTGAAGAACTCGATCGTCTTGCCACAGACTTCGCAGACGATGTGATGATGATCGGGCCGCTTGTATAGCTTCTCGAAGCGGGTTCGGCCGTCGCTCAAATCGGTCTCGCGGGCCAGCCCGCATTCGGTGAGCGCTTTGAGGGTTCGAAAAACCGTGGCGAACCCGAGTTTCTGGTCTTTCTGTTTGACCAGCTCGAAGAGTTCGTCGGCGCTCAGGTGGCCGTCGGCCTCCAGGAACGTCTGCACCAACAACTCGCGCTGGCGGGTCATCTTCAGACCGTTCTTCTTCAGATAGTCTGCGAAGACCTCCAATTGCTCTTCGAATTCCTGATTCATCAGCCCTTTTGCGGGTGTCTTGCCCTCGCCCGTCCGAGCAAGCAAGGGCTTCCACGCCTTCATTCTCGCATGTTCGGAGGTTTCCCGTCGAGTCGACCCGCCCGGGCTCTCCAGCTCCTCAGCCCGGCATTTCGAGATGCCGGGATGGCCGCGAAACGGGACTGGCTTGACATCCCGCCTTGGAGGGCGGATTAATGGACTCGCGATGGAGATTTTGGGGGGGCCTTTCTTCGGGGTGGCGGCTGGCGGTGAATCGCACGGACCGGCCGTGACCACGATCGTTTTCGGTTGCCCGCCCGGGCTTCGGCTCCAACGCGCTGCGATCCAAGCTCATTTGGATCGGCGCAGGCCGGGTTCGAGCAAACACGGCACGCCGCGCCGCGAGGGAGACAAGCTGCTTTTGCTTTCGGGGTTGTTTTGTGAACCCGCAGACCATCTGCTGGGACCCACGCTGCGAGCTACCCTGGAGGGTGAACGCTACGAAACGCAGGCGTACGAGGCCGGTTTCACGACGGGGGAACCGATCTCCGCTATCGTCCTCTCCACTTCCACCAAGCCCCACGATTACAGCCAGTTCGCCGGACCGCGGGGAGAAGTGAGGCCCGGACACACCGATCTGGTGAAGCATCACAAGTCGATGGGATTCGCGGATCACCGGGGTGGGGGGCGCTCCAGTTATCGCTCCACCATCTCGGACGTGATCGGCGGGTCGATCGCCCGGATCTTTCTGCACCACCACTTCGAAACCGAGATTTTTTCTTCGGTCTGCCAGGTGGGATCGCTGCAGGCGGGCTCCTCTCTGGAGGAATGCCTGAACACGATGGGCCCCGCCCGAGTGGCCCGCCGGCTGGAGGAGGCCGAGATCGCTACGGTAGACCCGGAATTTGCGCTGCGCGCGGCCGAGCTGATTCGAGAGACCCGCAAGCAGGGTGACTCATTGGGTGCCCTCCTCGAGGTGGTCGCCGTGAAGGTGCCGCCGCTGCTCGGCGATCCGCTTTACCAGAGCCTCAAATTACGGCTCATGGGAAGTCTGGGAGGGTTGCACGCGGTCCAATCCTGCGAGTATGGAGCCGGCAGCCAGGTAGTTTCCCGAACCGGGAGCGAGAACAACGACCCGATCCGATCCAGCGGTTATCAACACAACAGCCACGGCGGTTTGCTGGGAGGGATCACGACCGGGAATCCCCTGGCCTTTCGAGTCGGGTTCAAGCCGACCTCCAGCATTTCCAAACCGCAACTCAGTGTTCGTAAGAATCTCGAGGAAATCGACTTCCAGCTGAAGCGGGGCCGGCACGACCCGTGCGTCGGGATCCGGGCCGGGGTGACGCTGGAGTCGCGCCTGGCCATCGAGCTGATGAACGCCGTTCTGAGCCACCAGGCCAGCCGCGTGGATCCCGAGCAGTTCCAGCTTTTTTAGCCCGGATTGTGCACCAGGTTTCGGCACAGCAGCAGAAAGCTGGCGAATCGTCCGGTTAGGCATGCATCACCGGCAAGATGCTGGGGTCGCGCCACGCCCCATCGCTATTTCTCCCATCCGTGATCTCCGATCAACGGTACGAAAGTGCAGGCCTCGCCTCGCTGCGTGACGACACCGTCGGGGTAGCGCGTGCAGGTGTAGAGGACCTGGGCAACCCCTTCCTGAACGGGGATGACCAGGCGGCCTCTTTCTGCCAGCTGGCCCAGCAGGGGTCGGGGGATGGAAGGGGCTCCGGCAGTCACCAGGATGGCGTCGTAAGGGGCCTGCTCGGGGAGTCCATGCGTGCCGTCCCTGCACACGACCGTGACATTGTGGAAGCCCAGCCGCTCGAGTCGCTCGCCCGCGTTCTCAGCCAACTGGGGGATCCTCTCCACGCTGAAGACCTGCTTGGCGAGCAGAGATATGACGGCTGCCTGATAGCCGCAGCCCGTACCGATCTCCAGGACGCGGTCGTCCGAGCCCAGTCGGGCATTCTGAGTCATCACGGCGACCATGTAGGGCTGGCTGATGGTCTGACCGTACCCGATCGGCAGCGGGCCGTCGCGATAGGCGCGGCTGCAAAGCTCCTGGGAAACGAATTCGTGGCGCGGGACCGTACGCATCGCATTCAAGACGCGCTGGTCCCGAATGCCCCGGCTCTCCAGCTGCTGAACCACCATTCTCTCGCGCTCCGCAGCATAAGGATCGCTCATGGCAACCTCAGTCCAAAAGGGAGAGTTGCTCAGGACCGGGATATTTCTTCTTGTGGCGCGTGATCAATTGCTGGAGCCGTCGCCTTTCCGCGGGAAGGAGCCCGGCGGTCCCTCGAAAGTCGTGCCGAACCGCGGCCAATTCTTCGGCCGAACATTCCGAGTCCAGGCGTCTCTTCAAATCGCGGTACTGAGGGCTGCTCTCACCCGCGAGTTCCTGAACGAAAGCGTAGGAACGGCGATGGGCGGGGCAGAGGCCATGGCGCCGAATTGCCTGCTGGTGCTGCGGAGTCGCATAGCCCTTGTGGGCTGAGAACCCATACTCTGGAAACCGGCTGTCCAGCTCACACATCAGTTCGTCGCGGTACGTCTTGGCCATGATCGAGGCAGCCGCGATTGAGAAATGTCTGGAATCTCCGCCCGCCACGGGATGCTGCGGCAGCGGCAGGTCGGGGATGGTGCGAGCATCGACGAGCACCTGTTGCGGGCGCAGCGGGAGATCCAGCACCGCTCGCCGCATCGCCTGAAGAGCCGCATGGTACACGTTCAATCGATCGATCTCTGCAACTTCGGCCACTCCAAAGCCGATGCCAACGACCGCGCTGCGGATTCGGATGCAGAGCCGGCCCCGCTCTTCCGGGTCGAGCCGCTTCGAATCATCGACGGCAGGGATCACCGTCCCGGGTGGAAAAACCACTGCCGCGGCGACCACGGGCCCCGCCAGCGGGCCCACGCCGGCCTCGTCTACTCCCGCCACTCTGGTGACTCCCTGAGACCAGAGCTCACGCTCCAAGGAAAGCAGGCGCTGCATGCGGCGGCGCTCCTGCTGCCGGGCCGCCCGCCGTCGGTCGAGTCGACGAGCGAGCCTCCGGACGCCCTGCCGGGGATCGTTCTGGAGTTCCTCGAGCAGCCTCCTGGAGAGGCGTTTGCGGCGTTCGACGAACTCTCGGATTTCGGCCAGGGAGAGGGAGGCGAGTTCCAAGTCAGGTCTCCAGAAACATGAGGTTTCCCAGGCAAGCCGTTTGGTGGAAGTCGGGTTGCGCCGTATAGGGAGGCCTCCAGATGGCTACTTCCCGGGTGTTCTCCGACCCGACGATCCGGGCGAGATTGATTCCCCAAACGTCACCCACCTCGGGGTTGCCGGAACATTGACTGGCCCTCAGGATCGGTCGGAAAGGAAGCGCCAGGAAAGCTCTCCAGATTCGTTCTTCCTGCCCGATCGAGACGGTCAAGTCGGAGTCTGAGCTCCACTGATAGTCCAGGTCGACCCGTGGCTCCATGACGTGGCAGTCGAGGCAGCGATCGGGCGGTCCGACCTCCCAGTGGAAATAGTCTTCGCAGTTTTCAGGCCGCAAGATGAGTTCGATTGCATCACCGTCTCGGTCGAGGCTTTCGAACCAACACTCCACCAGCAAGAAGAGGGTGTCCGAATTCCATAGAGAGGCCACCTGGGTGAGGTTTTTCCAGTGAAGCCCTTGTTCTTTGAGGAAGGAGCGGCCGCGCCAGTCGCGATCGAGAGTGACCAAGCTGTCGCGGCGCCACGCAGAATGGCGCGGGTTCCTCAGGGCGTCCGGGTTTTCCGGCACGAAAAAACTGAAGAGAGTGTTCTGCGGCATGACCCTGTTCAGCTTAGCTGAACGGGGCGGCAGGGCCAAGCCCTGAGTTGGAGGTTTCCGGCCCGGCTCGAGAGCTTTCCGCGAGGGCGAGTGACCGGGTTGGCCACGAAATGAGGCGGCCTCTGAGAGCCGCCTCGTGCAAGGGGCCGCTGGGACTAGTTGCGGCGAATCTGGATGGTTCCGTTGACCGTTTCCAGCTGAATGGTGGGTCCGCCCCCGCCGATCCGATAGGTTCCTGCGATGTCCCTTCCCTCCGCATCTTTCTCGCTGGACACGGCGGGAAAGTCCGAGATGATCTGGTAGTCGTCGAAGCGGCGCGACCAGGAGCTCCGGACTCGGATCCGGGCCTCGACGGTCGCCCCGACCGACGAGTCCAGCCGAAGCACGATATCGCCGCCTCTGGACACCAGGCGGCTCCCCTTGGAGCCGCGCGGAACGAGCCTGGCTTCGATATCGCCTCCAGCCGTGTCGGCGTCGATCGAACCCGTGATCTCTCTCAAATCGATGTCGCCTCCAGCGGTGCTGGCTTTGACTTCTCCGCTGGCTCCAGCCAGCCGGATGTCGCCCCCTTTCGTGTCCAGTGAAGCCGAGGCCGAAACGCGACCCACTTCGATATCGCCCCCCAGAGTCGAGAGCACCGCGTCGGCATCCACGTCTCCCACTACGATATCGCCTCCCAGGGTCTTGGCTTCGAGGCCGCCGCCCACTCGACCGATCACCACGTCACCGCCGTGGGTGGAGAGTTTGAGCGTTCCCTCGACGGCTCCCACTTGGATGTCGCCGCCCATGCTTCGGATCGAGGAGTTGCCGGCAACGTCTTGCCCTCGAATGTCCCCGCCCGAACTCCGCACATCGGCTTCTCCTCGAACATTGCGGAAGCTGATGTCGCCGCCGTGCGTGTTGATCTTGAGCATTCCCTCCAGATCGCCGTCGATGCGCACGTCCCCGGCATCGGTATCCAGATTGAGATTGAACCGCTCGGGCACGACCACCTCGAAGCGCACGTTGCCCCAGTTCCCGCGTCCCGTTTGGACGACCTGGATGAGATTTCCGCTCTGGTTGACTTCCAGATCGGTATCGCTCAAACCTCGGCAAAACAGCGACACCTGGCCGCCGGGCTGTACCTTGACCTGAATGTCACCGTGACGGGCCTTCAGGCTGAGTTCGCCTCCCGGACTCACGTTGAAAACCCGGTTCACTTCGAGGCCAAAGACCGTGCCGGCCATCAGCAGGGCGGCTGTGATGAAAATCAATGCTCTTGCTTTCATTGGAATCGAACCTCCTCGAGCAACGCCTTCGATCGAAGGCGGATGAAATCGTTCTTTTCGCTGCTCACGCTCTGTTCGAGTTGGCGCAGCGTTTCCTGGTCCAGCGAGACCTCACCGACTGCGTCGCTTTCCAGCGCGGTGATGGCGGCAACTCGCAGGCCGGGGTTGGGGTCGTGGACGAGTACGTGAATCAGCGCCCGTTGAACGTCTGCCCGGCGGGGCATTTCCGCCAGCACGCTCAAGGCACGCTTTCGGACACCCGCATTCTCGTCGAACTTGACAGCCTCGATCAAAGCACCCCGCAGACTCTCGCTTCGGGATGGGGCGGCTTCTTCCTGAACCGCTGCCACGGCCTGAATGCGCGTTCCCGGGTTTCCCTCTGCGCGCAGCGCTCCGAGCAAGACCGCTTGAATACGTGGATCGGAGAAGGCAGCTCTCAGCTGGATGGTGCGCACCGCGTCGAAGCGTACCTCCAATTCGCCGTCGGAGGGGTCCGCGTCCAGAAACTGAATATTGGCCAGACCCAGTCCGCGGGCCAGCCAATCGTCCGGCGCCTCGGGGGCTGCCGAGGGAAGCATCCAACGCCCCAACAACAGGCCCACCAGGAGCGATGCGGCCAGGGCAATCGGAGTCTGTAAACGCCCCAAGGGCGGAAGAAGAGAAAGCACGCGCGAGGGAGGGCGCTGGGCGCGCAGACTGCCACGCAACTGCGCCCGGGCCTCAGCGAGCAAGCCGGGGGGAGGCTCGGCGAGGTTCGAATCGAGCAGGCTCTGCAGGCGCCGAAGCTCGGTCAATTCCTGTCGGCAGGTCTGGCATTTCTCCAGATGCTCGCTCAACCGGGACTGTTCGTCCTCACTCAACTCCCCATAGATCGACAGGGAAAGCCATTGGCGGAATCTCTCGTGTTTCATATTCCTTGCTCGCTCAGGCGAGTTTGCAGCTGCCTGCGCATCCGCCGGGTCGCGGTGAACAGATGGCGCTTGACGGTACCCTCGGCACAGCGCAACATGGCTGCGATCTCGCGGAGTTTGAAGTCGTGATAATGACGGAGAATGAACACCAGCCTCTGGGTGGGTGACAGCTCCCGCAGAGCATCATGAATCTGGCTCGAGAGCTCGTCCACCAGCACACGGTCTTCTCCGGTTCTCTCATCCAGGATCATCTCGCCCCAACTGGCACCAGTGCCCGCCGCACCGCGCGGCTCATCCAGGGACAGGTGGGATCGGCGCTGAAGCTGCCGTCTCTGGGTGAAACAGACATTGACGGCGATCCGGTGCAGCCAGGTGGCGAACTGGCTGCGGAACTGGAATCGCGGCAGCGCTCGGTAAACGCGCATGAAGACCTCCTGATAAACGTCCTTTGCCTCATCGGGATCCTGGGTATAGCGAAGCGCCAGCGCGAGGATTCGCTGATCGTAGCGGTGCACGATCTGTTCGAATGCCTCGACGTCACCCCTCTGAGCCCGAAGAATCAGGGTCTCGTCACTCTGCAACGGCCCTCTCCAATCTCATTGCGCACCCACCTTAGACCGGGCCATGGGCGGAAAGGTTGACGCCTCCCCGGGGCCCGTCACCGGCGAGATCCCGGTGTGAAAAAGTGCGGTCCTGTCTCAGACTGCGAAGCTCGGCGGGATGCGGCGGTGGAAGTCAGTCGATTCCTGATAGGCTCGAGCCACGAGAAGAGCGGACTCCTCCTGGTAGAGCTTCCCGGTGAAGGTGATGCTGGCGGGCCGCCCCTCGTCGACGAAACCATTGGGGACCACGACACACGGATGTCCCGTGAGGTTGGTCATGAGCAGATTGGGATTGCCAAAGCTGGGCGCCACGTAGACATCCACCTCGGCCAAGGCTGCATCGAGTTGCTGCATCAAGAGCGTTCGCATGCGGTTGGCCTGGATGTAATCGACCGCCGGGACCAATCGGGAGTGGCGGAACACGTTGGGCCAGGCGTTCTCGATCTGCCGCACCATCAGATCGTCCCGGTTGCTGCGGGTCAATTCGTCGAAGGCGGCCGCCGCTTCCACATTCAGGATGAAGCTCATGGCACTCACCGGAAGCTGCTCCGGCAACTCGATTGCCACCAGCTCGAAGCCGAGCTGCTGCAAGTGATCCAGGGCCGCGCGATCCAGCTCGCGCACCTTCTGGGCGGCTTCCTCTTCGGGCTCCCGGGCAAAGGCTTTCTCGAGGTAGCCCAAGCGGAGTCCCCGGCCTCGACGGGTGCCGTCCCATTTCCACGGAGCACGGCGCACCGTCGGGTCGCGATCGTCCGGGCCCTGGATCGCGTCCAGGACGAGGGCGCCATCCTCGACACTCCGGCAGATCGGTCCCAGTTTGTCCATGCTCCAGCTGAGAGCCATGGCTCCATGGCGGCTCACCCGCCCGAAGGTCGGCCTCAAGCCGGTCACTCCGCAGCGAGTAGCCGGCGAGACGATGGAGCCCCAGGTCTCGGAGCCGATGGCGAAGCCAACCAGGCCGGCCGCAACCGCCGCGGCCGAACCGGCTGAAGATCCGCTGGAGCCCTGCTCCGGATTCCAGGGGTTGCGGGTCTTTCCTCCAAACCAGACATCCCCCCAGGCCAGCGCGCCCAGTGTAAGCTTCGCGACGAGCACGGCGCCCGCGGATTCCAGACGCTGAACCACCGTGGCGTCCTCGTCGATCACCTGGTCCCTGAACGGCATGGCGCCCCAGGTGGTGCGGTATCCTCGCACGGCCAGCAGGTCCTTGGCGCCCCAGGGAATGCCATGCAGCGGGCCCCGGTAGCGTCCTCGAGCCAGTTCGGCGTCCGCCCGGTCGGCTTGGCGCAAAGCCATTTCTTCGGTGAGCGTGACCACGCAGAAGAGTTCCCGGTCGTGGCGCTTCAAGCGCTCCAGATACATCTCGGTCAGTTGCCGAGAGGTCACTTGCCGGGTCCGGATCAACTCGGCCAGCTGCGTCACCGGAAGAAAGGCCAATTTCTCCAGGTTCTCAGGGACGCTGGGCGGCGATTGGGGGCTCGTCCTGGGCGGCTGATCGGGCTCGGATTTCAACTCGACACCCGGTAGAAGCGGATCGAAGCGCAGGGCGGGAGGTATTGCGTTGTCCAGAGTGACAGTGCGCAGCTTCTCGTAGTTTTCCAGGGCCTCGTTGACCCCGGAAAGCATCAATGTTCGCTCTTCATCGGTGAGTTCGAGCCCGATCATCTTGCCGGCTTGTTCCAGCATTTCCACTGTGACTCGAAGGTCTTTCTTTTCCGCCTCCTGCAGCTTGGCCCACAGGACTCCAGGCAGCAATGTGGCACCCAGGCCCAAGCCGGAGAAGTATTGTATGAACGAACGACGAGCCAATTCCTGACGATCCGACATTTTCGAGTTCCCCCAGAATGTGACGCCCGAATCTTAGCAGCCGCCGGGTCGGAACGGCCAGCCTCGACCAGGAGAACCCTCGGCCGGCCGGGAGAAACCACTGGTGTGGTTCACATGCCGGCCTCGAGACTCTGCACCGGGAGCGTGGCCATCTGATTGCCGCGAAGCAGGATCGCCATCGCCGCGAACCGGCAGTCGGCTGTGCCGGTCAGTGAGCCTTCGAACTCCACGTCCAGCCCGGGGAACAGCTGATCGATGAAACTCGCCACGTGACCCAGGGCGGCCAACGCGATCTCGGCAGTCGCGATCAGATTGCCCGCCGAGTCCAGCAGAGAGAGCCGGATAGTGCAGCCGGTCTCCGAAACCTCGGCTAGAGCGATGCCCGAGTTCACATTGCCTCGGGCACTGCGCTGCACCGGCACTCCGAATGCCCGCAGCGGCACTGAAGCGAGCACTCCTGCGAAGCCAAAGTCACTGGAAAAGAGGACGTGTGCCAACAAGGGCTGGTTGGAGAACACCTGAGCGAATCCAACAGCGGGCGGCTGGGTCGCACCGGGCGTGGAGAGCGTGCGGCTTTGCCCCGGCTGCAGGGTGAATCCGGTCTGGCCGGCTGCCGGTCCTTCGTCCAGGGGAATGGGGAGCAGAGCGCCGTCCTGCCCTCGAAGCTCCGCCACAACTTCTACCGGCGTCGCCTTGAAATTGGCGGCCAGCAGTTGAGAGACGATCTCAGGGCTGTCGGCGAACTGTGCGAGAACCGCATGGTGCCGGAGAACCAGAAACTCGTCCGACTGCGCGGTCGACCCGAAGCCCTCGACGGTGGCGCCACCCGGGATGATGATTCGATCGAGAAACACGGCAGCTCCGATCCCGTGGCGGGGCAGGGGCATCGGGGTCAGGCTGGACCAGCGGCCGGTGCCAGGGTCGAAGACCTCCACCTCTTCGAAGACCCCTGGGATCTCTCCTCCGAAAACGAAGAGCCGGCCGCCCACGGCGACCGCAGCAATCCCGGAGCGAGCCGTGGGGAGCGGTGGCCCTGCTTCCCAGCTCGCGGTGGCCGGATCGAAGATCTCGAGGCTGTTGAGATTGCTCCCGAAGCGGCGCCCGCCGACCACGTAGAGCTTGCCGTCTATGGCCGCAGCCGCGTGATGGTTGCGCGGCATGCTCATGGAAGGGAGCGTCTCCCAGGTTCCCGCAGCCGGATCGAAACGGAACAAAGAACTGGTGTCCCCGCCCAGGCCCGCGCCACCCGCCGCATAGATGCAACCGTCGATGACCGCCGCGGCCAACGCTCCCCGCGAACTCGGCAGTGAAGAAATTTCACTCCAGTTTCCAGCCGACGGATCCAACTCGAAGACCTCGTCGGTGGGAGAAAAAGTGGTTCCCAGAAAACCTCCCACTGAATAGATCCTCCCGCCAACCTGGGCGGCGGCGCCATGGTGCAGGACGCGTGGAAGCCCCGCAGCTTCGCTCCAGGTACCGGCTTCGGCGTCGAAGACCGCGACTCCGTTGGTGGCGCCTCCCGGCGTCAAGCCTCCCAGCACGTAGACATCCTTTCCCAGGGCTGTCACCGCGACTTCCTGACGGGGCGAGGGCAGCGGCGCGATCGCCCGCCACAGGCCTCGAACCGGCGCGGAAGCAAGGCTGGTCATCGAGAGAGTCAGAAGCACTGCCGGGATGAGAATCGATCGAGAATTCATCACGGTCCCACTATACAACCCGGGGTCTCCGGGAAATGTTCAATTGCCGATTCCCGACTGCCCCGCGGTCAAGGGATTTGGCGTGTGGTGCTCGAATGTGTCTGCCTCCGGGCCCTCCAAGCTGGCCAGCCATCCTGCCGATCGCGTAAGCTGAAAGCCGATGAGACTCCCTCGCTGGCTGCTCGTCCTGATCGCGATCGCTTCCTGTGCCGCGGCCTTTGCCGCCAAGACGCTCTGGGACGCCGGGGAGTTCCGACGCCTGGAGCCCAGGCTTCCGGGTCCCTGCCGCCAAGTGGCTGGAGTTCCCAGCTCCGAAGACATCACCGTGGACCGGGAGACTGGGATCGCGCTGGTCTCGGCCGCTGACCGGCGCGGCGGCACGCCCGGAGCCATCTTCGAGTTCGATTTGAGCGACCCGGCCGCCCAGCCGGTCAGGCTGGCGCAGGACTTTCCAGCCGACTTCCACCCTCACGGGATTTCGCTGTTTCGAGACGACCAGGGCCACAAGACTCTTCTGGTCGTCAATCATCGGCGGGACGGCCACTTCGTCGAAGTTTACGACTACTTCGAGCGAGCGCTGCGTCACCGGCGCTCGATCGGCTCGCCCCTGATGCACAGCCCCAACGATCTCGCCGCCACCGGCCCGGACAGCTTCTACGTCACCAATGATCACCGGGCTGAGAGCGGTTTTGGGAGAGCCCTGGAGGAGTATCTGCAGCTGGCTCGTTCCTATCTGCTCTACTTTGACGGGAGGGAATTCCAGATCGCGGCCGCCGGCCTCGCCTATCCCAACGGGGTCCAGCTCAGCGCCGACGGCAGAATGGTTTACGTTGGAGCATCGGTGGGCCGCACCATTTCGATTTATCGGCGCAACCCTGCGGACAACCAGCTCCGGCTGGAGCAGGTCATCGACGCCGGGACCGGCGTGGACAACATCGAACTGGACGAGCAGGGCCACCTTTGGATCGGCGCCCACCCCAGGCTTCTGACATTCGTTCAGTACATGGCCGATCCAGCCGAAATCGCTCCCTCGGAGGTGCTCGAAGTGATGCTCTTCCCGCAGCGCGGCTTTCAAATCACGCGCGTCCTGGTAGACGACGGCAGCCTGCTGTCCGCCTCCAGCGTGGCGGCGGTCTGGAAGGGCCACCTGCTGGTCGGCTCGGTCGCCGACCGGAGATTTCTGGTTTGCCGCCTGGGCGGGGGGTCTTAGCCCGGATTGCTCGAGCGGTCAAGACAAGGCAGCGCGAGACTGTCCGGGTTTTCGGCGCCGCTCTAGCGGCGAGGAACCAGTACTCTTCCCGGCAAGGCGCCCGTCGGTTTGCCGTCTCGCACCACGAATCGCCCGTTGACCAACACCTGTTCGATCCCCTCCGGAAACTGATGGGGTTCGAAGAAGGTGGCCCGATCTCGAACGGTCTCGGGGTCCAGCACGACCAGATCAGCCTGGAAGCCCTCTCGCACCTGCCCACGGTTTTTCAAGCCGAGGATCTGAGCCGGCAGCGAAGTCATGGAGCGAACGGCATCCTCCAATGTGACCACCCCCAATTCGAGAGCGTAGCGCCGGAGCTTCCGAGGGAAGGTGCCATAGAATCGGGCATGCACGAAGCCGTCTTCGGGCAGAGCAATCCCCGCGTCGGAAGCGGTCGCCGTCCAGGCGGGACGTGCATAGCGCTGTAGATCCTCCTCGTGCAGAGAGAAGCCTCGCAACCGGGCGCCGCCGGGCCGCTGCGGGTCGCAACGGAACTGCAGCTGGAGAGCCGCGTCGACTTCGGTCAAACTCCACTCCACAGCCAGATCCGCCAGACTCTTTCCCACCAGCTCGTTCTCCGGGCACTCGAAAACCACGATCCGATCGGCTCCGCCACGCCGTGAGATCTCATGGCGCACATCCTGGCGGAGTCGAACCTCCGCTTCGGAATCCTCCAAAACCTGGCGCAGCGCGGCGGCACGGTCCACGACGCCTGCGGCCGGGGAGCGATTGGGGAACACCCAGGGTGGAATCAGCACCGTATTGCCGTCGCTGCCGGTGGTGTCATAAGGGTACTGATCCGCATAGATCTCCACACCCTCCTTGCGCGCCCGTTGGATCGCCAGAATCGCTGCCGCAGAGGAGCCCCAGTAATGCGCCCCCTTGGCCTTGATGTGGGAGGCCACAACCGCGACACCCGTCCCGCGTCCGATCTCGATCGTCTCCATCACGGCGTCCAGCAGAGTCGGAGGTGAGGCGTCCCGACTGGGCCACCACCACATCGGGTCGGATCCTTCGCTGCGCTGATGTGAGATGTAGACTCCCCCGTAAGGCGCCACACTCCTGACCACCTCCACCGTCTCTTCCAGATTGCTCCAACGACCCGGGTAGTATTCCAGACCCGCCGACACGCCGGCTGCCCCCTCCTCCATCGCCTGGGTCACCAGCTCGGACATCTGCGCCACCTCTTGCGGGGTGGCCGCCCGGCGAACGTCGGCACCCATGGCCAAGGCGCGCACGGTGCCATGTCCGACCAGCAGAATCGTGTTGGGTCCGATCCCCCCGGACTCGAGGGCCGTCTTCTGTTCGGCAATCGGCCAAGCCGAGCGTCCGTCCTGGTTTACTACAACCGTAGTAATTCCCTGGGCCACCAGGTTGGGTGCGGCACGGCGCGCCGCGTTGGACGAGCGAAGGCCGGTCTCCTGGCGCAGCGGATCGTCGGCGTGGGAGTGCAAGTCGATGAAACCGGGAAGGATGAGCTTCCCGGCGGCCTCCACTACGAGATCGGCGCGTAAAGCGTCCAGCCGTCCCACGGCCACGATTCCGCTCTCGCGTACCCCGACGTCGGCACGAAAGGGGGGATTTCCGGTACCGTCCATGACTCGTCCCCCCCGGATCAGGACCGAGAAGCGCTGATCCTGGGCCGAAAGGGATCCCAGCAGGGTCAGCAATAGGGACAGGACTGCAAGGCTATGTTTGGCTTTCATTGAATCGGTCTCCGCAGGGATTGTAGACCATCCCTGACTTCCCGAGGGGGGGCTGAGAGATCCAGGCTTGGTCTTTCGCCTGGCCTGAATCCGAGATCAGATGCATGTCGTCCTTGGTTAGAGAATCGGGCGGCGGATTCCATCGGGAGGGGAACTGGGGATGCTGGAGGTTCTGGCCTTTGCTGTTTTGTGCCTCGTGTGGGGGACCTCCTGGGTCGCGATCAAGTACTCTCTGCTCGGATTTCCGCCCTTCCTGGGTGCCGCTCTGCGCTTCCTGGCAGCCGCGGTCATGCTGGCTGGATATCTTCGGCTGCGCCATCCCAAGCCACGAACCCGAGGGAACTTGCCACTGGTGGTCCTGACGGCGGTGCTGGTGTACGTCGTCGATTACGGGTTGATCTATTGGGGTGAGCAGTTCCTCTCGGCTGGAGTCACAGCGATCTTCTTCGCCACTTTTCCGATCTTCACCGGGCTGATGTCCCACTTCCTTCTTCGCAAGGAGCCCTTCCGCCACAACATCTATCTGGGCCTGGCGGTGGGGTTCGCCGGCGTGGCAGTGATTTTTCATCAAGAGTTGGCGCGCACCGCCTTTGAAGGCCAGATCCTGCTGGCGGTCCTGGGTGTGTTGACCGGCGCCGCATCCGGAGCCCTCAGTTCGGTGCTGGTGAAGAAGCATCTCAGCACGACCGACCCTGCTCAGCTCAGCCTCCAGCAGATGATCGTGGGAAGCCTGTGCCTGCTGGTGGTGGCCTGGCTCCGGGGCGAGGTCGCCCAGGCAGCCTGGGACGACCGTGCCGTGCTGGCGGTGCTTTACCTGGCCCTGGCTGCCTCGGCACTGGCATTTACCCTCTACTACTGGCTCCTGCAGCGAATCACCGCGGTGTCTCTTTCCCTGGTCGTCTATTTCACACCAGTTGTGGCGGTGTTTTTCGATTGGCTGCTGCTGAATCAGGCGATCCACCCCCAAGTCGTCCTGGGGATGCTGCTGATTTTTCTCGGGGTGTTGACCTCGCAGCTCCACCACTACCGGGCCTACCGGAGAAGGAAAAGAGCTCGCGAGGCCGTCGAAGCGAGTTGACGACCTCTGGAACGATCGTTCCACCAATCGATCTGCCGGGGCGTCATCCAGGCTCGCCCGTTTCGACAAAGTTCCTGTAGCGGCTCAACTGTTCACTGAGTACGTGATCGACCGGCCCCGCCAGCCGCTCCAGCCCGCCCTTCGAGTAACCCGACACTCGATAAGTCAACTCCACCCGGGCTCCACCCTCGTCGATCGGCAGGAAGACCACGCTCATGGCACCGTCCAATCCCAGCTCCTGGAGGGGGCCCAAGCCGCCGAGCATGCGGATCCCCTTGCCAGGGTCGACGAACACCACGGTGAGATGACGCACCTCGGAGCCGGCAGGGGTGCGCTCACAAAAGCAGCCTTGGGCCTCGGGTTGGATCGAGAGGTACTCAGAAGTCCCGAAGAAGGTATGGTCGGGATGCCACCAAGAGCTCACTTTGCCGACAAAAATCTGGTAGGCCCGGTCCGGGGTTGCGGAGACCTCGACTGTACTGCGAACGGAGAAGCCCTGTGGCGCCACATCCAGGACTTCCGCCCTCGACCCGGTTCCAAGCATACAGAGCACCGCGACCCAAGGGGTGATTCTGAACAGATTCATTGACGCTTTCCTCCGCACCGGACTGTCAACAAGTTTACAGACGCGTGGCTGATACGGAAAGCCCGTGCCAAACTGGGGCGGCGCTCTTTGCTCGCAAGTGTGGCGGGCGGTCCCTTCGGCGCTCGGCGGCCCTCAATCGTAAAGCAGTTTCAGGAGCCGTCGGGCCAGGTTGGCCATGAACTCGACGGACATCTCGAAGTGGTCTTCCAGGATGTCCAGGAAGGACTCGATGCGAATCTCGAGGATGGTGCTCTGCCTGGAGGCCTCGAGCTCGTACCAGCGGAGCCGGGAGGAGAGCGCTTCTTCCAACCCCACCAGGGCCGGTGGGCGAATCGGTGACTGCCGGGTCTGACTTCGCTGCAACAGCTCACCCGCTGTCAACAGGAGAAAATGTTCGGCGTCGGACCCCATGGTCCACAGCTGTCGTCCGGCCTCGAGTTCCCGCGTGCGCGCATGCCGGCACACTTCCCCCAGGGCGTCGAGACTGCAGTTCTGAAACTCCGAAAGTGTGGCCAGTAGGCCGAGTTTGTCGACCAGATCGAGTCTCGCACCAAAGATTGGGTGGGTCGGTGCCTGCCTTTCCCGGGGAGCTGCGGCCTGGTCGATCACACTGATGGTCAGCGACAGCAGGTAGCGGAAATAGCTGGCCAGGATGTCGAAATGGCTCTCCCATAAGTCCAACTGGCTCTCACCCGGGAACTCCAGCGCGAGTGTTTCCGTCTCGGCCCGGGCGGTCAAACCTTGCCCCCCCCGGGCGACCAGGTGCAAAAATCCCACCGTCTCTTCGGGGCCCAGGCGCTGAGGTTGCCCGCTCCCCCTTTGGACTTCCACTATGCCGTCCACGACGACGTAAAACGATTCCACTGGGACGCCGCTGCGGAAGAGATACTCCCCACTGGCAAAGGTGCGTTCCTTGGCGTGCCGAGCGATGCTGGCCAGGTGATCCGAGCTCAAGCCCTGGGCGGCGGGGAGGCTGCGGAGGTAAAGCACCCGCTCCAGCGGCCCGACGAACAGCACTTTATCGCGCACCCTGACCCTCCATTCGCGAATTGGAGTCGGGCAAGTCTCCTTGGATGACCAGCGCCAAAGCCGTGGAGGCGCCACGCAGTCGCCGGCGCAAGAGGCGCTCCCAGCCTGGAATCTCCAGGTGGGCCAGCTGTCGAGCGGCCAGACAGCTCAGCATTTCTGAGGGACTCTCCAGCAGGACCTCCAGCACCTCGCCATATTCCTCCGAGGAAGCGACACCATCTCGAAGGGTCGAATCGTCGAACAGTTCCAGGAGGGCTCCGGCCAGTGTCTTGGGGACCAGATACTCCAGCAACTCTCGACTGCCGGCCCGTGAGCTCTCCTGTTCACTCCGGAGACCCGCATAGACTTTGCGGAAGTCTTCGCTGGCATAGAGCAGGTTGAGCAACCGGAAGATCCGCTCCAGGGCGTGAATCTGCTTGTGCCGGAGCAGGTCCGCCAGGATGTCGTGAACCGAGCCGGCCCGGAGATGCAAATCGGGAGGGATGGATCCCAGTTGCCGGCGCCACTGCGAGTACGCCACGGCAGAACCGAGATTCTCGTCCAACACGAGTTGCAGAGGCTCAGCCGGAAGTTCCAGGCGGGGGTAGTCCTTGCGCAGCGCACCCAGCGCGCGCAGGATCTTGAAACGGATCATCCCGTCGCTCTCGCCCTGCAAATGTTCGATCAGGATCTCTGCAGCGACGGTGGGTTCGAACCGCCTGACCACGGCGGGAACATGGCAACGGATGCCGTGGGGCACCTCTGGATTGCGCAGCGCGGAGTCCAGTTGGGACACGACAGCGGGGCGCAGGGCCAACAGGGCCTCGGTGACCGGGCCACGCAGCCGCCGAGTCCCCAGGAACATCAAGAGCGGCTCGAACAGCTGGGCCGTCCCCACGGCCCGCATCGCGCGGACCAGTTCGAGTGGCGCCGAGCCGCCGAGCTGGCTGCGGCACATCAGGGCCAGCAGAGGTCCAAACTCCCGCAGGGGTCGGGCCCGGATTGCTCGGGCCATGGCGCCAATGGCAGGGGACGAGTTCAAGAACCCCTGTCTCTCCACCTCTCGGAGTTGCCGGGCCGAGGGAAGGCCGTCTCTGGCGATGATTCCCACCAGCGCAGTGGCTCGAACCGCCGGAGAAGCATCTCGCCGTGCCCGGTCGAGAACTGCCTGGCTCCCTCCCCCTTCTCTCATCACGAGCGCCTGCACGGCCGCCGCGCGAATCGCCTCGTGCTCGTGCTCCACGAGGCGTTCGATTGCCGGCAGCACGTCCTCTTTGGGGTCGACGCCCAGCAACTCCAGGGCGCGCAAAACGACGCGGGGAGCAGGATGGTAGAGGATCAGAGCCGGAATGCGCGACTCCTGACGCAATTCGTGAAGCATTTCCAGGGCCGCCAGGACTCTCCGATCGTCGGGATGATTCAGCGCCTGCAGCAGCCGGGTGAGCGATGCGGTGTCCAAGGCAGGGAAATCGATTCGCGCCTGCGAGACCTCGGACGTCAGAATTTCCCGAAAAACGCCCAGATAATGCTGCTTGACACCTGGTACCAGCAACAGCCACAGCAGTGCGGAGGCCAGGGTAAACGCGAGGAAGGTCTGTTCATCGGCGCCCACCCGAAGAGCCCCAAGAATCAGCAGCGACGCAAGGCTCTGCCCACCCCGCTGACCCAACACGTCGATCACGCCCTTGACCTGGCCTCGCACTTTTTCGGGTAGGGGAACGAAAAGCAGTTCCGTGAGCGTTCGGTGGAAGGAGTGGCGCAGCGACCCGTCGACTGCCTTGAGCGACAGGGCAGCCAGCAGTCCGCCGGCAGCCCAGAAGCCGGCACAGCCCATCAACAGCAGCCCGGGCACCACGCCCTGGCTGGCATGCACCCCCAGACGAGGCAAGAGCCGCGGCGCCACTATCAGTTGCACCAGTAAAGACGACAGGTTCAGTGCCAGATAGACGCTGGAAAAGAACTGGTCCAACTGTGCGGCTGGAACGAATCGGTCGGCCGCACTCTTGAACAGAAAGTCCACCAGGGTGAAGGTGACCGTGGACAGGAGGATCAGGAGCCCCAGACGCCGCAAATACGGACCCGCCCAGACCTTTCGCAGCACGGCCCTCAGCTCCTCCTGGCTCCCCTCCTCCGGGGGATCCATGACCGGGCTGTTCAGATGCATGATGCGCGGGAGGGGTGCTGAGAGCAGGAGCAAGCCGGCGGACGCCAGCAGCAAATGCCGGGCGGGGAGGTAGGTGGCCAGAACCACCGCCACGAAAGACCCCAGAATCGCTCCCACGACGCTGCCGGTGCCGATCAGCGCAAACACGTGCTTGGCCCGAGTCAGGTTGAACAAGCCACCCAGCAGAGTCCAAAATCGGACGCCCACCAAGGTCACCAGGACACCCGACCAGACGTAGAGTGCGTAGTACACCCAGGGCCCGACCCGACCGACCATCAGCCAGAACAGCAGCGTCACCAGGCCACTGGCACTCAACCAGAGGGAAAGCTCGTTCCGGGCTGCGAACAGGACGACCAGGCGCCGGTGATATCGAGTCAGCAGCAGGGAGATCAGCGCAATGGCCAGATAGACCCAGGGAAGTTCGCTGGCGGGAAGACGAGACAAGAAGAGGCTGTCGCGGGCGGTCTCGAGAAGAGCGTGCCCCGCCATGAAGCCACCCAGGGTCAGAAAAGCTCCGGCGACGTTGCGCTTCTCGTCTCGACTCAGATCCCAACGCCAGAAGAACACTTTCACCAACGTGCTCCGCCCTTGACAGTAGCATAGTTGCCTGAGCCAACCAGCTTGGCTGCAGAGCACTCTCTGCTAAAATCAGGTGATGGCGAGTTCGCGCGAGTTCGCGCCGAACAGCAAGAGCACCATGACTCACTCACACCGGAATTCACATCGCACCCGTGCTGCTGCGGCTTTCGCCTTGCTAGTCGCAATCTTCATGCTGTCCGGCCGGGACGCCGCCGCCGCAATCGTGCCACGTTCCTTGTCGGCGGCCGAGGTGAGAGAGGTGCGGCAGACCCTCGAAAGCATGAAACTGGACCCCCGAGGGCCCTATCTTCGCATTCGCTGGTTTTGCAGGGACGGCACGGTTCAACCACCCGCCGGCACCCCGTGCCGGGAGCGCGGAGGCGGGGTCCAACACGCTGAGGTGAGCCCCAAAACGCAACGCCTGGCCGAATTGGGTTTTCAGGTGGGTACGATCCTCCAGGCCCTGGATTTCGATCAGTTCTTCGACCGGGACAACGATCACCGACTGCTCAAACAGCTGGTCCTGCAGGACTATCTCGGGCAAGTCGACGATGGATGGGTTCTTCGCGAAGCTCGCTTCTACAGAGGAGCTCGACAGATCGAGGACGAGGAGAGGCAAGGCGAAGCATTCCTGCGTCAGCTCCTGGCCCAGCCCGATTGGGTCGACCGGAATTTCCTGCTGGTGTTTCAACTGGCCGCGACTCTACCCCAACCGGACTGGACCGCGGGAAGCACCGAACGAGTTCGCAATCTGGCCACGGAGATCGCCAATCTGGACCCCAACTTTCAGAATCTCCGCAGCAAGATTCACTCCTTTCCCGAAGCCACGGACATCGAGCGTGTACGGGCCTTCCTGAATTCGAAGTCTCACCCGGCCGAGACGGGTGGCCGCTTGCGGGAGCTGGTGGCAACCATGGAGAAGCAGTACGACCCCGCTCGGGTCGTGGAACTGATTCGCCGGTCGGCCAGACGCCTGCCACAGCTCGAACAGCCCTTGACCGCCTTGATCGACCAGCTAGAGAAGGGCCGGCACCGCGAGGCCTTTCTGGGCATGGCCCGACTGGCGGAGGGATTGAGACGGCAAATTGCCTCCGAGGCCCTTGATCGAGACAATCTGCACCGCCTCAACCTGCTTCGGGTCCTGCTGGAAACGGCGTTTGGACTACCCGGGGAAGACTCGAAGCGGGCCCGGGAGACTCGACTCGCCCGCATCGAAGTCTGTGGGCCGTACTTTCAATTGGCGTTCGCGGCCGGTCTGCTCACGGATCGCGAGCTGCAGGCGCAGCGCCAGGAACTCACGGAGATTCGAGAGAAGGCGCCGGCTTTGCCGGCTCTCGAACTCAGACAACACCTGGCCTATCTCAGCCGGAGCCTCGACTGGGGGCAGGCTTCCATTCGCCAGACCTTCGGCCCCGAGTTCGACCACTTCCTACGGGTCGAGCCCAAAGTCTCCGGCTTCATGGACTCTCGCGTTCGGGGCTCGATCCTGCTGCCGCTTTCGGAGGTGCTCAGCAGCCTGACCCAGGACGTGGACGAGTCTTTGAACCAGTCTCATGTTCTTTGGGACCAGCCCATCAGCCACGGCTTGCGCGGCCTCAATCCAGGAGTGGCTCGAGCAGAGCTCTCCTTGGCGCACCAGATCGACGAGCCGGACCCCACCAAGATCTACGTGATTCCCGACACAGTGGCGGACCTGCGGCCCATGGCCGGCATCCTGACCCTGGACGCTGGAAATTTGCTGTCCCACTCGCAACTGCTGGCACGCAACCTGGGCATTCCGAACGCCTCGGTCTCCCCCGCTTTGCTGCCCAGTCTGAAAGCACTGGAGGGCCGCCAGCTTTTTTACGCAGTCTCGCCGCTGGGGCGGGTGGTCATCAGAGACCCCGGCAGACTGGAAGGCTTCGAAAAGGAGTTGATCGCGAACATCACGCGAAACGCTCCGGCGAAAATCGACCTGGACATCTCCAGGGTCCAACTGCAGCGGGTCGAGCCTTTGCCGCTGAAACAGCTGCGGCTCTCGGATTCGGGGGTAGTGGTGGGTCCCAAGGCCGCCAACCTGGGCCAACTGGGAGCGCTCTTCCCTCGTCAGGTCGCCGAAGGCGTAGCGCTCCCCTTCGGGATGTTTCACCGTCACATCGACCGCCCTTACGAGGGGAAACAGAAGCTCACCGAAGAGATCCGAGCAGCTTACGATACTTCCCGCCGGATGGCAGAGGCCGGGCGAAGCCAGGTTGAGATCGACCGCTTCATGTTCAACCGCCTCGATTACTTCCGAAGGGCAATCCTCGAGCTGCCTTGGCTTCCCGATCTTCGCGCAATGGTGGAAAGAGCGGTCCGCAACCTGCCCGATTACCAAAAAGGTGTGTTCGTGCGCAGCGATACCAACGCCGAAGACCTGCCGCACTTTTCGGGAGCCGGCCTGAACTTGACCCTGCCACACCGCAAGAACATGGAGTCGATCCTCGGCGGGATCAAGAGGGTATGGGCATCGCCGTTCAGCGAGAGGGCCTATCTGTGGAGGAGGGAGATCCTGAACTCGCAGGAAAAAATCTTTTGCTCCGTACTCCTGTTGCGCAGCGTTCCCAGCGCCGAGTCGGGAGTGCTGATCACCGCCGGCCTGGAGGCCGGGGAGGCCGACAGCCTCACTGTCGTCACGGCGGAAGGGGTGGGTGGAGCGGTCGACGGCCAGAGCGCTGAAACCCTGTCGATCCTGCCGTCGGGTGAGACCAAACTGCTCTCTTCCGCCAAGGCCCCTTATCGAAGAGGGCTCAGCGAAACCAGCGAGGGCGTCGAGATCCTGCCGGCCCGGAGAGACCAGTACCTCCTGAACGAGGCCAAGATCCAGCAGCTCCAACGGGCCGTCCAGCGTTGGATGGCAACCCTCTCGGCTCAGCAACGCGGCCTGGTTTGGGACATCGAGTTCGGCTTCGTGGACGGCAAGCTCTGGCTCTTTCAAATCAGGCCTTTCGTCGGACACCTCAACACACGTATCATGGAGGTTTTGCGGGAGTACGATCGCGACCTGCTCGAGGCGGGTCAGCGAAAAATCTCCCTGGAGGAACCTTCTTCTTGATGTGCGTGCGCACCTTCATTCGATCGATTCTGCTGCTGGGGATGTTCGTCTCGGTCACTGCTGCCCTCCCCGGGTATCCGCTGGACGGATACGTACACACGGGCATCCGCCGCCTCAAGGCCTACGACCTCATCCAGCAAGGCAAGCTGGCCGGGCATTTCCGCCTCCAGCCGGGCGCTCTGCTGGGCAGCGACCGGATCCTGCTGCGCCTGGCCGACACCAATCCCGATTTCGACATCTCGCCGGCCTCCCAGCCCGACCCAAACCTGCAGTCGGCCTTGGACAAGTTGTTTCAGTCGCGTGACCAGTCCTATCGGGCGGCGGTGCTGGACATCACCGATCCTGCTCAACCGCGCTACGCTCAAATCCGGGGCGACCAAGGCTACATTCCCGGCAGCGTGGGGAAGCTGTTGGTCATGACGGGGTTGTTCGAGCAGCTGCGCCTCCGTCATCCCGGTGAGATCGAAAGCCGGGAAAGGCTCCTTCGCGAGACCCAGATCGTAGCGGACCGATTCGTCATTCCCAACAGCCATGCGGTCCCGGTGGTGGGTCCCGACTTCACCTCCATCGTGCATCGCTCGATTCAGATCGGGGATCGCTTCAGCCTGTGGGAGTGGCTCGATCACATGATCTCCCCCAGCTCCAATGCCGCCGCGTCCATGGTGTGGAAGCAGGCCCTTCTGATGGACGCTTTCGAAGCGGGATACCCGATCAGCCCGGAGAGAGAAGCCGCCTATCTGGCCAGCACGCCTGGCCAGCAGCTCAGCGAACGTGCCATCGAAGTGATTGAGACTCCTCTCCGGAGGGCCGGCCTCGATCCGGAGAGCTTCCGTGTGAGAACGTTCTTCACGGCGACTGCTTCACGAGCCATTCCCGGAAAATCGAGCACCTGCACCCCGAACCAAATCCTGCGCTGGTTGATCAAGCTGGAACAGGGCCGGCTGGTCGACCGCTGGAGCAGTCTCGAGATGAAGAAGCTCATCTACTTCACTCGCCGCCGCTACCGTTACGCCTCCGCCCCGGCACTCAACCGCGCCGCTGTCTTCTTCAAATCGGGCTCCCTCTATCGCTGCGCCCCCGAGGAAGGCTACAAATGCGTCCAGTACCAGGGCAATGTGGAGAACTTGATGCATTCGGTCGCCATCGTGGAGTCTCCGCGAGAGAATGCGCCTCCCCTGGTCTATTTGGTCTCAATCATGTCGAACGTGCTCAAAGTGAATTCCGCTCAGGAGCACCAACGACTCGGTGCCGAGATCGAGCGTCTGATCCAGCAGCGGAATTCTTAGAAATTTGAGGTCGAAAAGCATTCCTATGAAATCATTCCTTGTCCTCACTTTGCTTCTGTCTTGCCTCGTCGCTTTTGCGCCGGCAGGGCCAGCCCAATCGTCCCCGTCCCGTTCTCTGGTGCTTCCGCCTCCGGACCCCGAGCTGCAGGCGGGCCTGGATGCAGCTCTGGACCAGCCGCCGTTTCGCAAGTTGATCCGGCAGGGACGCCTCTCGGTGGCGCTGGTGGATTTGTCCAATGGCGAACTGAGGTTTTCCGGAGTCGACCAGGACAAGATGCGCTACGCCGCCAGCCTGCCCAAGATTGCCGTGCTGCTGGCGGTCTTCGAGGAAATCGATGCGGGAAGACTGGAATACACTCCGCAGCTGCAGAAGAGCCTCGCGCGGATGATCCGATTTTCGAGCAACCGGGCGGCCAGCGATCTCATCGCTTTGGTCGGCTTTGAGAGGATCGCTGAGATCCTCCGCGATCCCGCCTACGAGCTGTACGACCCCCGGCGCAAGGGCGGCCTCTGGGTCGGCAAGGACTACGGGGGGAGTCTGGGCCGCTGGAAGCGTGATCCGCTGAACCAGATTTCGCACGGGGCGACCGCGCGCCAGGTGGCTCGCTTCCTGGTCATGCTGGAGGAGGGATTGCTCGTCAGCCCCCGAGCCAGTCAGCAGATGAAGGAAATCATGTCCCAGCCGGGGATCCGTCACAAGTTCGTCAAAGGACTGGCCTCCCGGCCGGATGCCAAGATTTTCCGAAAATCCGGATCTTGGAGGGATTGGCATTCGGATGCCGCCATCGTGGAGGCGAAAGGGCGCAAGTATGTGGCTGTGGCCCTGATGGAGAGCTCTGCAAAGAATGTCCTCTCACGCCTCATCGTGGCGTTGGACGACCTGATCCAGGCCGAAAACCAGGAACAGTTGGCCGCCTCTGGCGAGAAGCAGCCGGCCGTGGATCTGCTGGCTCCCAAGGTGGCCGCCTCGCCGATTCCTTGAGTGCTCCAACGCAGAGCCGGACCAATCGTGAGCCAGGCGGCTCGGCGCCTTTCGGGCAACCCACGGCTACGACCAGCGCTCCGTCAAGTACGGTTTTTCGGTTTCGAAACCGTCGCAGAGCTGTTCGATCAACTTTTCGGCTTCATAGGTCGGCATATCTCGGGTCTCTCGTACGAAGGAGCCGGTCCGTCCAAAGTAGAGAGGCACCATGGAGAGCATGACGCGATCCAGCGTCTCCTGCGACTTGTCGGATCGATGGTACGCCAGGGCGTAGTCCCAGACTACGCGGATCCAGGTTTGGCCTGGAAAGTCGAATCTCGAGGTGGGAAGCTTCGCAATTGCGGCCAGTTCCCTGAGTCGCTCAGCGGGCAGGAACGAGCCCAGGAACTCGCGATTCTCCTGAAACCCGGCCCGGAATCGTGCGACCATCGCCTCCAGGTCGACTCGAATCTCCTCCGGATACACTTCCGACCGGAAGCCGAAGAGCGCCGTGGGGCGACTCTGCTCCACCCGTTGCCACTTGTCCTGGTAGCGCTCCATGAGGCGAAACATGGTTCCGATGACTTGCTGGAACATCGGGCCCAGCGAATGGGAAGGATCTTTGGCGTCATGAATCTTGGCGCCGAGGAAGGCTTGACAGATCCGGTAGCCCTCGCAGATAGCCTTGGTGCTCATCCAGATGTCGATGCCGTAGCGAGCGATATCGGTACCCCAGATGTCGCGGGACAGGTAATGCTCGGCCAGTGCTCCGGAAAAGCCGAAGTCGCCTCCAATCGGCTGGCGCATCCGGACACCATAGAGCGATCGAGTGACCGGATAAATGATGCTGTTGGTGATGGTGCCGTCGTATTTGTAGCGAGAATACCAGGGCGCCACGAAATCATAGCCCTTGAGCAGGATCGGGCCGGCCAGCAGCTCCACCCATTCGGGTGTGATGCTGCGAAGATCCGAGTCCACGACCAGGCAGGCTTTGGCGCCAAGGCGGACGGCCACTTCGAAGATCGTGTGAAAGGCGCTCCCCTTCCCGGGCATGCCATGATAGGGGGTGACCAGCTTCTGAGCGGGGCGCACTTCGTGCTGGATCAGAATCGTATCCATGTCCCCGTAGACCGCCGTCCCTTCGACAATGTGCCTGGTCTGGTCGGTGGAGCCGCCATCGGAGTTGACCAGCACGGCCTTTTGTCGAGGAAAATACTTGGCCAGTCCGTACTCCACGGCCCGAACCACGTGCCGGATCGTCACCTCGTTGTTGAAGCTGGGTATACCGACGACGATGTCGGCGGTCGTGATCTGCTCGACTTTGAGCTGCGTTTCGTGTGAAAGCACCGTTTCTTGCATGATTTTATGACTGTCTGGAGGAGCCCCTGACGATCTCTCCCTCAACCGAGTGAACGGGCGGCAATCCAACTCCCGGCCAGGAAAGTGCCCAGGACGCTGCCGATGTTTGAAAATGCCACGACGAGCAGGATGCGGCTGGCCGGATTGCTCCAAAAGCCTTTCACGTTGGTGATGGCTTCCGGGAGCGCCTCCAGATCGTCCACTGTGGGCTTCTTGACGAACGCCTGAACCAGGCCGCTCACCCAACCGGCCGCCATCAGTGGGTTCAGGCTGGTCAGCGGGGCCGCCAGGAAAGCCGAGAGCACGCTGAGTGGGTGGCCCCACGCCAGGGCGGCTCCCAGGGCACTCAACGAGCCGTTGACGGCGAACCAGATCCAGATGGATCGGATCGACTCCTCCGCACCCCGGGTGAAGAATCCGTACACCAACAGGCCTACGATCAGAACCGGAATACCCCACTGCAGGAGCTTGGGGAAGAACGCCGATTGGGGCAGGGCCTCCAGAGGCTCCAGCGGATGGTCGCGGAAGATGGCCTCTCGAATGCCGGCCACGTGCGCGGCGCCGACCGGGGCGACGATCTTCCCGCCTTCGGCCTGGCGCAGCTTTTGAGCCATGTAGACGTCACGCTCAACCACCAGTGTTTCTTTCAAGGCTGGAAACTCGACGGCCAGCATCTGCAGAGCGTCCTGGATGTTCTGGTGCTGCTTCAATTCCTCGATGATGCGTTCGTCGACCTCTTCGTCAATGAAGAGGCTTCCGAGCAGATGGAACACCATGCGCAGTTTGTCTTTCCAACCCAGGCGTCTCCAAGCTCGTTTCAGTGTGGTCTGAATGTCCCGATCCAGCAGCTCCAAGCGCATGTCGTTGGCCTCGGCCAGCCGAATCGCTTCCGCCATTTCGGCACCCGGCCGCACCCCCAGACGATCCCCGATGCGCCGCTGGAACGACGACATGATCAGCGAGGCCAGGAGCAGGAGCGCCTTGCCCTCCCGCACCACCTTGACGACATCCGTTTTCTTCCACTCCCGGGCGCGCTTCAGGTTGACGTAACGTGCCTGGCACAGCTCCACACACACCGTGTCGGGCCGGACCGCCTCGATCACGCGCGCGACCTCATCGACACTCTTTTGAGAAACGTGGGCAGTGCCGACCAGATAGACCTCTTTGCCCCCCAGCCGAATCAGCTGCACCGAATCGGGCAGTTCGGGCAAATCGCTTGCCGGCTCGGAGACTGGACTGGCCATCTCGGGGCGATCGTCCGGAGGACTGTGTGACATTCTTTCCTCGTTTCAAGCCTGAAAGCTCTCGATTTTACCAGCAAGGGCGGGAAAGGTGGTGGGAAAGCGCCCCGCTGGAGGGACTCCCGGCAAGTGCCGCGAGCCGCCAACCAGCGGGGAGGTCAGTGACTCGACTCTATTAGACTTTGGCGGCGCGGGTTCGTTCTCAGCACGCCGAACGACGGTCCGGAAACCAACAAAAGTACCCGTCATCAGACCGAATCACTCTCTTTCCAAAGGGAAACCTCGGACAGGGATTTACGCCTCAGGTCGGGCACTTTTGCGTCCCCAGCCGGAAAGCCAATCGGAAAGAGTATGTAGGGCCGCTCATTCCTGGGACGCTCCAGCAACTCACTGAGAAACCCCATGGGGCTCGGCGTGTGCGTCAGCGTCACCAACCCCATGTGATGCAACGCCACGATGAAAAGCCCGCAAGCGATGCCCACGCTTTCCTGCACATAGTAGTTTTTTCGCCTGCTGCCGTCCGGATTGCGGCCGTGCAACTCCGCGAACACGACGACCAGCCAAGGGGCGGTTTCCAGAAAAGGCTTCCTCCAGGTCGTACCCAAGGGTGCCAGGGCCTCGAGCCATTCCGGAGGCATGCGGCCCTGATACGAAATCTTCTCCTCTTTTTCGGCTGCGATTCGGATTTGTCGTTTCAGGCTGGGATCGCTGACGGCCACGAATCTCCAGGGCTGGCGGTGGGCGCCCGAAGGAGCTGTGGAAGCGGTCCGGATCGCCAGCTCGATCAACTCACGGGGGACGGGATCGGGAGCCAGGTCGCGAACGCTGCGGCGACCGTCCATTTCTGCGTAGAAGGAGCGCGCCCTCTCCAGCATCACAGCCTCGGGAAGAGGTTCGTGTCGCAAGGGTATGAACGGGTATTTCGTCATGCTTCGAGGCTCCTTCGCGCCCGCTGACTGCCAGGGAGCCCGCCTCTGCGCACTCGGCTCGCGCCAACGAGGCGCCAGGCGTTGCATCTCGGCAGCCCAAAAAAGCTGGAGAACCGGCCCTGCTATTCGACGGTCACCGATTTGGCCAGATTGCGCGGCTGGTCGATCTCGCAACCACGCAACAAGGCAATATGATACGCCAGCAACTGGAGCGGAATCGCGGTCAGCAGCGGTGTGAACAACTCGTCACAGGCCGGCACCCCAAGGTAGGCGTCGCTCAATTGTGCCAGCTCCGGATCGCCTTCGGTCCCCACACTGATCACGGGTCCGCGGCGGGCTTTGATTTCCTGCACGTTCGAGAGCATTTTCCGGTAGGTCGAATCG